>JAPYNO010000016.1 GCA_028283025.1 Pseudomonadales bacterium | reverse complement strand
CCATGCTGGACGAGACCTTCCCGGTCCTGCCACCGCCTGTGGGCGACCCCATCAGGGGGCGCCCACAGCATAATTCAATCAGACAAGACCTTCCCTAGTGCTCCATACGGAGCACTAAGCTCGCAATGAGCAGGGCGTTCGTTCAACATCAAGGCATCGCAGCGCCGCTCGCCGATGCTGGCGTCCTCTATGGCAATGTCAACACCGACGCTATTATCCCGTCGCGCGAAATGCGGCAGGTCTCCAAAACGAGCCTCGCCGAGGGACTGTTCGCTAATTGGCGTTATCAATCGCCAGATTCACGACAGCCAAATGCAGCCTTTGTGCTCAATCAAACACCTTTTTCGCAGGCAACCATCCTCCTTGCGGGCGAAAACTTCGGGTGCGGCTCGTCACGCGAGCAGGCGGTGTGGGCGCTCGCCGAGTTTGGGTTTCGGGCGATCATCGCAGCGAGCTTTGGCGCGATATTTCACCGCAACTGCCTCGCCAACGGCCTGCTGCCGGTGTCTCTACCCCTGCCTAGTGTTGAGCGAATCGCCGAATGGGTGCTGAAGAATCCCACAAAAAACTGCCCTTTCATTGATCTTCAGCGACAAGAGCTGCTCGCCGCCGATGAACGCATCGCCTTCGACACGCCTGCGGCCGCACGCGAGCGGCTGCTTGAAGGGCTTGATCACATTGAACTGACGCTCAAGCAGCGCCAAGAGATTGACGCCTTTGAAGCAAAGCATTTCGAGCGCCAGCCTTGGCTGGTACTCGACTGACTATTCGTCGATGAGGCGCTTTTCGAGCGCCCTTCGGTAGAGCTTCAAGGTCAGCGGTGCGAGGCACATGATCGGTAGGCCGAAGATGACCGGGATCACAGCAATACTGTATCGCACGCCGTCTTCGATTTCGCTAAACAAGGTGTCGTTGAATAGGCCGACAAGCGTCGGGCCGAGGAAAAGCCCCGTCAGGCTGATGCTCATGTAATAGAGCGCCACCGTCTGCGCGCGAATGCGCGGTGGCACGATCTTCAGCAGTGCTGTCACGCCAACTGAGGACGTGAAGGCCAAGCCGATATTGGCCGATGCCAGAAGAATGAAGGCGAGGATCCCGTTGTCGAGCAGCGTGGCGAACATGGCGGGCGGGGCGCCGATGAAGAAACCGATGACGGCAATGCGCATCGGCGCATCGCTGATGCCGCGTGCGGTCAACCGATCAGAGAGCCACCCGGCAAACATGACCGACAAGGGACCTAGGATAATCAGCGTCAAGCCGTTGTAGAGCGCGTACTTCTCAACCGGCCATCCGTAGGTGCGATCAAAGGTGACCGCGAGCCAGCCGTGACTGTAGGCAACAATAGTCATGAAGCAGAACACCGGCATGAAGCAGGCGTAGGTCAGGCCGTGACGAGCGACATGTCGAAACATATGTCCGAGATGCGAAGGTGAACCTTCGGTTGATACTGACCTGCGACGAGGTTCGCGCATCAGCAGGAAGGGAATCGCAAGCAAGACACCCGGCACTCCGACAGTCAGGAACGCCACCTGCCACGGCGCGAGCGTGCCAACGACGGGGAGCGAGACGCCGCCCGAAGCCTTCGCCCAGGTGAGCACGGCAGCACCGAGCAACGCGGCAATCGCCGAGCCAACGGAGATAGCGCTGCCGTACATGGCGATTGGCTTGCCGCGCCGCTCCTCCGGGAAGGAATCCGCAATCAGCGACATGGCGCAGGGGCTCAAGGTCGCTTCGCCGACACCAACGCTGAGCCTCGCGATGAACATTTGCGTGAAGTTTTTGGCGAATCCTGAGAGGGCCGTCGCAGCCGACCAGAGGGTGATGCCTGCGGCAACTATCCAAGTGCGTCGCGAGCGATCAGCAAGCAAGCCAAGGGGCAGACCCATCGTCGCATAGAAGATGCCGAAAGCGGGGCCAAGCAACAAGCCCATTTGAAAGTCGGTGAGCCCAAGGTCGGCTTTGATGGGGTCAACTAGCAAACTCAGGATATAGCGATCAACAAACGACACTACATAAGCGACAGTCAACAGCGAGACCATCGCCCATGCGCGGCGTGGGGTTGGGAAGCCCTCGCTATCGCTCATGGAAGTCTCTCAGACCCAGCCGGTGATGTGATAAATCACCGCAAGGTTGCCATCGTCATCAAGAATGCCGATCTCGCGCCCGACGCGACCATCGTGCGTGACGAGTTTTTCTTCTTCAAACATATGGAAGCCGCCAGCTTCGGCACGCTTGACGATGCCGTCCACATCCTCGACATCAAGGACAATGGCCGAGCGTCGCGGCTGCGGCTGTGAGACAAGCCCCGGCACTTGCGTGAGCGCCATGACACGTGGCTGTGTCGGCGTGCTGAGCCCCACGAAATCGACTTTCACGCCCGGCTCGATACCGAACACAACATGCGAGTAACCTGTCCCTCGATCTTCTTTCTTGAAGGCGACCTCCATGCCGAGCACATCAACGTAGAAGCGCAGCGCCGCCGCCATGTCGGAGACGAGGAAGTTGGCGCGTTGCAGGCGAATACTCATGCTGCGCCCGGTTCTTCAACGGACAACACTTGATTGCATTCAAAGAAGTGTCCGTCTGGATCGAAGATCGACGTGCCCGCGAGGTGTCGCTTCTCCCCGTGCGCGCCGGTCACGGTGAATTCGTGCCGCGCGGCGTACACGCGCGTATCAAGTTCCGCAGCGCGACGCGCGAGCTCGGCGGCATTGTCGGTTTCAACCACAAACACCGGCAGCCCGTAGTTGACAGCGGTTGGAATCTCAGGGGCAGGTAGCATCGGGTCAAGCCATTGCAGGAGCCCAATCATGCCAATTTTGTCGTCCTCGGCTTTCATAATGACAAGGTGCGTCTTGTCGCCCTTCGCTCCCACCGCAATGCCTTCGCCCGAAATAATGAACTCCTGATCAAGCCAAGTCTTCATGCCGAGCACATACTCGTACCAGCGCCGACTCCTGTTCATATCGCGCACCATCAGCGTGGTGCGCTTGATGATGCTACGAATTCTTGGCGCGTCATTCACAGAGCGCTACCCCTCTATGAGCAGAACCTGACAATCGGCAACACCTTCGCGCAGCTTCTTCGCCTGCGCATATTCAGGCGAGCGCCAAAAGGCAAGCGCGGCAGCTTTATCAGGCCACTTGGAAATCACCAGCGACCCGCCCGGATGCTCGCCTTCCAAAATGTCAATGCCCGGCGCACGGACAAGATATTCACCACCAAAGGCTTCGACAAGCGCCGCCGCCTCGCGCGCATACCCGGCAAGAAAAGCCTCCCGGTCGTGAAGCTGTGCGGTGATGACGAGATAGGCGGACATGGCAATGGGAATTAAACCACATTGATATGTCTTTATGACATTTCGGGGGGCTGAGAGAAAAGCAAGTTAGAAGAGGTCGGAGATTGAGAATGGCAATAGCCGCCGCAATGTGAGATCGCCCGCGCGCAGCAGGTCGATCATTTGCAGATTGAGTTCTTCTGGGCTCGGCAGGGGATGATTGAGCCGCCCCTGCGGAATACGATTGTCCCAGCGACGATATTGGCTTCGAAATCTGCAATAGTGCCAAGCTGCAACGAGATGACCGCCATCCCAACGTGGTTCGATTTCGGGCACTCCGCAGGCCATTGAGCGCAGCTCCGATTGCGCTCCGGCAAGCATATTGGAGAGTTGATAGCCAAGGCCAACACCAAGAACGCTTGGCGCTGTCGAATCGGCGTGAAGGACATCAAAGATATCCTCGATCATATTCACTAAGTCATAGGGATTCAGAGGACACTCGATGTCGGTCAATCCGTGTCCCGGCAAGTCGAAGCTCATTCTGTTCGCAGGAGCGGTTCGGCTCGATTCGCCGACATCATGCAGCCACATGGCATTCGGGTCGCTCGCACCACGCACGAATACTTGCCCGGAGCGCACGTCCACAAAGCGATTTTGACCTTGCCTGAACATGTGTGATGTCGGCATGGTCGAAGCCTGCGAATGCTCGGCGAACCAGTCGCGCATCCGAAACCGCATATGCTTTCGACTTTTGAAGCGACTGCGTTGCAGCATGGGTGAGTTCGGCAGGCGCTGCAAATGCCGGGCGATCACATCATCGACATGACATATCGCAAGCGTGGGCACCTTGAGCGCACTTACCCGCTCTGCAGCGTTTGCTTCAAGCACTGCTTGATAGGGTGCCATATACGCATCGCCCGCGACGAGCAGTTCCATCGCTCGTTGGTGCAATCTTGCAGTGTCACTGAGATCAAACTTGACGTCGCGACCATCGGCGCCCCGATGCCAAGGAAAATACCAATTCTGATCGATCAATCTCGACCACAGGCGCATCAGATGCGAACCATCATGCACCGGGGCGTAGGATTGAAAAAACCCGCCCTCGAACTCGCGCAGCTCACGCTCGCTCCAAATCGGCAATCCATCGCACACCAGTGCAGAGAGCCGATGCGGATAGCGACGCCCAAGCTCGGCCACGAAGCTCGCGCCGCTGTGATAGCCATAGGCGCCGACCTTGTCAAGGCCGAGCGCATCAAGCAGATCAAGCAATGCATCCGCATAGTCGCCAAGCGTCTCGGCGCCTTCACGCAAAGGCGTGGACTCGCCGTTGCCCGGCGTGTCTGGCGCAATCACCAAAAACTCTTTGGCAAGAAAGTCGATTAGCGGACGCAGCGCATCACTGCAATTCGGGGAGCCGTGCACGAGCAGCAACGGACTGCCGCTGCCAGCGGTCAGCAGATGCACTTCGCGATTCGAGACCGGAATGACCCGACGCTTGATTTGCGCTTCGCCCATGAGCCGTCCTATTTGCGCCGCCTGACTGTGCCCTTGCGGGCGCGACCCTCTCGTGTTCAAAATGACAATGACACTATAGGCACGCAATTTCCATTCAACAACGGCCCGAATGGCATGATCGCAAGATTTTTTGTCATGCCCAATTGCTGAATGGGATAGAGTATGCGTACATGCCCCAACGAATCGACCGGATCACGCAACGATGCCTCTGCTGACTAGGCGGAATCTCCTGAAAACCAGCATCGCTGGCAGCCTTGCGCTGCCGTTTGTGACGAGGCTCGCGCTTGCGCAGGAAAGCCTCGCCAGCGAGGGCGTTTCTGACAGCCAGATCGTTCTTGGTACGTCTGCCGCGTTTTCAGGCCCTTCGCGCGGACTCGGCATTGAGCTCTATCGTGGCGCCCAAGCCTATTTCGCGCACATCAATGGACAAGGCGGTGTTCGTGGTCGTGAAGTCGTGCTCAAACTCTATGACGATGGCTATCAGCCTGTGCCATCCGTGCAAAACACCATGAAGCTTTTGCTTGAGGATAAGGTGTTTGCGCTCTTTGGCTATGTCGGCACACCCACGGTCACGCGCGTACTACCGATTCTCAAGAAATTCCAGCAAGAAGACATCCTGCTGTTCTTCCCCTTCACCGGCGCGCAGCCACAACGCGAACCGCCCTACGGGGAATTC
Source organism: Pseudomonadales bacterium (assembly GCA_028283025.1). Lineage (GTDB taxonomy): Bacteria > Pseudomonadota > Gammaproteobacteria > Pseudomonadales > Azotimanducaceae > Azotimanducus. The sequence continues at coordinate 41,991 of JAPYNO010000016.1, read as the reverse complement.
GCGTTCAATTTGCGCGCCTCATATCGTGAAGAAACCCAAGGTCTCGTTGATAATTTTCTAAGCGTTGGTCGAACGCGCATCGCCGTCTTCTATCAAGCCGACGCCTATGGGCGCAGCGGCTGGGCGGGCGTGCGCAAGGCTTTAAGTGCCTATGGCGAAAGCATCGTCGGCGAAGCCACGTACAAGCGCGGCTCGCGCTTTTCAAGCAGCATGCGCGATCAGGTCGAGATTCTCAAGAAATCCGATCCGCAGGCGGTCATATGCATTGGCGCCTATGGTGCTTGCGCAGCGTTTCTGCGCGATGCGGTTGACGCCGGGCTGGAAATCCCAATCGCCAACCTGTCCTTCGTCGGCAGCGAGAATCTGCTGCAATTGATCAGCGAGGGCACAGAGGCGAGCGACCGCTATTCACGCCACCTCGTCAACTCACAAGTCGTGCCGAGCTACGAGGACGAAAGCATTCCGGTCGTCAAGGAATACGGCGAACTCATGCGCCGCTACAACCCCAAGGTGCCGGGCGACCTCTACCAGGCCGACTACCAGCCTTTTGACAAGAGCTTCGTGAGTCTTGAAGGCTTCGTCAACGCCAAGCTGCTCGTCGAGATTCTCAATCGCCTTGGCGATGCGCCAAGCCGAGAACGCCTTGAAGAAGCGGTCTTCAGCATCAAAGACTTCGACCTTGGCATCGGCGAACTGATTTCCTTTTCGCCCGAGCGCCGGCAAGGCATGCGACGGCTTTACTACACCGTGGTCGAAGAAGGTCGATTCATTCCCTTGTACGACTGGAGCGCCCGGTTTTCCTAAAGAGAACACACCATGAACATTCAGCGACTGTTTCAAAGAACCCTGTTCGGCATTTTCTTGCTCTTCGGCATCATTGCGGTGTCCACTTCCTGGGTGTGCATCGCGACCGTCGATTCGCAGCTTTCCGAAGAATACGTCTCCAACAGCAAGGGCATCGCCAAGACAATCGCCGATGCCAGCGTAGACATCATCTTGAATCGCGACTTGTCAGCCCTGCAGTCGCTCATCGACCAATTCCTTGAAATCCAAGGCATCAACTACATTTATATCGTCAATGAAGACGGTGAGTTTCTCGCCCACACCTTCGTGCCAGGCATCCCCGAAGAGATTCTGAGTTCAGACCGAGCAGGCACGGACAGCATCGAGCGCAGCTTCTCGGACGCCGAAAACTACATTGAGGTCGGCAGCCCGATTCTCGCCGGCGTCGCGGGGTCGGTGTATATTGGTATGGACAAGAGTCTCATTTCGCTGAAGATTCAACGTGCGGTCGGCCGTCAGATGTACCTGATTTCCTCAATCTTCATCGCTGGCATCTTTGCCGCCATCTGGCTTGTGAACCTCGCTGCCAAGCCGGTTTCGGCGCTGCTTGCCTACGCTGTGCAACTCGCGCAGGAGCAAAAGGGGGAGCAGGCCACCCAAAACCCGCTCTTGGAGCGCGACGATGAAGCTGGCCAGCTTGCAAGGCTGTTTCTCTACTTCGCCAAAATCGTTGATCCAGACAGGGTGGAACCGCAAGCAGCCAAGTAGCCCGGCATCCATCAATGTCCACATCCTACAGGTATCTGCAACGCTCGGTCATCGTGCTCCTTTGCACGGGCTTGCAGCTTTGCTTTGGCACAGTCTATGCGTGGAGCTTCTTCCAGATCATGCTGGTGAGCCAGCTTGGTTGGACCTACACCGACACCGCCATCGCCTTCGGCGTCACCATCTTCTCGCTCGGCGTCTCTGCGGCATGGGCGGGCGGTGCACTGCCAAGGCTCGGGCCTCGAAAGCTCGCGCTTGCAGGTAGCTTGCTGTTCGCGCTCGGCTACCTGATTGCCGCGTTCGCGCTACACATCGAGAGCCTGCCGCTGTTCTATATCGGCTACGGCGTGATTGGCGGCGCTGGCATTGGCTTCGGCTATGTGACGCCTGTGGCGACTGTTGCCAAGTGGTTTCCAGACCGCAAGGGGCTGGCGACAGGCATTGTTGTCATGGGATTCGGAGTCGGGGCTTTTCTCTTGAGCAAGCTGCTCGCGCCTTTTCTTGTGGTGCAAACGAACGATGACCTGCCGCTCACCTTCATGTGGCTCGGCATTATTTTTGCGCTCATTCTCATTCCCTTTAGCCTGCTCATCAGAGATCCGCCGAAGAGCTTCGCGCTCCCGACCAAATCCGCTTTCGCTCCGCCTGAGCCCTTCGGCATCGACAACCCGAATTATGTTCGTCGCTGCCTCACAACGCGCGAATTCGTCATGATGTGGCTGATCTTCTTCTTCAACATTTCGGCTGGGATTTCGGTCATTAGTTTCCAGTCGACTTTGCTGCAGGATGTCTGGGGGCTTGCCGACCCGAGCCTCGACCCGCGTGTGCTTGCCGAATACGGCGCCACGCTCATTGCCATCAGCTCGCTGTGTAATGGCATCGGCCGACTCTTCTGGGGGCTGTTATCGGACAAGATTGGTCGCATCGCCGTGTTTCGCATCCTGCTCGCAAGCCAGATGATCGTCTTCGGCATCCTGATGACTGAACGCGACCCGTGGGTCTTCTCGGTCCTGGTGTGCTACATCCTGCTGTGTTTCGGCGGCGGCTTCGCCACCATGCCATCGTTCATCATTGACGTGTTTGGCGCACGCAAGATGTCTGCCATCTATGGCGCGGTGCTCACCGCGTGGGCTGCCGCTGGCATCTTCGGCCCGCTGTATGTTGGTTACTTCAAGGATGTCTATGCAGATCGTGCAGTGATCTACTGCTTCCTGGTTGGTATGCTGATACTTGGGCTCGGCTTCATCTTCGCCTTTCAATTGAGCGCAGAACGCATACGACTACAAAAGCCGAGCCTTGAAGAGACGTTGCGGCAATACAGCATTCCCTTTCCGAAGGCGATTTGAACATGCACGTTGCGAAGATCGTGGCGTTTCTTTTGCGCCACCCACTAGCAACGCTTGGTTTCGGTGCTCTGCTCGCGATACTAGCGGCCTTCTATTCAACCCGCTTTAGCTTCGACGCTTCCGCAGAGACGCTCGTTGTAGAAGGTGACGCCAATTTCGCCGCCTACGAGCGCATTACCGAAACCTTCAGCGGCGACGATTTTCTGCTTATTACCTTCGCGCCGCATGACGGCGTGCTGCTGTCCGATGCCAATATCGAGGTCTTCGAGCGCCTGCGGGTGCGCATTGCCGCGACCGATGGCATCGCGTCAGTGTTCTCGCTGCTTGATGTGCCGCTGCTCAAAAGCCCGCCTGTGCCTCTCACCGAACTCGCCGCCGGGCTGAAAACGCTCCGCTCGCAAGGTGTTGACCGCGAACTCGCCATTGAGGAACTTCGAGGAAGTCCGCTGTTTCGCGAACTGCTCATTTCCGCAGACGGCGGCTCGGGCGCCATGCGCGCCAACATGGTGCCGCCGCCAGAGATTCAAGGCGACGCCAACCCCGTGCAAGCGCGTAAGCGCTACCTTGCGGCACGCGACAAGACCATCGCCGATATTCGCGACATTCAGACCGAGTTCTCGGAATTCGGCCGTGTGCATATCGGCGGCGTGCCGATGATCGCCGCCGACATGATTGCCTTTGTCAAAAGCGATCTCGTGATTTTTGGCGGTGTCGTCGTGCTGCTGATCATGCTCGTGCTGTATCTCGCCTTTCGCGAACTCCGCTGGGTGCTTTTGCCAGCCGCAATGGCTGGCCTTGCAGTGCTGTACACCACAGGTGCGCTCGGCGCGATGCAAACGGCGGCAACGGTGATTTCATCGAACTTCGTCTCGCTCCTGGTCATTATGACCATCTCGCTCACGATCCATCTGATTGTTCGCTACCGGGAACTTGCCGCGATGGAAGGCGGGCCGCGCGGCGAAGCGCTGATCACGGAAACCTTCGTCAGCAAGCTCGCGCCGTGCTTCTACACCGCGCTCACCACCATAGCGGCATTTGGTTCGCTGACGGTGAGCGACATCCCGCCGGTCGAAGACTTTGGCTGGATGATGTGCCTCGGCGTTGCGCTTGCGTTTCTTACCGCCTTCACCATGTTCCCCGCACTCTTGATGCTGCTAGAACGAGACAAGCCATCGGCCACCGAGAAGCCGCCAGCGCGACTGATCAAACACTTAAGCCGTCTCGCGCAGCACAAGGCTGGGCTGGTGTGCGTCGTATCCCTCGTGGTCGCCATTGCTGCTGGCATTGGCATCTCTCGGCTCTCTCTCGACAACCGTTTCATTGATTACTTTCAGGACGACACCGAGATCTATCAAGGCATGGTCTATATCGACCAGCATCTTGGCGGCACCGTCCCCTTTGAAGTGGTGGTGTCATTCCCGCCTTGGGAACAGGTGGTGATCGAGGATGACTTCTTCGCCGACGAAACAGATGAATTTCCCGCCCGCTACTGGTTCACGCGCGACAAGCTTGACCGCCTCGGCGCACTGCAAAAGGCGCTTGAAGCGCGCACCGAAGTCGGCAAGGTGCTGTCCGTCGCTTCGCTCGATGAGTTGGCGCGCGACTTTACGGGTGGCGAGCCTTTGAGCGACCTCGAACTCATTGCGGTGCTAAGCGCTTTGCCACCTGACATCAAGGCCGAACTGATAGACCCGTATGCCGCGCCTGCAAAAGGACAAATGCGGCTCTCTGGGCGCGTCATCGAAAGCGGCCCATACTTTGACCGCGAAGCGCTTGTCGCTGAAGTGACGGACTACGCAACCCGCGAGCTTGGATTCGCAAGCGACGAAATCATCGTCTCCGGCATGCTCGTGCTGTTCAACGACATGCTGCAAGAACTGTTCGCATCGCAGCGCGACACGCTTGCCTATGTGCTGCTCGCAACCCTGCTGATGTTCCTAATACTCTTGCGCTCGGTCAAGTTTGCGCTGCTCGGACTAATCCCGAATGTACTCTCGGCGGCGGCCGTGGTCGGATTCATGGGACTCGCTGGCATTTCGCTTGACATGATGACCACCACCATTGCCGCCGTCTCGATCGGCATCGGCGTCGATTTCGCCATTCATTATTTGCACCGTTATCGACTCGAACTCGGCGCTGGTCACACTGCGAAAGAGGCGGTCGGCATCTGCCACGCCAATATCGGCCGCGCACTCTACCTCACCGGCATCACCATCATCATCGGCTTCTCGGTGCTGATGTTCTCGAACTTCGTTCCGACCATCATGTTCGGCCTGCTCGTCGCCGTGGCGATGGGGCTTGCGCTGATCGCGAATTTATCGCTGCTGCCGAGTTTGCTGGTGTTGACAAGTCGCGAGGGCGGCGATAAGGCTTAATCGCCGCCCGGCATGATGCGGCGCATAAAGCCATCAAACAGCGGCACGGTAAATGCTGTATCGCCATGATTCGGACTCCATACCATGCCCTTGCCGATGAGTTGACTCCGAACCGGCGCGAGTGATGACACCTCTCGTCCCATAACCTTTGCGACTTCCCCAGACCTGTGTGGCCCGGCCCCCAATTCCGCCATGGCGCGCAAGTATCGCCGTTCCGTGGGCCTCAACCGATCAAAACGAACGCGAAAGAAGCTCTCGTCAAGCGCAGCAACCGCAATCACGGATGCGGCTTTAGCATCCTCTGCTTTGATCACTGAATCCGTTGCGATCTCCCAAGCGTGTTTGCCCCATTCCTGAAGGAAGTAGGGATAGCACTGGGTTTCCGTGATGATCTGCTGCATGGCAGCGGATTCGACCTTCACGCCCTCTTCAAGGGCTGGCTTTTCGATCGCTGTCCTCGCAGCTTCAGCGGACAGCGCACCGACCTCGAGGAAATCAAAGAGTCTTTCGGCATAGGACTTGGCATCCCCCATGCGACCGCGCAACTGAGGCAGCCCCGCACCAATTAGCACGATTGGCACTTGCCGCTGGCTTGCTCGATGCAAAGCGGTAATCAGCGCGGCGAGTTCGGTTTGTTCGACATATTGCAGTTCGTCGACGAATAGGGCTAATGCCGTCTGCGCCTCCTTGGCGGCCGCTCCGACGGCTTCTAACAAGTCCTGTAGATCCTGTTCCAAATCACCATTGTCAGCCAGACCTGGCTCAGGGTCGAAGTCGAGCCTGATTTCAATATCTTGGTACTTGACTCGCAGCGCCTGCGTAAACCCCGAAAGCGCTCTAAGCGCGCGTGTTGCGAGAGCTTTTGCTCGTTCGTTCCGGGAAAGTCGCAGCAGCGCCATATGAAGCCGGGGTGCCAAAATAGCTGGTAAGGATCGGTTTTCCGGTGCCTCGATCATAAGTGTTTCAATGCCGATGGCTTGCGCATCGTTCTGCATTTGATTGAGTAGGACTGTCTTTCCCACACCGCGCAAGCCGATGAGCAGCACGCTTTTCGCACTCCGAGCATTGCGCACCCGTTGCAAGGCTATGCTCAACGCATCTCTCAGCTCTTTTCGACCAGCGAGTTCGGGCGGAGGCGACCCCGCTCCCGGCGCATAGGGGTTTCTAACTGGATCCATTACGATAGATAGCAAACCATGTTTATAGGGAGTTTATCCTAGTTTAGGAATTTTTCCTAAGATCGCTAATTTCGCTATAAATGTCCTCTCGCTGAGGTGCCTTGGACTCAGTGATAAGCCCTATCCGCTGTCGTATTTTGTTCGCAAGCTCCCTGAAGTCAATGTTCGCTTCCCAAACTGCCGCGGCATGCGCACCAATTGCGCCATCTGCACTCGCTAGGTGAAAGATCGGTTTTCGAGCTTCCTGCGCAAGCGGAATCAAACTTCGGAAATGCTTCATCATGGCGAGGCAGTGAGGGTCGTTTTGCGGGCTGGCAGGAAATGGCCCTGCTTCTTCCTTAGTGAGGCACCTTGAATAGGCTTCGGGCATTCGATTCACCCACCGATCATATGATTTCACCGGGCGGCCAAGATGCACGCCAGCCCCTTGGACGATATAGCCGAGGGGATTCATATTCCCTTTGGGCAGATCAAATTCGGATGATTTCCAGTTGTCGCGTCGTTTACTCCACTCTCGATGCCAGTTTGTCAAGGAAGGCCCAAGGCTTTTCAAGCCCTGGAGCGAGAATAGGTCGGCTCCCAGCGGGGCGATCAAATGGTCTGTGGCAATGAGCGCTGACCGATTTAGGGCGCCTAGGTTGGGGCCCACATCGACGAGGATGATGGAGGCATCCATGCTATCCGCACCGAGTTGCATGATCTGCCAGAAGGCTGTGAGTATTCGAAACGGTCGAAATAAATTGGTTTCTCCAAGCGCACTCGGCCATTCGCTAGACAGACTGCGCTCAAACCCAGATAGCGCTAAATCCCCCGGAATAACTCCTAATGTATCGGAGGCCATGTGTAGCAAAGGCTCGCGCAGGTCGCCTACTTCTGTGAGCGGTGCCACACACTGATAGACCGTTTGATTCCGCGATTGCCCCATCCACAAGGATTCAAGTTCATCTTCGCTGAGAAACGAACCAGTTAAGTTGGCTTGGGGGTCGAGGTCACAAGCCAACACCCGTTCCCCAATCTCTGACAGCATCCAGGCCAAGTGGTACACAAGCGAAGTTTTTCCGACCCCGCCTTTGTTGTTAAAGAATGTAAGGACAGGTGCGGTCATTTGGCTCCCTGATCATGCTCAATCGCTGTCTTCACTGTCGCTAGCACATGGGTCGGCGTGACATCAAACTCTATGTCTGGATGCCCAGCTTCGGCGAGCAAGCGCTTTGCGCTCGGTATTCCAAATCCGAACTTTTGAACGTACCCTAAGACTTTCATCGCCTCAGCAAGGTTTGGATTGCGGTAGTCCGTCAGTCCAGATTGACCGAAATTCTCGATAGTAACCGCGCCATAGGGACCGCCCGGATTCAGAATCTCAATCCTATCGTCGAACCAAGTGACTCTGACGGGTGCATTTGATGTTTCATAATCGCGATGCATGATTGCGTTTCGCACGAGTTGCTGTATCGCGGCGAGCGGGAACGTCTGTTCAAGAATTTCTCGGTCCGCGCTCACCAAGTCAATTCGTCGTTGATTGTGTGCCTTCAGCTTCGCGTCTACTCGCACCAGCATATCCGATATGCTGCCATCAATTGTAAGTTCATCTGCTATGGGGTCAGAAAGACTGTTGCCAGCTATACGCAAGAACTGCACATACGCACCTGGCACAAAGTCTCGAGGACGCGCGCCGACCACTAAGAGGCCGAGAATCGTCGCAATCTCATCGGTTGCCGAAGAGATCATTTTCGCGGCAGCCAGTCGCTCGCTTGAGGTTCTGTCATTTGCGAGAAGAATCTCTCGATCAACCAAATGCGGGAGATATTCCTCCTCGAATTGTCGTGTATTCAAATCAGCGATACCTGCACTCGGAAGAGGATAGGCATCAAAGGGACGGTTTGCATGCCGTCTTCTTTCGTTCAAAACGCGCTCGTCTTGAGCTGTCGCCGTATCTTTTCGTGGCCCACTTCGCACATGGATTCGGCCCCGATAGCGAACAGGCGGGGCATCTGAGGGTTGTACGGTGACTACGGCGATGTCTTGGCCCAAATATGATCGCTTTTCCACTAGCAGCGTTGGCGGAGGGGTAATGGCCCCGTCGGTTTTGATATCTGCCAAAGCGCGTAGTATTTGATCGGTCACCGCCGTGCCCGCCAGTGTTCCATCGTCCTTCAAGCCGACAACAACTATCCCAGGTTCGCCAGTACCAGAAAGATCATTGGCGAACGCGCATACCGCCTCTCGAATAGATGTGCTTGAGGCCTTGTTCAACTTCTCCTTGAATTCAACTCGGGCGCTTTCCTTGGCCACAATCAAGCGCTCTAACCTTGGCTGGTCAAGGCTTAGCTTGTCTCGGCGGTTCATTTCGCTATTGTGCCTTAACAATAGAGGGGATCAAGGGACACAATGGGACGGCTTTGCATTGTCTGTATAATCCCTGCATGTTTATCAGTTTCGCGGAGAAGAATGGATGAAAAACTCCGTATTGCACGCTTTGCTGGTCACACTGGTGATGGCATCAATGACATCAACGGTGTCGATGGCGAAACCATACCATGCGGTCAACTGCCGGGGCGAGCCGATATCCGAGGGGGTGCCTCACCCTAACGGCGGAGGCCTGATTTTAGGAGATGGGCAGGTCGAGAACTCGGTTTATGTTGGGCGCAAAGCGGTCATATGCGGGGGAACGATTTCCGGTAACGTGGTTATCAAAGGACCTAGTGTTGTCGTAGACGCTAGCGTTTCCGGTAATGCCGTCGTCCGAAACTCATTGATTCATAGTGCCGAAGTCTCCGGGAACGCACGGATAGTAGAAGGCTCTGTCTGGAGGGGTGCCGCCGTCTCCGGGAACGCTAGGATTTTGGATGGTGCTTCGGTAGGTGGAGCGGGTTCGAGGGTGTACGGAAACGCGAAGGTGTCAGGCTTCAACACGCAGGTGATCGGTTTCGGTGAGGTCTATGGAAGCGCGCTCGTCCACGGCGAAGCGGTTATTTCAGGGAAGGTCGACTGCGGGCAATGGACTGGCGTCACTGTGACCACCGATCAAACCGGCAAGTGTGGAGAGAATGGCCAGACTAGTCTCGGTGCCGTATTGAGCAATCCAATCGACGAAGGCAACACGGAGTCGGAATAACGAGCCTACACCGGGTTTTGACGAAATACTCGTAGTCACTGGTCTTCCTGACCAACCTCTTCGGCTTACCACCGACCGCCATCCGCAAGCTGTACCAAGTCCCGCTGGCAGGTGGGACTGGCATCGGCGAAGAAACTCTAGTCGAGATTCGCCGATCTAGTAGCAGCCTCACAGTTGGGCGATATTCCGGCGGACATAGGCTAGTCGCAGCATGATGGCGTATTGCCGAGAAACTATCTGAACAAGCTAAAGGTTCGGTATCAGTGGACGGAAGGACGCTAAATCTCCACCACCTTCATCACCTCGTCACCAAAATGGTTGATGACCTTCACAGCGATGCGTCCTGACTCAGGCTTCTTGAACGGGCGGGACACGTCGCTCTTGAGCGTCGCCCACGCATCCGCATCAATATCTCCCTTGAGCGTCGTCTTGAGGCTCTTGTATGGATCGGACGCGCCTAAGAAGTAGGCATGGCGCACGAAGAAGCTCTCTTGGTTGTAGTCGGTGTCGATAAACCAGCAGGCGAGTTCGTTCGGTTCGTTGGAGCGAATTTGGCCTGTTTTCGGATCGTAGACATCGGTGCCGTTGACCTTCACGCGGATCATATCCGCGTCTTTTTCGTCTGAGAGCACATCTATGTCAGGGTCTCCGAACACCACGAATAGGTTGCCGCTACCGGTGTTCTTGAGGTCATCCACCATGTGCAGGTCGGCGTTCATGCGCGCCTTTAAGATTGGCATGCGCCCATACTTTGACGTGTCGCTCGCGCCTGCATCGAAGCTGAAGGCGCAGGCGATGAGAATGTCTGTGCCCATCTCTGCGGCTTCTCGGGCGGCCTCAATAAGATGTGGGCGGGTGACAGTCCCGAACTCCGGCCCGATGAAGATGGCGGCGCGTTTTTCTGCTGCTGCATCGTCAAGTTGCTCAAATTCGTATTGGCCGCGCTGATCTTGGATTTGATTCGCTGACTTCGGTTGCTGCGCTTCTTTGCGACTGTTCGAGGTTGGTCGGTCAACAAAGCGACCTTCCGCGTCGATCTTTGGTCCTGGCCACGCAGTCAGTGAAGTGAACTCGATGCGCTGCTCCTTGTGTACCTGCTGGACACCGGAAGTCTTCAAGTTTTCCAACATGATGCCAGCAAAGTCCTGCCCGACGCCGTAGGGCACACGCGCTTCGCGCACTGAGTCGACTTCTCGGCCATCTTGATCGAACCCGATCATGCGGTGCGGCGACAGTGTTTCGACCGTGAATGGTCCGGAGACGCGCACCTTGGCGGAATCCTCATAGGGCTTATCGAAGAGGTACTCGAAATCCGCCTTCGCTGCGATCGATGCGTCGATTTCCTTTTGTCGAGCAATTCGCGCCTGCCAGAACGCTTCGTGAGGCTTCTTTGCTGAGTCGGGCCAATCGTCTGGCAGATCTCGTGGCACTTCCCATTCCAAGAGCGCGTTTGCGCTCGCGGTCTCCCCGGAGGGCAGGGTCACGTCGGTCGCATCCGTAAAGTCGATCTTTTGACCCTTGCGACCTCCAGCGTCCACCGCGAAGGAGGTGGCGTGGCCTTCAAGCGCTGTGTTCAAGGCTGCGAGAGCGGCATCGACTTTGGGTTGGAGGCGGTCATAGATGATGTCGATCTCTGCGTTGTTGGCGATGGATTTCAATGTGATGTGAGGTACGCGCCGATACACAAACCCTTGGCGGATGTTCCCGTAGGCGGGCTGCGAGGATGGCGCCTTTCGCGTTATTTCCGCTTCCTTTTGTTGTCCTTCCAAGCTGTCGGTAAGAAGATAGTAGGGATAGCGAGCGCCCATGATGCGCGTGCGGGCGAGGGCTAGTGCGACGCGAGAGGTGTCAATCGTGATCCAGCGACGCCCCCATTGCTCTGCGACATAGGCTGTTGTGCCGGAGCCACAGGTTGGATCGAGGACTAGATCGCCCGGGTCGGTGGTCATCAGGATGCAGCGCTCTACTATCTTTTTTCCTGTTTGAACGACATAGACCTTTGGGTCGGTGAACGATCCCGTGCCCGTGTCTGTCCAAATGTTCCTTATTGGCATCACCGGGTAATCGCGAAAGAAACGGACATACCCCAAGCTACTCGCACGATTTTCAACCCTATTAGCTTTACATAGTCTTTCAAAACCATGCGCTGGCGTTGCCCATTGCCGAACACCGGATTTGTATTCTCTCCCTCTGAATTTTGCTGTATACCTTGTAGTAAGGGCCTGAGTCTGTGATGTAAGCCCGTCAATACTGAATATATGCATTTTGTCGATATCGACAGGTGCCTGTCGCTCTGTTTGGCTCAGGGGACGACGAGTCGAATCATCAAGCTGAAGAAACTTATATGATTGAAGCCCAGTTTTCCCCTCTTTCTTGTCTAAGAATAGTCGCCGATACTTCGTAAGGTCTCGATTTTTTCCGTACCAAAGTATGTAGTCGGAAACGCTATCGATAAACTGCATGGACGCACCGGCTGTCTTTTCAGCAACTAACTCTGCGATTAGGTTCTCGGTGCCAAGAATCTCATCCATCAACGCCCGAACCCGGTGCACATTCTCATCCCCAATCTGCACAAAGATTGAACCGCTCTCCGTCAACAGGTCCCGCGCGACGGTCAGCCGATCCCGCAGATAGGTGAGATACGAATGGATGCCATCCTTCCAAGTATCCCGAAACGCTTTTACCTGTTCTGGCTCACGAGTGATGTGCTCACGCTTGCCATCCGTCACATCTCGGCTCGATGTAGACGGCTGAAAGTTCGAGTTGAACTTGATGCCGTAGGGCGGGTCGAAATAGATGCACTGAACCTTGCCCCGCAGTGCCTCACGTTCAGCCAAAGACGCCATCACATGCAGGCTGTCGCCGAGAATCATGCGATTCGACCAATTGCCCTCGTGCTGGTAGAAGTCGGTCCGCTCAGCCTCCGGCGGCAACCCATTGAAGTCGGCAAACAGATCGGGGATTCTCGGCTCTTTCCCTGTCCTTTCCTCCATCTCTCGTTTGAGATCGTCAATCAACGCCTTCGGATGCACCTTTTCCTCAATATAGAGCGGCGGCGCCCTCACGATCAGATCATGCCAATTGCGCACATCCTTTCCTCGCCACACAAACTGCGGGTCGAGGTCCGGTGTACGTCGTTCGAAGGCGGCGATGACCGGATCTCGATCCTGGCTCGACATGACGGCTTGATCTTCGGTCGTCGGAATGTTCTTGCGTGAAGCGTCTTTGTGGGTCAGGGTCGTGACGTGCTTAGATTGCTTCTTGAGTTTCGCCATGGGCCACCTACAAAGATGTCAGGATTAAAGAATAAGTGTTTTCGCAACGGATGTGCGACAAGTATCACGAATAGGGGTCGCTACGGCGCCTTGGAATCGGTTCGAGGTCTGGTGCCGTGCCGCCCGCATCTGCTAGCCAATTGCCCGCTTCAATTTCGCGCACTGGAAGCAGGCGCTCGATCATCGCATGATAATCAGCCTCCATGGAGGTGATGTCCGATAACTCAAGAAATGCCCACCGACCGAAGTCTCCGGTTCGATTGATCGCGGGCAGCCAATACTTGTTCATCGTGTCAGCTTTCGCCTTGGCATTCTCGTCTCGGACGCCTTTGATTTCGACGACGAGATTGAGAAGATCGTCCCGTCCTCGTGAATCGAACACGCGAACGATGAAGTCGGGAACATAGCGGCGCTCGATGCCTTTATCAAAGTAAGGCACTTCAAAGCCGAGTCCGTAATTCTTGACATACGACACTGTGCGGGCGTGGTCTTCGACGATGCGACAGAATTCAGCCTCCCATTCGCTGTCGCACACCGCATAGTTGATGTGGCAACGATCAGTGCGCGTTCTCCAAATCGTCTTGGAAGCCGAAGTGGTGAAATGGACTGCGTGGGTAGAGCCTTCGGGTGTGAAGGGTTCAAGAACTGCCTTGACCGGCGAATGCTGCTCAAAGTGGTTGATGATCGCTTTGGTGATCTTTTCGCAGGCGTGTTCGGCGAGCGAGGGATGTAGAAGCTGCGCACAATAGGTACTCCCCTTGCACACAAGATGCATCCTCAGCCACTGTCGAACGATTGTGCGCAACTGCCCAAATCGCTCCGGCGAATCCTTAAATTCTTGCCAATGTCGTTTCAATAGATGCTTGGTCAGCTTAAATTCAATAGTGGAGAATCGCGTGCTTTCAAGATGCTCGAGCGTTAAATCCGCACCTTCGCCGATAAGTCCTTCGTTTCTTATCTTGGTGGGACCAACAATTTCAGGTGTCAGCTCGAACGTCGAATACTCGTCAAACTTGGCTTCCAAGCAGGACTCGCGCAACTCAACCCTGTAGCCGGCAACACGCGGAAAGCGAATTGCTTTGTCATCCCGCTCCGGCGAGAGCGCTCGAACAAGAATGCGTTCTTGCGGTTGCGGGGGATTGACTTTCTGCGGTTTGGACGTGAAGTCGAAAGGAATGCCGAGCACGTCCGCATACTCGGGCGTGAGCATCTGCTGTTCGTTGAGTGCATATGATTGTCGCCTCAATGCTCGGCCCACAACTTGTTCACAGAGCAATTGCGTTCCGAAGGCGCGAACGCCTAGGATATGGGTGACGGTGTTGGCATCCCACCCTTCCGAGAGCATGGCCACAGATACAACACATCGAATGGACTCGCCGAGGCGCTCTGGTTTGCCGACCGTATTCAAGACTTCGCGCAATAGATCTTGATCCGTGATGTTGTCGCGATCAGCCTGGTTTCCGCTGCGTTCTACTCGGTCACGCTTGAATTGTTCGATCTCGGCAGCAGCGACCTCGCTGAATTTCTTGTCAAGCGCGTCACCAGATTCGATCTGAATGCTGTCGATCAGGAGTGTTCGCGGCCTTGGAAGCGGATTGCCATGCTGATCGTAGTTCTGAAAGAGCGGGAGTGCGCCATTTTGCACGCTTGTATTTCCATCCTCGTCCCTGCGCTCATATCCGGAAACGTAGTCGTATACCAGCTTCGAGGTCGAGGTGTTGTTGCACACAATGATGAAGCACGGCGGCACTTCTATGTGAGCGTTGTCCCAAGCTTCGAACGTTTTTTCATAGTGGCCATACAAGGCTTCGAGCGCCGTCTGCAGCTGCATTGGAATGGCGGCAGGGTTGAGTGCACTCTTCTTTGTGCGTCGCCCGCTCGGCAGCGCCTTGCCAATGTGTTCCCACAAATTGCGAAAGACTGGCACTTCTGCGTTCGGAATGTTGTCGGAGACCGGGACGCGCGGCAGCTTGACAATGCCGCACTCAATCGCGTCAAGGAGCGAAAAGTCGCTCATCGTCCACGGAAACAGCGTGCCTTCCTGATAGCCCGAACCCGACAGGAAGAACGGGGTTGCCGACAGGTCGAAGACGCGCAGCAGGTTCAATCCGCGAGCCTTCGAAATTGCCTCAAGCCCTGATATCCATAGACGCGCTGCAGCCGTGTTTTTTTCGGCTTCTTCCTTCAAGTCGCCCTGAAGGCCAGCCTCTTGCGAAGCTGTCACCCTTTCCCGGTAGCAATGGTGCGCTTCATCATTGAAGACAATGACATTCTTCATGCCGAGAAGTTCGGAGCAAACTTCCCGCAGCATTTCACCTTCTGATTTGCGCGTGTCTTTGGGGCCGCCCCGGCCTTGCACGAACGCTCGTGTGCCTTTGGAGGCATTCACCGTCTCGCGCCGCACAAACGAGTGGTAGTTGGTGATAACAATTTCTGCGCGGGCGAGATCGTGCAGCATGTCTTCCGGCACCAGTTCGCGGCTCTTGTAGTAGCTATCAGGGTCACTTGGCTTCAACACGCGCAATCGGTCACGAATCGTAATTCCGGGCGTGACCACTAGGAAGCCACGAGTAAACAGCGAACTATTGGGATGGCGCACCGCATTGATAGTTTGCCAAGCGATGAGCATTGCCATCACTGTCGTTTTTCCCGCGCCAGTCGCGAGTTTCAAGGCCAGCCGCGGGAGGGCTGGATACTGCGGATTCGACGCTTCATTGGCTGCAGCAAGGTGATCAAGCACGACAGCCGTTGTTTCTCGCTTTCTGTGCTTCGGCGCGACTTCGGTGAGCCAGATCGCTGTTTCGGCAGCTTCAATCTGACAGAAGAACGGACGCTCGGCTCTGAATTCATGGTTCCGCCAATGCTGCATGAGTCGCGCGGTTTCAGGTGTCACTTGCCATTCGCGAGCGGGCAGAGAGCGCCACGCTGAAACTTGCGAACGCACCTCATTGATAATCGGAATCGGGTCGTAGCGCTGAACCTGATCTCCGCCTCCCGCTGCCGCGCTGAGGTCGAGTTCGGCTTGACTGCGCTTGATTTTCTTGGGTGCGGGCACGGGCGTTTGCAGCGAGGAACGCCGCCTCGACTCGACGATTTGGCCTGTCGGTTGCCCATGGTCGTCTAGCTCCCAATGACGCGCAGGCGTCTGATAGGGGGAATTCAGGACTGGGCTGTCAAAGAATCGATCAGTCATGACGAAATTATAGGTTGGCGCTACTCCACCGTCACCGCCTTCGCCAAGTTCCTTGGTTGATCTATGTCCGTGCCCTTGCAGCGCGCGACATGGTACGCAAGGAGTTGCAACGGCACGTTGTAGATGATCGGCGCAAGCAATTCGTGGACGCGCGGCATCGGCAAGACGTGCATGTCGGAGCGCGCTGCAAAGCTGGTGTCTTGGCCGGCAAAGACAATGAGTTCGCCGCCGCGCGCTTCGACTTCGCGCACATTCGAGGCGAGCTTTTCGATGAGGTCGTCCTTGGGCGCGATGACAATCACAGGCATGCTTTCATCGATGAGCGCAAGCGGCCCATGCTTGAGTTCGCCTGCGGGATAGCCCTCGGCGTGGATGTAGGAGATTTCCTTGAGCTTGAGCGCGGCTTCGAGCGCGACGGGATACTGCGGGCCGCGGCCAAGAAAGAGGGCATGGTTGCGGTGGATGAGCTGCGCGGCTAGCGTCTCGATTTGTGGCTCAAGCGCGAGAGCTTCTCTGATGTCGTCATCAAGCGAATGCAGCGCTTCGACAACTTCGGCTTCGGCGTCTGGAGAATGTCCTCGTGAGCGACCAAGGAGAAGCGTGAGCAGAAGCAGCCCGACGAGCGAACAGGAGATGGCCTTCGTCGAAGCGACGCTGAACTCCGGCCCTGCCTGCATCAAATAGGTCATGTTCGACTCTCTCACAAGGGTCGAGGTCGGTACGTTGCAGATGGCGAGGCTGGCCACGAATCCAAGGCGGCGGCTGATACGCAGCGCGGCCAAGGTGTCCGCCGTCTCTCCTGATTGTGAAATCGCCACGAACAGCGAGCCTGGCAGCACAACCGCTTTTCGATAACGAAACTCGCTGGCGACCTCGACTTGGCAGGGCAGTCCCGCAACATCTTCGATCCAATACTTGGCGATGAGTCCGCAGTGGTAGCTGCTGCCTGCGGCGACGATGTGCACGCTTCTGACCCGGCTCAGGACCCGTTCTGCCGCCACACCGAAAACAGGTTGCAGGACGCGCGTCCCACTTATTCGCGATTCAAGCGCACGCACAGCCGCCTCTGGCTGTTCGTGGATTTCCTTGTGCATGAAGGTGTCGAACTCGCCCTTGTCCTTCAAGTGGCGCTTACCCTCCACCTTCAGCACCTCGCGTTTGATTTCACGCTTTGGCGATGCAAGCGAGAAGATGCGCAGCCCATCGCAGCGCACCTCGGCAATGTCGCCTTCTTCAAGGACAACGAATTGGTCTGTCAAATCGAGTAGCGCGTCAAGGGCGGAGGCGACAAAGGCTTCTCCGTCACCAATGCCCACCACCAAGGGGCTGCCGACGCGCACGACGATGAGCGCATCGGGCACCTTCGGGCTTGCAACTTCAATAGCAAACGCGCCTTCCAATCGATGGCAGGCCTGCGCCACCGAATCAAGAAGCGACCGATCAGCATCGATCTCGCGGGCGATCAGATGGGCAATGACCTCCGAATCCGTCTCGGATTCAAGCATCGCGCCTGTTGCCAGCAGCTCGCGGCGCAGCGTCTCGTAGTTCTCGATAATACCGTTGTGGGCGATGGCGACCTTGGCACCGCAGACGTGTGGATGGGCGTTCCGTTCCGATGGCGCACCGTGCGTCGCCCAGCGCGTGTGCGCGATGCCAGTAGTGCCGCAAAGCGGGCGCGCGTTCAGTTTCTCGACTAGGCTTGTCACTTTCCCGCGAGTGCGTTCGCGCACAGGGCGCTGCGTTGAATCAATGACGGCAAGGCCCGCGGAATCATAGCCGCGGTACTCCAAGCCGCGCAGTCCATCAAGCAGGATTGGGACGACATCGCGCGTCCCCACCGCGCCTATGATTCCGCACATAGCTAGGCTTTGTGTTTCGCTGGCCGCGTCCAGTGGCCGATGTGCTTCTGCCGCGCTCTTGCCACCGTAAGGCCAGCGTTCACGTTCTTCGATATGGTCGAACCTGCGGCGATGTAGGCATCAGCCTCGATCTTGACTGGCGCAATGAGCGTGACGTTCGAGCCCACAAAAACGCGATCGCCGATGACCGTCTTGTGCTTGTTCGCGCCGTCGTAGTTGCAGGTGATGGCACCTGCGCCGATGTTGCAGTCTTCGCCAATTTCCACATCGCCGAGATACGCCTGATGATTCGCCTTCGAGCGAGCGCCGATTCGCGCTTGCTTGACTTCAACGAAAGTGCCGATGTGAACATCATCTGCGAGCATAGTGTGTGGCCGAATGCGCGCAAACGGGCCGATACAGCAGTTTGCGCCTGCCTTCACGCCCTCGACGACTGAATTGGCTTCCACCTTCGTGCCTTGACCGAGACTTGAATCCTTGATGGTCACGCCCGGCCCGATTGACACATCTCTCTGAAATTTAAGCTCGCCCTCAAGGACGACGCCTGCATCGATGAACACGCCTTGTTCGGCAGAAACCCTGCCGCGCACATCAATCCTTGCAGGGTCTGCGAGACGCACGCCTTGGCGCATGAGTTCATGCGCTTGACGCTGTTGATAGAGGCGCTCGAGGCCAGATAGTTCTTGCAAAGTGTTCGCGCCAAGTGCGCCGTCTTCAGGGCGCGACATGACGCAGCCGACGTCAAGGCCGCGCTTGCGCGCCAAGGCGACCAAGTCCGTTAAGTATTGCTCACGTTTTGCATCTGGCGCTGGCATACCTTCAAGGAGCGCTTTCATAAGCGCCCCGTCGCCCGCCATGATGCCTGTGTTGACTGTTTTGATGCGCTTTTCTGTCTCGCTGGTATGCGCTTCTTCAACGATGCGCTGCAGGTGACCGTGTTCATCCGTGATCAGGCGTCCGAAGCCTGCAGGATTCTCGGCGGTCGCAGCCAACACCGCAAGAGGCGACTCTTGGCGGACGAGCTTGCGCAGCGCGGATGAGGACACCAAAGGCCCGTCCACATAGACCACAAGTGCCTGCCCTTCACTGTGCTCGCGAAGCGCACACAGCGCCGCATGGCCTGTTCCGAGGGCTTCTGGCTGAACGACCCAGCAAATGTCCTTGGCATCAGAAAACGCTTGTTTGACTGGCGCAGCATCCACACCAACCACCACCGACAATCGGCTCGGCGCGAGCGAGAGAGCCGTCTCGATCAGATGCGCGAGCATAGGCTGTCCGCCGAGCGGCACGAGCGCTTTTGGAAGATCGGAATTCATCCGACGGCTCTTGCCTGCCGCGAGGACTATGATGTGTAAGGACATGGCGTGAGGATAACGCGCCCATCAATTTTATGCCATGCGCCCCTGCCGAAGCCGCCCGATCAACTCTGACAGATAGCGATTTATGGCATTATCTCGCTCGTGTCTCTCGCTCCGTCATCGCCTCTCCTTCGCCAAACAGATCAGTGCTTGAACTCGCCTCCCAACATGCGCAGCCCGAACTTTTCGGCTCTCAAGGACTCAATCATCCTGACCGAATAGCCACATCGCCAATCAAAGCTGTGAACGTCGCATGCGTGCCACAGTACAGTCCGCTTCGCTATCCTGGCGGCAAGACTTGGCTCATTCCCCACATTCGCCACTGGTTGCAAGGGTTGCCCTCCACGCCGCGCTTGCTTGTCGAGCCTTTCGCAGGAGGGGCAAGCGTTTCCCTCACCGCCGTGATGGAGGGCTTGGTTGAGCGATGCTTGATGGTGGAATTGGATCGACATGTTGCGGCCTTCTGGCATGCTGCGCTTCAGCACGGCCCGGAGCTTTGCGATAAAGTCACTCGGTTTGATGCGTGCAGAGCCAATGTACAAAGGCTTGTTGATCAGGTGCCCAACAGCCTGATCGAAGCTGGTTTCCGGACGCTCGTATTAAACCGCACGAAGAGGGGCGGAATCCTTGCTCCTGGCGCCTCACTCGCACGCTCTGGCGAAAACGGCAAAGGAATTTCTTCGCGCTGGTATCCCGATACGCTCAATCGCAGGTTGACGGCAATTCATAACCATTGCAGTCGCCTTGCCTTCATGGAGGGAGACGGGTTGGCACTATTGGAATCCATCTCTTGGCAAAAGAGCGATAGTGTCTTTTTCATCGACCCGCCCTACACGGCTGGCGGCAAGCGCGCTGGCAAGCGGCTTTACGCGCACAACGACCTCAATCACGCTCGCCTATTTGAAGCACTCGATGAGCGCGACGCTTGCTTTCTCATGACCTATGATCGATCACCTGAAATCGAGCAGCTTATTGAGCGGCACCAGTTCCATGCGGTTCAAGTGCTCATGAAGAACACCCATCATGCGCGCATCCCTGAGCTCGTCATTACGCCGCAACCGCTGTTTGAACCTTGAAGCAGCCTTACGGAATAGCGGAATGGTTCGGCAAGCCATTCTTGTCAATGTCAGCGGCAACCCGACGAAGGCTGGCTAAGCTCGCACTCAATTCCACAGAAAATTATCCGATTTGTCCCTTCCAAGAAGGGCGCACGCGATGCAACAAACGAGGTGGTGTCTGCTCGATCCAGCGACATGAGTTGAGCGCAGACCAAGATCGGGCCAATCGAGCGATACGGGCAGCAGCGCTCCCTGTCGCTACCTGTCCGCATAGGTTCGCAGAGAGGGCCTTCGTGCCTCAATGGCTTGCTAGCATCGTCGGATTTGAGCACTTTCTTGTCGCCCACGAGGTGCCTTTCATGCGCTCTCCAACAACAGGACAAGCAGCAGGAAGAATCGATATTGTTGTGTCAAACGACCTTGCCGCTAGCCAATGGCTGGGGCTGGAAATTCAAGCCGTGTATTTTTCAGGAGAGGGAATGCAAAAGGATTTTGAATTACTACATGAAGATGAAGGCGAGCATCCTGCTGGGGCACAAAGCTCGCCGTCGCGGTCGACTGGCCTTTCTTCAGCACCATTGGGGGAACCAGTGACGCGCCCTCACAAGATCTCGATGATGGTGATGTGATTTGGCTTGTGCCGCGAATTTCCGCGGAATATCGCTTCGAGCCACACCACTGGGAAGTGCTCACACTTGAAGACTCAAGCAAGAAACTGCTCGCGGCAGAAACCGTGAAGCGCGGAGAGTTCGAAGAAGGACTGAAGGAACGGCTTCAGGCTAGTAGCCTGCGCTAACGCACAAATTCGTCTTTTGATCTATCGAGAACTCGCGGATCGTCCATCCGGCACTTGGGCGGTCATTGACGAAGTGCAAAAGGCGCCAGCGTTATTGAACGAGGTTCACCGGCTCATCGAAGAGAAAGGCCTGCGCTTCATTTTGTCGGGGTCGAGCGCACGCAAACGTCGGCGCCTTTGCCCGCTTTCTTGAAATCGCCGCTCGGCAAAACGCCCAAACCACCAGCACGACCAGCATAGCCCGCGACACCGGCATCCACCGGCGCACAGTCGAGAGCCACTTTCAAATCCTTGTGGACACCCTTCTCGGCTATTATCTGCCCGCGTGGAAACTGAAGTCGACCAACCGACAACTATAGCGCCCCAAGTTCTACTTCTTTGATTGCGGCGTCGTGAGAACGCTGACCGGGCGGCTACCTTACCCGCCAACGAACGAAGAGCTCGGCGCGCAAATGGAGACACTCGTTCTCAATGAACTGCGCGCTGCTCTGTGGGACGATGTTCGTGTGCTGCCTATCGCGGATTTCTTGCACGGGCTTTGGGCGGGGGAGGTCATTGCATGAATCCTCACTTATACTAACGCGCTGGATTCAACCTGATTTGCGGCAGAGGCGCCAACTAAGTGAATAGGCGGCCGATGGGCGAGCAACTTCATTCGGTGTACCGCGAGGTGCGGGCACACAGCCTCTCACTTTGCGATGGCCTGAGCACAGAGGACTACTGCATCCAGCCAGCGCCCGAGGCAAGCCCTCCCAAATGGCATCTGGCGCATACTTCTTGGTTTTTCGAGACCTTTATTCTGTTGCCATTTCTGCCCAGCTACCGTAGGCCGTTAGAAGCCTACGGCTATCTCTTCAATTCCTACTATGAGGGCATTGGCAAGCAGTGGCCAAGAGCAGACCGAGGCAAGCTGTCGCGCCCGACGGTCGCGGAAATCTTGGAATACAGAGAGCAAGTCGACGCTGCCATGCTTGAGTTGCTCGAAAGCCCGGATGCCCGGGGTGACGAGATTGTGCAACTGACGGTGCTCGGCTTGCATCACGAACAGCAGCACCAGGAGCTTCTGGTCACCGACATCAAGAGAAACCTTGGCGTCAATCCTTTGTCGCCCGCACTTGAATCCTGCGCGATTGAACAAGATGCCGAAGCGCCAACAGATGCCATTGAATTCCTTGAGTTCGATGGTGGTCTTGTCACTATCGGCGCCGACGAGAGCAGCGTGTCGAGACCTACGTTTCAGGAGTTCTCTTTCGATAACGAATCCCCTCGCCATCAGGTGTATTTGCAACCCTATGAAATCGCCAACCGCCTGTGCAGCAACGGCGAATATCTTGCGTTTATGAACGATGGCGGCTACGAGCGTCCAGAGCTGTGGCTAGCCGAGGCTTGGGATCGAGTTGTGCAAGAGCAATGGAATGCGCCGCTCTATTGGACTTGGGCAGAGGGAGAATGGCTTGAGTACCGGCTTCTCGGTCAGAGGCCGCTGTGCAAAGAGTCGCCCGTCGCACATCTCAGCTATTTTGAGGCCGATGCCTTTGCGCGTTGGCAAGGCGCCCGACTTCCGACAGAAGCCGAATGGGAGTCAAGCCTGCGAAGCGCCAAGAGTCAAGAGATTCGTGATGCCTTTGGCAGGCTGTGGCAATGGACATGCTCTGCGTACGGTTGTTATCCGGGGTTTCAGCCTTGGGCGGGCGCGGTCGGCGAATACAATGGCAAATTCATGAGTGGACAAATGGTGCTACGCGGCAGTTCCTGTGCTACTCCGAAGGGACACGCGCGGCTCTCCTACCGCAACTTCTTCTATCCTTGGGACCGATGGCAATACAGCGGCGTCAGGCTCGCTAGGAATATCGAGGAATAGCCATGGCTTCTTCTGCGCGCTCGTCTGAGACGGGCGAGGATTCCATTATTCGCTTGATTGATCAGGCGCCGCAGCCAGTCGATATGACGCGCGAGCTTCTTGAAGGACTGCGTGCATCCCAGAAGTCCATAGCGCCGAAGTATTTCTATGATGAGCAAGGGTCGCGTCTGTTTGAGCGCATCACGAGGCTCCCCGAGTATTACCTCACCCGCACTGAGATAGGGATACTTCGCACGACCGTGCAAGAAATCGCGGAGCTTGCCGGCAGTGGTGCGCAGCGGCATTCTGGCAAGCCTGTGTTGGTGGAATGCGGGAGCGGATCGGGAGAGAAGGCGAGAATTCTCATAGATGGTGTCTCGCCGCAAGCCTATGTGGCCATCGATATTTCCAAGGACTTTCTTGTTTCGAGTTGCGAAGCGCTTTCTAGCGACTATCCCGACCTTGATGTCTACGCCGTTTGCGCTGACTACTCTCAAAATTGGGATCTCTCTGAGGTTTTGGATACAGACGCGCGACTACTCGCCTTCTTCCCTGGTTCGAGCCTCGGCAACTTCGAACCGGATGAGGCAGCGATATTTCTTTCTCAAGTCGGGCAGGCAATTTCTGGACGCGGGTTGTTATTGATCGGCATTGACCCGCCCAAGGATGCGTCTGTGCTAGAAGCCGCCTACAACGATAGCGCTGGCGTCACTGCAAGGTTCAACCTCAATTTGCTGACCCGTCTGAACCGAGAGTTCGGCGCCAATTTCGATCTGTCAGGCTATCGACACAAGGCCGTCTACAACCAAATCGAGGCGCGAATCGAGATGTACTTGGTGAGCAAACGCGACCAAGAGGTGCGCATAGGTGGAGACAGGATGTTCATCGCCAAGGATGAGGCCATCCACACAGAGAATTCATATAAGTATTCGTATGACAGGTTTGTCGACATGGCGCAGGAAGTAGGGTTTAGTTGCACGCGGTATTGGACCGATGAGGCCGGTCTCTTTTCGGTATTTCTGCTCAGTGCTTGAACTCCCCCTCGCCGGAGGAGCGAGCATTCGTCTAAACACGACTTGTCTAAGTATGACTTGTCTAAACACGACTTGACGAAAACTAAATCGCGGCGCATACTTCTGCGGCTTCTTCACTCAGGCAGCAAATGCGTCGCCCCGACCCTGAACCACCTCAAAGTTGCTGCACTCGCACGGCACACAGACCGCGCCATGTCTAGGTTCATCGGCCGCAGTGCGGAACTTCATGTGCTTGAGACGGCGTTTGCGTCCGGGCGCTCCGAGTTTATTCCTGTGTACGGTCGGCGTCGGGTAGGGAAAAGTGAACTGATCTTAAGTTTCATGAAAGGCAAGCCCGGCGTCTACTATCTTGGCGGGCAGTCTCCTAGCGGACTACAGGTGCGTGAATTCCTTTTGGAAGCGGCGCGCACGCTGAACATGCCGCTGCTTGCCGAGCTGAGCGTCAGCAATTGGCGCAAGGCGCTGACAACCGTTGTTGATCAGTGGACGCTCACACATCCCAATGCGAAGCTCGTGTTGGCTTTGGATGAATTCCAGTGGGTCGCGGCAGCCGAGCCCGGCCTTGTTGCCGACTTGCAGCACGGTTGGGATCGCCACTGGAAAACGAACGGCAACGTTATGCTGTTGCTTTGCGGATCTTACATCGGCTTCATGGAACGGGAGGTCTTGGGGCAATCGAGCCCGCTCTTTGGCCGCCGCACGGCGCAAATCCATCTGCACCCCTTCGGTTACTTGGAAGCCGCCGAATTTCATCGCAATTGGTCGCTCACTGACCGAGCACGCGCTTATTTTTTGGTGGGCGGATTACCACAGTATCTGCTATGCCTTGATGACCGCCTTTCCGTCGAGAGCAACATTCGCCAAAACCTGCTCGACGAGTATGCGCCGCTTTTCCATGAACCCACCTTTCTGCTGCGAGAAGAGCTGCGCGAGATTGCGCCGTACCGCGCTATTTTGTTCGCCATTGCCAGCGGGAGCAGCACCGTAAAGGCGATTGCAGAAGCCACCAGCCTGCCGAATCGCAACCTGCATTACTATTTGCAGCAATTGGTCGATTTGGGTTACGCGCGACGACGCTACCCGCTTGACGGCCGACGAGCAAACTCGAAGCAGTTGCGTTTTGGGATTCGCGACCCCTTGCTCCGGTTCTGGTTCCGATTCGTGTTCCCTAACACGAGCATCATCCGCAGCGCTGGCCCGTCGCAAGCACTCACTGAGCGCGTCGCCCCTGCGCTCGATGCGTGGTTCGGCAACGGATTCGAACACCTCTGTCGTGAAGCGCTGCCGCTCATCTATGCGCACGAGGGCACGACCGCAGGCTTTGAAATTGGTGAGTATTGGAGTTCGAAGACACAAATCGACACAGTTGGCCTGCGCGACGATAACTGGACAGATTTGGGTGAGTGCAAATGGGGAACCGTCCGTTCGCCGGGCGCATTGGAAGCCGAGCTTGAGCGCAAGGCAGAATGGTTCCCGAACACTCGCGGCGCGACTTTGGGGCGCCGCTATTTTGTGCGACGCAAGCCAGCCGGACGCCGGAAGGCGACGAATTGGTATGGGCTCGATGATCTCTATGCGCTGAAGGTGGACGGATCGGGCGAGATCATTGCATGACTTTGATCAGTTCTTGGGCTGGCTCCAGAGACAACTGACCGGTAACGCAAACATGCGCTCGCCAAACCGTAGCTTGTGTTCCCCCAAGTAGAAAATGATCGAATTCACCCGTCGATTCTGTCCAGGTCCCTCGGTCGCAAACCACCGCTGGTGTCTGAAATCTTGAAGCCCAACCATTGTTGACGCTTTCACCTCAACGGCAACCATGCCGTTATCGCACTCGACAAGCATATCTATCTCCCGCCCGCGACGGTCACGCCAATGATAGAAACGAAAATCGTTGCGCTGGTAGGGTGATGACCTAAGGAGTTCGGAGAACACGAAGCTCTCGACAAGTCCGCCGAGTGCCGAAGGATTGGCCTCGATATCGAATGAGCCCTTCGTCAGGCCGCGCAGCGCGCACGCGATTCCTGTATCCGCGAAGTGATGCTTGGCGTTCTTGATCTCTCGCCGGTGCTCACCTGAAGACCATGCGTCAAGCCTGATAACAAGCGATAAGCGTGTCAATAGATCAAGGTACTGTTCCATTGTGACTCGTTGAACCCCGACGAGCTTTCCAAGTTCCGTGAGATTGAGTTCAGTGCCGGTTCGAATGGCCAATTGGTTGATTAGGCGCTTCAGCGCTTCACTTTTGCGGATGCGGAGAATGTCGGTAACGTCTCTGTCGATGATCGAGTCTACGTACTGGCGATACCTCAGTTGACGACGGCGCGCATCAAGGTCACGAATTTCAGGAAACCCGCCTTGCAGAACGCACTCGATATAGTCGTCCCTCGTGACAGGTTCCGAATCGGGCAGAGCTGCAATGTCCGGAGCCTCCACCGCCGCCCAATCGAGAATTCTCGACGGGGTTCGATATTCCGTCTCGGCGATGGTCAGCGGCCATAGGGTCAGAGTCACCACCCTGCCAGCCAAAGAATCAGCCACATGTCGAGTCGTGAACACATTGGATGAGCCAGTAAGCACGAATTGTCCTTTTCGATCATGTAAGTCCACCACCCTTTTGATCGCCAAGGGTAAGCGTGGAGAGCGTTGAGCTTCGTCGATGATCAGAGGCAATGCTCCGGTCTCGCTCGCGAGGCGCTGCAACTGCCCCCACGGATCAGCTTCCATCGCTTCGAGCACCGCGTCATCGTCAAGAGAGATGAATCGTCCAGCCTGAAGAATGTCCCGCACGAGCGTCGTCTTGCCGACTTGCCGCGCACCCACGACATTGACGACACGTGAGTAGGTCAGCGCATCTTTGAGTTCAGCGCTGAGATGCCGGGGCAGGATGTGCTCGGTGCGCAATGGCAGTTCCCTTTCTGACGAAAACGACATTTCACAGATGGCGGAAAGTATAGTAGATACGCGGCGAAAAAGATATTAGAGATATATCTCGCCGTGCTGGCGTATCCGCTTCCTAGGAGCCTGCGGTCATACCTTGAATCTGTCCGAGCCTTCAGAAACCCACAAACAGCGCTCACTGCCCATCAATCGCAGTCTTCACGGCAAGTCCCGCCTCCTCGTATAAGCTGCTCATATCCGACTGCAGCTCGGGCAAGACAGCGCGATGATCCACATTGCCAATCCGATGAAACATGGCTTCCGCAAAATCGAAGAAAGAAGGCAATCCGAGGCTCCAAACATCTTGTGCGCCTTCTCCGAAGGACCAGAGCAATCCCAAATGCTTGAAGTACGAGATAGCTTCATCAGTAGTCATGCCAGCCTCCGTAGGCGCATGTTCAAGCCCTGATCGGATGGCCCTGTCCACGAGGTTTTCCGTAATCTTGATCGGTTCGCCGTCCGGTGTTCTTGCCTGCCATAGGGCACCGAGTTGTCGGGCGCAGCCTGCGAGTCCCTGATTATCCAAGGATGCCCAGGTCTGCTTGTATCTTGCTTGCACATTCTCATCAAAAATGAGGTGTATCTCCCCACCTGTGCTGAAGTCGGCAAGATGGTTGTTTTCGAACGCTGTAGCCAATGCCGTCTCGCCGAGCACTTGAAGGAAGTACGGGCTGCCTTTGCACTTCTCAACAGCGCCACTGAGCGCGGTCATGGAAGTCACCGTCACACCCGCGCATTTCAAAGGCTCCGTGATGGCTCTGAGGCAATCATCATGCGAAAGGTCGTTGGGCATGGGCGCCAGCCTTCGAGCGGTGCCTGCACGGTCAAGAAACCACGTTGCCTCGCATTTGCGATGTCTGAGAAGATCAAGCAAATCAGGTGTGCCAGCGAGCACAATTCCCACAGCCACCTCGCCTTGATTTGTGACATTTTGAATGGCGTTCAACAATCCCCCAAGCTCTGCCGGACTTGCGGCATGCGCTTCATCAATCGTGATGAGCACAGGCATGCGTTTCCCTTTCTTTCGTTCTGTGGCTGCGTGAAGTGCCGAAGATATGCTCGAAAGCGATTGATGACTCTCGCGCCTTGTCGTGCGGGTCTCGAACCCTCCGGCAACCACCATCTTTGCGCCGAGCGCAAAGCTTCTTGTTTTTTCTGATCGCGCAGGTGCAAAACTTGCCAAATGTCGGATGAGCGTATCTGTCGATACCAAATGGTCGTTGCCGACCATGTTGATGATTCGCACTCTGCCGAGCCCCCTAATACCCTCTGAAAAGGCGTTGAGCAATGCTGTTTTCCCCGTCCCTCGAGGCCCGTGCAAAACTACGCCGATTAAGGATTGCCGTGCGCCGAATGTGTCATCTAGCATTTCTCGTGCAAGGCTGGAGAGTTGGCTGATTTGGCGCTCGCGCCCAATAAGGAGCGAAGGCATCGCCGACGAGCCGGCCGGGAAAACCTGATCAAACCGCCGCGCCCTGTAACTTTCTTTGATACGCCTAGCGTGTCTCTCCGGCAAAGAATGCCTCGGGATATGGGCGAACACATCCAAATCACGCCTGCTAGATCGTTTGAGCATGTCGGGCCGCTAACTTGATGGCGATAGCATTATAAGCGTGCAGTTGACTTGGCTGTCCTTCGACTCGTGCTACGCACGACTGGCGTTAGCCCATTCTCATTCCGCCATAATGCGGTCGAGATCATCAAGCGCGTAGTCGAGAATAGGCTTCGGGATGTAGATGCCAGCTCACTTTCGCTGCCAGTTTTCGGAAACGTCTCTCAAGGTTCCGGTGACATATTTGTGAATGACGCTCGACGCCAATGTTTGGTACGGAATGCCTTGCTCCAAGGCGCGCGCTTGGACTGCTCTGAGGTCGCGATTAGAAATGCGTATGTTGATGCGTTTGTCCTTTCTGACCGTGTTTGCAGCGATACTTTGCAGTGTCTTAAGGCGCTCTTGCGTAAGCGTTGAGTCAAACTCCCCGCGCTCCACAGCGTCGACAAGATCTCTTTCCTGCGCTTGTGATCTGGTTTTTTTCATACTTCATCTCCTAGATAGTTCCTCGTGAATTTTCTGCTTGGAATTATGGTCTTTAGGAAAATCTCGTCATCATCTTCAACGTAAGGAACCAGATACACATAGTCCTCAATAGCAATAACGAACATCCGTTGATTGGGGTATGTCTCCAAGTTGGGATGCACGATGTCGTCAAGAATCTCGCCGGACTGAATGAGCAAAACAACTTCCTCAAAGGACCTCCCTCTTGATTCCATCAGCTCGATATTCTTTTCAGGATTCCAGTTGAATATCTTCATCGCACATATGCTACATGGAATGTGTGCGTTTTGTCATCCGGGTCTTCGCAATTCGTTTCGCTGATGTTTCAAGCACCGCAGGTCGTTAGGCAGCTTCTACCCCGCCACCCTAACCAACGCAAGTAGGTCTTCCCGAATCAGCCGCCAATCCTGATCCAAATTCACCGTGCAAACTCGCACTGGATGCCCTTGGATCTCAGCCCTAAAGTCAACTTTCTCGCCAACCGCAGGATAGAGCAGGATGCCTTCGGAATGCTCGTACTCCTGCCCCAACCGCTCAGAATTCTTCAGGTATGCAAATATCTGATACAGATGTTCTGATCGCAGCTTCTTCTTCTCATACCGTGTCTGAAGCGTTTCCGAATAGTACTTGGTGTCGATGATCACGGGCCGGATTGTGTTCTTCAGGTGGATGTCTGTCCGCATCACGGGGAGCATATGAAGCTGCTCGTTTGGTACAGCCGCGTCCCACTTCATTTCTAGCGGAGTCACTTGCAATTCGTCTTGCTTCAAACGCAGCTCCAAACGCAGGAAGTTGCGAACAAATGCCTCGAACACAAGCGCCATCTTCTGCTCGTCTCTGAGAATGTCGGAGAACCTGTAACGCCCTTCGCCACCCTCCGGCAAAGTTGCCTCAAAGATCAGCTCACAGACCTTGATGAGGAAGTCGTAGAAAGCATTGTTGCGATGAATCTGCACCTGTCGAAAAGTCTGTCGCGAGAGACGTACATCGGACACTTCATGAAATGACTTCAGACGCAAGCGTAGATCGTGGGCGATTTCTTTGTCTATGTTCTCCGCTCGGGTGAGTCGGGACGCTGTGGCCTTCAGAACTTGATTCTCCGGTATGTCGAGCTTGAGTTCATCGAATTCGCAGTTCAGTCGTGGAGCATGTCGCATGATGTGTTCCATGCTATCGGCGAAGTTCACCCGCCCCCTTAGGCGAAACGAATCTTCGCGAATGGGGATGTAATCCCGGCGTATCCCTCTTCGAAGCAAATGCTTCAGCCCTCCAGCCAACACCTTTGCGAACATGTCCACCAAGTCAGGGCTCTCTACGCCTCCAACATCGATGGCCTGCCCTGCCTCTAGCTTGTCCCAAGCATAAAGAAACAGGTAGTAGAGATTCTGAATCGGAATAGTTGCCGCCACTTCTAAATCTCGGCGAGCAGGCTTTTTCTCCATTGGTCTACTTTCGACGGCGCATCGAACCAGTACTCTTCAAGCAGTGGCAACACCTCGGTCTCAATGATTTGTCTATACCAATCATTCTCAGAAAGCGACGACTCCTCGTAAGCGCAGAAGTAGCTATGGCCAATGCAGTAGCCGCTACCAAGGTTAGACTGGTCTTCAGAAATTGCCTCGTTGAGGCGCCCGATCCTTTCCTCAATCGTGTTCAGGAGACCTTCAGATAAGCCAGTGCCAAGCACATAGTCGCGGAACTTCTGCGATTTGAAGCGAGGAGTTAGATTGACAAACCCGAACCTTCGGCGCAGCGCGTAATCTACGACAGCGAGGGACCGGTCGGCCGTGTTCATGAGTCCGAGCAGATAAAGATTGTCGGGAACAAAGAACTTCTTGCCGGTATCATCGTAGGCGAGTGGGATACCCCACTGGTCGCCACGTTTATCCGCCTCGATCAACATCATGGTTTCACCGAAGACCTTGCTCAGATTGCCGCGGTTGATCTCGTCGATGATGAAGACGTGCTTCGTTTCCGGATTCGATCGAGCTTTATCACAGAAGCGATAGAAATGCCCATCCTTCAACACAAAACCGTCTTTCGTCGGTCGATAACCCTGAATGAAATCCTCGTATGAGTAGGATTGGTGGAACTGGACGAATTCGACGCATTCCGGATCTTCGATGCCTATGATCTCGTAGGCTAGCTTGCGTGCGGCGAAGGTCTTCCCTACACCGGGCGGCCCTGTAAGGATGAGGTTTTTCTTTCGCCGCCATATGGACAGGATGTGCTTGACTTCGTCATCTTCAAGAAATAAGTTTTCGATCGGACCATTGAGATCGATCTCTTCCACTGGAAAGAACGGATCAAGCGTCGCAATCTCTTGCTTCGGGAGCCGAGGCTTGGACGCTTTATCCCTCCAAAGATCCTCCAAGGGCTGTTGGAAGAAGTCCAGATCTTCGGTTTCGTATTCGTCTTGCAAAGCCTCGCGAATTATGTAAATGGACTGATCTAAGCTTAACCAAGAGGGATTGTTCTTGTATGGATCCTCTCCTTCCTCAATCAAGTTTGAAAAATGAGTATATATCTGCTCCTTCGCCGTTTTGCTGACAACCTTCTCGTACTCATGGGGATAGCAAAGATACAGAAACATGTGGCGAAACGAGCGAGTATCGGCATCATCGATTCCTAAGACCCATTCTCCAAGCACCCAAGGCTGGTCCGAGAGCATTCCACTCTGCTCATCTCGAGAGAGCGCCTTCCAAGCTTCCATTAAGGTTAGTAGAAATCCGTATTCAGCCCAGTTGCGTGTTTGAAAAGCCGTGCCCGGGTTCACCAAGCCACGAAGGGCGTCTTCATCCAAGATATCTGAGTTAGGATGTGGCACATTCGACCAATCCCATACTTCGATTATTCGCTGTCTCTTAGTCGAGGGCTTCATACTGTCCTGATAGACCAAAAGCAGCAGCAACCAGAGCGCTTCCGATGCCAGTTGAATTACTTTCGGCTTGGCGTTCCCGACCTGCAACTTGAGTTTGTCATAGAAGGTCGATTTTCCTGTCAGCGGGTTGCCCACGAACATCTCTTTCAGCTCAACGACATTCTCAAACGTCCAGAGATTTTGGTCTGTAAATAGGCTTCCATCCGCCAATAGGCACTCGTGTTTCCATATTTCAGCGGACTCCAGAATTCTCGGCGTGTGGGAAAATCCAGTCCAAGTTGCCATGGCTCTGCCTTGATGTGTCCGTCGTTTGACGGAGGATGGAAACTATACACAACGCACGGATTCAGGTGCATGTTGGCTTACCCATCCGACTCGCGTACCGAATCCCATACAATCACAGCCCTCAACGTCGCAATAGCGCGCTAAAAGATATGTCCGATCAACCAGATTCACGTCCGGTGTTCACCATCGTGATGGGATGCAACGGTGTCGGCAAGAGTGCGTGGAAGCGACACAACTACGATCAACTGCCTGATCACTACTTCGATCAAGATTCCATCGCTAGCGGCATCGGCGATTGTAATAGCGAAAACCCCCGGCATGGCACGACGACCCCTAGTTTCACTAGGCGTTGCACTTGAAGGTTGAATGTAGGTCTCAATATCAGCCGTTGGCAAAACCCAGATTTGCATTACCGGGTTAATAAACACATAATTGGTCTTGTTCACTTTTGCGTAGGGCAAGTCATACTATGGGCACCACATCAAGGATAACTTCGCAGGGACAAATCTCGATTCCTGTGAGCATTCGAAGAAGACTAGGGCTGCGCCCGGGGTCGAAAATTGAATGGGTGCAGCGAGGCAACGAGGCGAGCATTCGGCGTGCGTCGAAATACACGTCACAAGAAATTCACGACGCGCTGTTCGACGCACCTGCTACCACACGCAGTGTCGAACAAATGGACGATGGCATACGAACACACTTGCTGAAGAAGCATGCGCGCAGTTGACACGAACATCCTCGTCAGGTTAATTGTTCGAGATGATGTGAGTCAAACTGACCGTGCTGAAGCTTTTGTGTCGGCAAGTGCCTGGGTTTCGCACCTTGTCCTTGCGGAAACAGTTTGGGTTCTGCAATCCGTTTATGGCCTGAGCGCAGAGAAGATTTCGGTCGCAATAGGCATGTTGCTTGAACATGACAAGCTCGCTCTGCAAGATGAAGACATTGTTCGGGCGGCTCTCAGTGATTTTATGCAATGGAATGACGTCGGATTTACGGACTGCCTCATTGTCAGGATTGCTGACGCAATAGGCCATCGTCCATTGGGGACGTTCGACAAAGCACTATCGCGGCTGAAAAATGTTCATAAGCTATGAAGTTGGTTTAGGTTGAGACTGCCATGGATCGAGGTTTTCCGACTCGCGTACCGAATACCATACAATCACAGCCCTCAAGGTCGCAATAGCACACCAAAAACATGTCCGATCAACCAGATTCACGTCCGGTGTTCACCATCGTGATGGGATGCAACGGTGTCGGCAAGAGTGCGTGGAAGCGACACAACTACGATCACCTGCCTGATCACTACTTCGATCAAGATTCCATCGCTGGCGGCATCGGCGACTGGAATAGCGAAAATGCCCGGCATCGCACGAAGACATTTGTTGACGGCGAGATCCTCACAGCTATTGAAAACAGAGCGAGCTATGGCGTAGAGAGCACCTACTCCGGCAGCCCAGGAGTGGAGCGTGTTCGCCAAGCCATTGATGCAGGCTATCGGGTTGAAGGCATCTATCTTGGAACGGATTCACCAGAAATCAATGTAGAGCGAATCGATCAGCGTGTGCTTCTTGGCACCGGGCACCGAGTCGATCCAAAGCGCATACCGGAACGCTATAGGTACTCCCTGTCCAACTTGCGCCGCACGGCCGCGGAGTTTGATCAACTCGCGGTGATGGACAATTCAACGCACGACCCCTTGGGCATCCCAGAGCCGATCGAACAATGCTTCCTCGAGCGTGGTGAAATCGTCAGAAGGATTCCTGACCGCGAGATGCAGTCTTGGTGCAAGAGCTGGCTCGATGGCCTTCAGCAGTCGCTTGATTCAAAGCGTCGGCTTGAGCGGAAACGGATGAAGGGCAAGGCGTTGTCAATGTAGCGGCCATCCTTGGCAAGCGTTAGCCCATTCGCATCCCCCCTGAGATGGTGATGGTTTGGCCGGTCATACCATCGGACTCGGCACTTCCCAAATAGACAGCGAGGTGCGCGACCTCTTCCAAAGTGACGAGGCGGCCCATGGGCACCCTTGAGACCACCGCTTTCTGCACCTGTTCCTTCGTCGCG
The DNA here is from genome assembly GCA_028283025.1 of Pseudomonadales bacterium. Classification (GTDB taxonomy): domain Bacteria; phylum Pseudomonadota; class Gammaproteobacteria; order Pseudomonadales; family Azotimanducaceae; genus Azotimanducus. The sequence continues at coordinate 7,793 of JAPYNO010000016.1, read as the reverse complement.
CCGTATGATGCCGCGAGTTTCTCTAGATCAAACATGCCGCCTTCCACAATGCCCGGACATACGGCGTTGATATTGATGCCCTTATCCGCGAATTCGAGCGCGGCGCATCGTGTCAAGCCCACCACCGCATGTTTGGACATGTTGTAGATGGCTTGGTTCGGGCTTTCCCACTTGCCTGCGGTCGATGCGATGTTGACGATCTTGCCTACGCCGCGGGTGAGCATATGCCGGATGGCCAACTGGGTCAGTTGAAAGACCGCGTGGACATTGACTCTCATGATGCGATCAAGATCATCGAGCGCGTAGTCGAGCAGGGGCTTCGGGATGTGGATGCCGGCGTTATTGACCAAGATGTCGAGTCCGCCACGCCAAGCGAGCGCGGCATTGACCATGGCCTCCGCGCTGCTTGGCTCGCTGACATCCGCGACATGGCAATGCGCGTGGACACCGTGCCCAACAACAAGTTTTCGGGTTTCTTCGAGCTTCTCGTGATTGGTGGCGGTGAGAAAGACATTGGCGCCTTCAACTGCGTAGCGTTCTGCGATTGCGCGACCTATGCCGCGACTCGCACCAGTGATTAGCGCAGTTCGATCAGCGAGCCGGCCCATGCCGAACGCCCGTTATCGATTCCTGCGCTTGCGCAGCTCGTCGAGCGTGCGCATGCGCGCGGCGGCTTCTGCAAGCTGCGCGGCAGCGGCCGAGAACTCAAATTCACCGCTCTCGCCGCCGAGGGCTGCCCTCGCTGCGCGTTCGGCTTCTTCAGCGGCGCTCTCATCAAGATCTTCCGCGCGAACGGCGGTATCGATCAAGGCAGTCACATGGCCTGGCTGCACTTCTAGAAATCCGCCCGATGCAAAGAACACTTCTTCCTCGCCCGATTCCATCTTCAAACGCAAGGGGCCTGGCCGAATGCCAGTCATAAGCGGCATGTGACCGGGCAGGATGCCAAGCTCGCCGAGCGAGCCCACAAGCGACACCATGCTCACTTGGCCTGAAAAGATCGACTCCTCCGGGGTGACGATGTCGCATTGCATCAAGGACATCTTTCTACGCCGCCAGCTTCTTGGCGCTTTCTTCGGCCTGATCAATCGAGCCGATCATGTAGAAGGCCTGTTCAGGCAAGTGATCATAGTCGCCTTCAAGCAATCCCTTGAAACTGCGCACGGTATCTTCCCTCGACACATACTCGCCTTGCCGACCAGTAAATGCCTCGGCCACGAACATCGGCTGCGAGAAAAACTGCTGCATCTTGCGGGCGCGATAGACGAGCAGCTTGTCATCTTCGGAAAGCTCGTCCATGCCGAGAATGGCGATGATGTCCTTGAGTTCGTTGTAGCGTTGCAGCACCTGCTGCACACCCCTCGCCACTTGATAGTGTTCTTCGCCGACGACGAGCGGATCTAACTGGCGCGAGGTTGAATCGAGTGGGTCCACCGCCGGATAAATGCCGAGGTCGGTGATGGCGCGCGACAGGGTCACGGTCGAATCAAGGTGCGCGAAAGTGGTCGCAGGCGACGGGTCGGTGAGGTCATCGGCGGGCACATACACCGCTTGAATCGAGGTGATCGACCCCGCCTTGGTGGTCGTGATGCGCTCTTGCAGGAGGCCCATCTCCTCAGCGAGGTTGGGCTGATACCCGACCGCCGAAGGCATGCGACCGAGAAGCGCGGAGACTTCAGTGCCAGCGAGGGTGTAGCGATAGATATTATCAATGAAGAGCAGCACTTCGCGGCCTTCGTCGCGGAACTTCTCAGCGATGGTCAGGCCGGTCAAGCCAACCCGCAAACGGTTGCCGGGCGGCTCGTTCATCTGCCCATAGACGAGCGCAATCTTGTCGAGCACCTTGCCTTCGCGCATCTCGTGGTAGATGTCATTGCCTTCGCGTGTGCGCTCGCCGACCCCGGCAAGCACACTATAGCCAGAGTGCTCATAGGCAATGTTGCGAATGAGCTCAAGCATGGTCACTGTCTTGCCGACGCCTGCGCCGCCGAAGAGGCCGACCTTACCGCCGCGCGAGAACGGACAGATCAAGTCAATAACCTTGATGCCCGTTTCAAGGATTTCAGAGCCGCCTTTTTGTTCTTCGTAGCTCGGCGGCTTCTGGTGAATGGCGCGTCGTTCTTCAGTTTCAATGGGGCCTGCCTCGTCGATTGGCCGGCCAAGCACGTCCATGATGCGACCGAGCGTTGCTTCGCCAACCGGCGTTTGAATCGGCTGCCCGGTATCGACCACCGAAAGACCGCGCGACAAGCCCTCCGATGCGCCCATTGCGATGGTGCGCACCACGCCGTCGCCAAGCTGCTGCTGAACTTCCAAAGTCAGTCCCTTGTCTTCCACGAGTAGTGCGTCGTAGACCTTGGGCACGAATCGGCGATCAAATTCGACATCGATCACGGCGCCGATCACCTGAACGATTTTTCCTTTCTGGCTGTGTTCCTCTGACATGGCTTTTATATCCCTTGTGGTTTCTCGTCACACGGCATCCGCGCCGCCGACAATTTCTGCGATTTCGCGGGTGATCGCGGCTTGCCGCGCGTTGTTGTAGAGCAGCGTCAACTCTTCGATCATATCTTCCGCGTTCTGTGTGGCATTTTTCATGGCGATCATCTTGGCCGCCTGCTCGCAAGCGATGTTCTCGATCACGGCCTCGTAGACTTGGGACTCGATAAAGCGCTGCACGAGTCCCTCAACGAGGTCGCGCGCCTCCGGCTCATAGAGATAATCCCATCGCCGCCCGGTCACCTCGGTTTCTTCGGCCTTGAGCGGCAGAAGCTGGCGCAGAACGGGGCGCTGTACCATGGTGGAGACATATTCATTGCTGATGATCATCAGCTGATCGATGCGCTCTTCGGCGAAGGCTTTGAACATGATGCCAACCCCGCCGATGAGATCTTTGATAGCGGGCTTCTCGCCGAAATGCGTGAAGGCCGCGACGACATTGCCGCCGAACGAACGGAAGAAACTCACCGCCTTGTTGCCGATGAGGGCAAGATCTGACTCAACGCCGCGCTCATGCCAGTCCTGCATGTCGCGAACGAGCGCACGCAGCAGGTTGACGTTGAGTCCGCCGCACAGGCCGCGATCAGTCGTGACGACTAGATAGCCGATGCGCTTGACCTCGCGCACCTGCATGTAGTCGTTGCGGTATTCCGGGGACGCGCCCGCCAAATGCCCGATCACTTCGCGGATTTTCTCGGCATAGGGACGCGATGCGCGCATGAGTGTTTGTGTGCGGCGCATCTTGCTCGCCGCCACAAGCTCCATGGCGCTCGTGATCTTCTTCGTGCTCTGCACGCTGTTGATCTTTTTCTTGACTTCCTTGGTGGCTGGCATGGGCGGTGCGCCGTGTGAATTTTTACCGGACTAACTTTTAACTGGGCTACCAAGCACCGGTGGTCTTGAAGGTGTCGAGCGCGCTCTTCATGGTGCTCACCACCTCATCGTTGTATTCGCCGGTCTCTTCGATGCGCTGCATGAAGTCGGTGTGCTCAGCGTGCATCCAAGAAAGCAAAGCCGCTTCAAAGTCGAGCACTTTTTCGACGGCGACATCTTCAAGATAGCCTTCGTTCGCAGCGAAGAGCACCAGTCCCATTTCGGCGACCGTCATTGGCGAGAACTGCTTTTGCTTCATCAATTCAGTGACGCGCTGACCATGCTCAAGCTGCTTGCGCGTCGCATCGTCAAGTTCGGAGGCGAATTGCGAAAAGGCTGCGAGGTCGCGATATTGCGCGAGCGCGAGCTTGATGCCACCACTGATCTTGCGCATGAACGGCACCTGCGCATCGCCGCCGACGCGCGACACCGATGTCCCTGGCGCCATCGCAGGACGAATCCCTGAGTTGAAGAGTTCTGTTTCGAGGAAGATCTGCCCGTCGGTGATCGAGATGACATTAGTCGGCACAAATGCCGAGATGTCGCCCGCTTGGGTTTCGATAATGGGCAGCGCTGTGAGCGAGCCGGTCTTGCCTTTGACTTCGCCGTTGGTAAACGCCTCGACATAGGCTTCGTTGACCTTGGCGGCGCGTTCCAACAGGCGCGAATGCAGATAGAAGACATCGCCCGGATAGGCTTCGCGACCAGGCGGCCGGCGAAGCAGCAGCGAAATCTGTCGATACGCCCACGCCTGCTTGGTGAGGTCGTCATAGATGATGAGCGCGTCCTCGCCTCTATCGCGGAAATACTCGCCCATGGTGCAGCCGGTGTAGGCTGAAATGTATTGCATGGGCGCTGGCTCGGACGCACCCGCCGCAACGACAATGGTGTGTTCCATGGCGCCGTGCTCTTCGAGCGTGCGGACAATATTGGCGATCGTCGATTGCTTCTGACCGATGGCGACGTAGATGCATTTGATGCCTGTGCCTTTTTGATTGATGATGGCATCGATGACGATGGCGGTCTTGCCGGTTTGCCGGTCGCCGATGATGAGTTCCCGCTGACCGCGACCAATCGGCACCATGGCATCAATCGACTTGAGGCCAATTTGCACTGGCTTGTCAACCGATTGCCTCGCAATCACGCCGGGCGCGACCTTCTCAACAGCATCGGTCTCGGTCACGCCGTGCGCGCCCTTGCCGTCAATGGGATTGCCGAGCGCATCAACGACGCGCCCCAAGAGTCCCTCGCCTACTGGCACTTCAAAGATGCGCTGCGTGCAGCGCGCGCTCATGCCTTCGGACAGCAGCTTGTAGTCGCCGAAGACGACGGCGCCAACCGAGTCGCGCTCCAAGTTGAGCGCCATGCCGTAGAGTCCGCCTTCAAATTCGACCATCTCGCCGTACTGCACATCGCCGAGTCCGTGAATGCGCACAATACCGTCGGAGACGGAGACGATCGTGCCCTGATTGCTCGGCACTGCGCTGATGTCGAGCCCTTCAATACGTTCACGAATCAGTTCGCTGATTTCTGAAGCGCTCAGTTCTTGTCCAGTTGCCACTTGTCTGTTTCTCCTTGCTCTTGTAGACGGTTCTTGAAGCCGTCTAGGCTGCGCGCTTCTCTAGGTGTTCTCTGAGCTTGCGTAAGCGCCCTCGCAAGCTGCCGTCAATGACCTGATCGCCATACCGCACAATGGCGCCGCCAATGAGCGTGTCGTCGGTCTCTTCGTGAATCTCGACTTCTCCACCGAGGCGCGCCGCAAGCCGCTCGCTTATTGTGTTGCGCTGCGTATCGTCTAGGTCGTAGGCCGAGGTCACAAACACTTGATGCCGCTTTTCAGCCTCTTTTTTGAGACGCTCGAACTCATCATGAACTTCCGCGAAGATGTCGAGTCGTTTATTCATCGCAAGCAAGCGCACGAAGTTACGAAGCGCCGTCAAGTCTGATCGTGCGCCAAAGCTGGCCTCGATCAGCTCGAACAGATGATGTGCCTTGACATCGGCATCGAGCACAGGGTCCGCGAGCATTCGTTCGACCGCGTCATACTTTGACGCACGCGCCAGAAAGTCGAGCCGCTCGATCCATGCCCCGACCGCCTGCTCCCGTATCGCTACTTCAAACAGGGCGGCTGCATATGGCCGTGCGATTGTGCGCTTTTGCGCCATCGGCGATTACAGTTCCTTGACCAGATCATCGAGCAAGCGATCATGCGCCTTGCGATCAACGCGCTCGCCAAGAATGCGCTCGGTGCCGAGAATAGTGAGTTCGGCGAGACGCGCGCGCAGCGCTTCCCGCGCGCGGTTGGCCTCCTGCTCGACCTCTACCTGCGCCGTTTGCTTCACGCGCTCGCTCTCTTCCTCGGCTCGAGTGCGCGCTTCCTCGACCATTTGATTGCCGCGTGCTCGCGCGCGCTCAAGAATGTCCTTGGATTCCGCTCGCGCGGTCTCAAGTTCGCGCGCCGCCGCCTCGCCTGCTTCAGCGAGTTTCTGCTCGGATTGCTCAGCCGCCTCAAGCCCTTTGGCGATGTTCTCGACGCGAGTGCTCATCGCCTCGCGAATCGGCGGCCAGATGAATCGCCAGCAGAACCAGACAAAAGCCGCAAATGCGATCATTTGCAAGAACAGCGTGAGGTTGATGTTCATCGTCTTGCGCCTCCTCGGAAGCCTGTGCGTTTAGGCAACCGCAAAGAGCGTGTACAGGCCGATGCCGACGGCGATCATGGGCACAGCGTCAACCAGGCCAAGTGCGATAAAGAGTTGAACGCGCAGCATCGGCAGCAGTTCTGGCTGCCTCGCGACACCTTCAAGGAATTTGCCGCCAAGCACGCCAGTGCCAATGGCGGCGCCCACGGCGCCCAGCCCCATGAGCAGGCCGCCCGCGATAAAGAGGATTGCATTTGCTAATTCCATGATTGGATTGTCTCCTTGACTTTCAAGTGTGAGTTAATGTTCTTCGCCGTGTGAGTCGTATGCCTGCGCGATATAGACGGTTGTCAGCACCGCGAAGATGAAGGCTTGCAGGGTGATGATGAGGACGTGGAAGACCGCCCAGCCCCACTGCAGCGCCCAAGCAACGGGCGTCGTCACCCAGCTCACATACATAAGGGCGATGAGAATGAAGATCATCTCGCCCGCATAGAGGTTGCCAAATAGGCGTAAGCCTAGCGAAAGAGGTTTGGAAAGGAGCGTCACCGATTCCAACAACAGGTTGACCGGTGCGAGAAATTTCGGAAATGGCTGAAACGCCAGCTCGCCGACAAAACCACCGACGCCCTTCTGCTTGATGCTGAAGAAGATCACAAGCGCAAATACAAAGAGCGCCATGCCCATGGTGACGTTGGGGTCGGTGGTCGGCACGACCTTCATGTAGGGAATGCCAATTAAGTATGCGGCGTGCGGCAAGAGGTCAACTGGCACCAAGTCCATGAGGTTCATCAAGAATACCCAGACGAAGATGGTGAGCGCCAAGGGCGCAACCATGGAATTGGTGTGGTGGAAGATGTCTTTCACTAGGTCATCGATGAAGTCGATGATGGCTTCAACGAAGTTCTGCAAGCCGCCTGGAATACCGGAGGTCGCTCGCCGAGCGGCGGCGTAGAAGATTGCACAGAAAGTGATGCCGAGCGCGACCGCCCAGCCCATCGAATCGACATGCACGGCCATGAAACCCATGTCTGCCGCTTCTTCGGCGCTTGCCGCAAACCCCCAAGTGCCATCTGGATGCCTGCCATAGGTCAGGTTGGTGAGATGGTGGCCGATGTATTCCTTTGATGTGAGCTCGCCGCTCGCCATGCGCTTCCCGTCGTCTCTTTTGCTTCGTTGTTGTGCGTGTTGTTCTGCTTCTACGGTTGCTCGTCTTGCGGCCAGCCAATCAACGACACCACAACATGAAGAAGCGCGAGTGCGGCGATGCAGCCAAAGAACCCAACTGGATTCAATGCCTCATAGCCAGCAATCACCACGCCCATCAATATCAGGGTGGCGAACAGGCGCACCACCGCCTGCACCATGTGCGCCCGAGCCATGTGATTCGCCTCAAGCACAAGCGCCCCATCTTCGTCCTCGCGCTTGCAAGGCCGGACGATTTGCCGGACAAACCAAGCGCTTGGCACAAGCACCACAACCCCACCCAAAAGCACTGACAGGCCGAGCGAGAGGTCGAAGAATCCCAGAAGGAGAGACGCTGCCACGCATCCCGCCGCCTGCACAAACAATATCCTTGAAGGCAATTGCGAGGACACGCGACGAAAAGCACGCGCATTATAGTGGCGTTGCGGGATGCGGTTCAAATGGGGTGAATGTCTCGTTTCCCTTCAACAGTTCGATGTACCGGCTCAGAAACATTTCGGAACTTTCCTCCTCACGGAATTAGGGTATAGTTCACGGGCTGAATTCGATTTGAAAGGCGCAAACATGATCCAC
>JAPYNO010000015.1 GCA_028283025.1 Pseudomonadales bacterium | reverse complement strand
GGCGGATGTCGGCATGGACTACAGCATCACGCTCACTGCCAGGGATGACAGGGACGGCCCGACGGGGACGGAGACCATCAAGGCGACCATCTTTCCGTCCAATCAGGCAATTGACCACAGCAAGGCACTGTCCCTCGAGGGCGCCGCCCGCGAAGGCCGCATGCTCAAGGCCAATTTCAACGAGAACGCGGACCCGAACCTGGTGGGCGAGTACGAGGCCTACAACGTGCTGTACACATGGTCCCGCGTGGCGGTGAACGAGGACGGGAGCGACGGCGACGCGACGGTGGTTCAGGTGGGCAGGGACGACGAGTACCTCCTGACGCAGGCCGACGTGGGCTTCAAGATCAGGGTGGCCGTCTCCTACACCGAGACCGTGGTCGACGGCGAGCTTCTGACCTTCCCGCAGGCCGTCGGCTCCGAAGGCACGGGTCAAGATCGGTATGTCACCAGCAAGGACGCAGTGCTCAACGAGCCGGACCGCGGCATGGTCCGCTTCAACTTCGTCACCGACAACGACAGCGTGAACGCTGACGTTGTCATCATCGACGAGGATGGCGTTCCGGAAACGGGCGCTAGCGCTCCGGAGTACGAGTGGCAGCGGTCGCTCAACGGCAGGGGTGGATGGAAGGAGGCCACGGAAGCCAACGACGATGGCAATGCGCTCAACTTCGTTCTTCCGGACAGCGCCCACGCCGACGGCTCCTACTACCGCCTCGTGGTCACTTGGACGGATGAGCAGGGCGCTAGCGAGCGCGTCGAAAGCGATGTGATCAAATTCGGCGCACTCATGGCGCCGAGCGCCGCGCCGACGCTGTCGGGAGCGGTGGCGGTGGGCGGCACGCTGCGCGTGAACCTCCCCACCGAGACCGGCGTCAGCTACAGCGTGCAGTGGCAGAAGCAGATGCTCGTCGACCTCAACGGCGATGGCGACGCCGACGATGACGGCGAAGGCACCTACTGGATGGACATTGCTGGCGCCACCGGCGAAACGCTGGCCATCGCATCGGAGAACGCGGGCGACATGATCCGCGCCTTGGTGACCCGCACCAAGGGCAGCGATGTCACGGACATCAGGGCGCTGCCCACTTCGCCGGCCGCCATTCCCCAGCTCGCCAATACCGCGCCCACAAAGGTGAAGGACTACATGATCGAGTCCTCGGGCATGAGCGGCCAAGACGGCACCGTGCGCGTGGAGGTCACGAAGTTCTCGGTCGGCACCACCGTGACCAAGGTGATGGACACGGTTCCGTTGGCCACGCTGTTCGAGGATTTCGACGGCGACAAGCTCACCTTCACGGTCACGTCAGGGCCGGGTGAGCGCGTGACTGGGACTGGAATCGACTCGTCGATCTGGTACACCCCAACGTCCAACGCCGGGCTCCGCTCGCTGTTCCTCGACGCCAACACGGGCGAGCTGCTTCTGGTCACCGACGAGCTGGGCGGCCACGACGGCAACACTGGAGACGGTCAAGGGAATGTCTTGACGGCGGTCATCCAAGCCGCCGATGGCAGGGGCGGCACCGCCACGGCCAACGTTGACATCCGCTTGAACGTCGCGCCCACGGACATCCACTTCGCGGCATCAGACCTCAGCGCCGCAGCGAATGGCACGGGGCCGATGGGAACGTTCGCGTTGTCGGTGCAGGAGCAGAAAGGCAGCGACAATGTGATCGCCCACTTGAACGTGCAGGATGAGAACCTGCCCACGAACAAGTTCGGCACGCACACGATCACCGTCTCGGACGACCGGTTCATGATCACGAACACCGGCAACGGCAAGATGGACGGCGACAATGACGGCAGCACCTGGGAGCTGCGCCTGAAGAAGGACGCGGTGCTCGACTTCGAGACGAAGGCGGACAAGACCATCGAGCTGACCTTCACGGTCACCGACGGCGGCGGCCTGGTCATGCCCACGGGGAAAGGAGCACAACCGAGTTCGCTCACATTGACCGTCACCAACGACGAGATGGATGATCCGGCGGCGCCGATGCCCAACAACGTCCCGGGCCTCGTGGACGACGAGGATAATCCTGACACCAACGACGAACGGGAAGACGACGCCACCGACGACGACACCGACGGCGGCAGCCAGCCGCCAGCGTCAGACATGATGGACGCCATGATGATGTCCAGCCTAGATGACGGCCTCTTCTAAACGAGGGGAAGAGGCTGCATAAGGGGTTCGCGCTCCACGGAAGGAGCGCCACCCGCCCGAATGCCCCGCCTCCGCGCGGGGCATTTTTTTGTGGGCAGGGCTATGGCTGGGTCAGCTACCCGAGCGGCCCGTTATATGTTGATTTCGCAAGTCTCGCTGAATCTGCTGAGCATCCAACTGCAAATTCGGCACATGCTCCTCGACAATTTCCCAAATGGTTTCGAGGCTAATCCTGAAATACTCGTGAACGATGAAATTCCGCAGATCCGCGATTCCCCTGAATCCTACATGCGTATATCTATCCGTGAGATCTATCGATAAGCTGTTCGCAGCCTCCCCTATGATCGTGAGATGGCGGATTACAGCGTCCTGCATCATTCGATCAGACAAGAAGGCTTCTCGGCCTTCCCGCGTGTATTCTCTGATGGCATCAATCGATTCAAGAATATGAGTGAGCCTGACTGAGTCTTCAAAGTCATGCGACTTCATAGAGGTTTGGCGTCTCTCAGTATGTAATCCCTGAATCGAGCATCAAGCATTTCCCTCGTGCCCAAATCAACTTTTGTTCCCAGCGTGTCCTCAAGATCAAGATGCGCTTCCACGAAGCGCATGAATTTCATGCCTTTCGGCATTTCGACCAGCAAATCCAAGTCACTGTCATCGGACGCATCACCACGCGCCATCGACCCAAACACGATTGGGTTTGAAAGCTTGTATCTTGAGAGTACGTCAAGAATGTCCTGACGATGCTGAATGACGAACGGATGCATGAATAAGTGACGCCTCGAACTAAGGGATTGCAGTGATTGTGTGCCGGAGCTTCCTAGTTTGCACGCCTCCAAGGCGAACGGTTCGGTAATTCGCTGCATCATAGCATGAGCGGCTTTGCCGTTAACTTGGCGAATTTCTATGGCTCTGAGGCCCAAGGCTGAAAGCAGATTGACAATTTCAGCGCCAAAACTTAAACACGCGGACAATCACATGATTGATCGGCGTAATCAGGCCAATTTGAGGGCAAAGCTAAACGCGCCGAGGTATCGCCATATGAGAATTGATGACGCGAGCGGGGTAATCAACAGGAGGTAAACAAGTGGGCGTATTATGGTCGTATTGTTACTTCCATCGTATGGAGTCAATCGAGAAGTTAACGCCATGACGCGAAAGAGTTATGTTGGATCTCGCTGGTGGAAGTTCGACTTCCATACCCACACGCCGGCATCGGGTGACTTCAATCAGCCAGACATGTCCGCTAGGGATTGGCTGCTTGCCCACATGCAAAGGCAAATTGATTGTGTCGCAATCACCGATCATAACAGCGGTTCGTGGATTGAAAAACTTCAGTCCGAGTTGTTCAATCTGGAGATAGAACGCCCCTCAGCCTATAGGCCCCTTCACTTATTCCCCGGCGTTGAAATTTCAGTGCAGGGCGGGGTTCACCTTTTGGCGATCTTCGATTGTTCCAAGACCACGAGTGACATCGATTCGCTCTTGGGCGCTATCGGCTATCGTGGTCAAAAAGGAAGGACCGACGATGGGGAGACAGAAAAATCGTTTCAGGAAGTCGTGGAGGAAATTGATCGTCATAGCGGGCTTGCCGTTCCTGCGCATGCCGACAAAGCAAAAGGAATATTCTGTGTTCAAGGCCAATCTCTTCAGGCGATTCTTGAAAACGAAAAGATTCTAGCGATGGAGCTTTGTGACCCGGCCTTTCCGAAGCCCGGGGCCTACTTGGAATCAAAGTGTATGTGGACTGAAGTGTGTGGCTCAGACAGTCACGGTGGCGATAGCGCGGACGGCTTCACATGGGTAAAGATGGAGAAACCGTCGATTGATGGCTTACGTTTGGCGCTGCTCGATGGCGCATCTTCGATCAGTCGAAAGACCTCAGAAAATCCCAACAAGCACTCAGAACTCGTCATTGAGCAGCTTTCAATTGCCAATGCCAAGTACATGGGGCGCCCCTGTCCGTTGAAAATAGAATTCAGCCCCTTCCTGACCTCAATCATTGGCGGTCGGGGTGCAGGCAAGTCCACACTTATCGAGTTTCTTAGACTGACACTTCGCAAGACAGAGGAACTCTCCGAAAACCTGGCCACTACGATGCCTAGGTATTTCGATGTCGGCGACGCAGGCTTATTGACAGCCGAAACCGAAATCCATGTCATTTATCGCAAGGGAGACGTTCGATACCAGCTTTGCTGGAGTGAAGACCCTTTGGCGTGCTCATTACAGGAGGAAAACGCGGAGACAGGGGACTGGACAGAAATTGATGGAGAGATTAGCAATCTCTTCCCGGCGCAGATTTTCAGCCAGAAGCAGATTTTTGAGCTGGCCAGCAATCCCCAAGGGTTTCTTGGGATTATTGATCGTGAACCGAAAGTGGAAGCCAGCGTCTACAAGGATGCGCTACGTGACCGCAGCAACGACTGCAAACAGATCGCGTGCGAGATAGTGCAGCTTCGGGGGAAGATCGCGATGGAAAAGGAGCTCGCCGGAACACTCAACGACCTGAACCGACAGATTCGTCAAATACAATCATCAGGACACAAAGAGGCGTTACAACTCCACGGACTGAGACAGCAGCAAATTCGAGAAATACGGCATGTCTCCGAATACTGGAGTAGCCTCTTCGGAGAGCTTGCATCCAAGCTCGACGACATCGAACCTGCATCTATCAAACAGGATTTGTTCCGGCAGCACTCCGGCATTCTTGATGACCTGAAGGCGTACGAACAGGCCGCGCTGAGCGACATTCGCCGAATGCAGGAAATAGTCTCCCGGGCAATCGACAAGCCGTTGGCTTGGGATCCTCGTTCCGCATCCGGTTCATGGTGGGATGCCGTGCGCGCCGATTTAGAAGGATTCCAGCGGCTTCGCACGGATCTTGAAAGCAAGGGCCTCGACCCGCAATCATACGAAGATCTGTTGCGAAAGCAGGCGACGACGGAGCAGGAGATTCAGGACATCGCAACTCTGCGACAGCAGATCGAGATACTCCGTCGCCAGTTGGCGGACAAGGCAAAGGAATGCCGCAAGCAACGCAAAGCCTTGACCTCGCGACGACGAGATTTCCTGAACCAGGTACTGAAAGAGAACACTGAACTAAGCGTGTCAATCAAGCCTTTTAGCCAAGCTTGGCCTGAAAAAGCCTCCAGTCCGACTCCATGAGAAACCGCATCTGCGACACCATGGAGGGTGGCAGGGATGCCTTTGAACAGCGATATAAGCGGATTCACCTCTGATGCTCAGTACGTCTGCCCTGCTGGAAATGATAAGGACTTGGGAAAGCTCAAGCCTTGAGTGCAAGTCTGTCAGGGTTGTCAACGAGAAGGTCAAGGAGCCGGATCGGGATAGTCTTTCAGACGAGATCACCGCATTCGCCAATCACGAAGGAGGCACCCTTATTCTTGGCGTTGACGAACCGTCACGTCAGCCCGTAGGCGTGAATGCCGGTGACGTGAGCGCCTTGGTGAGCTTCGTCAGCGAAATATGCAAAGATTCCATCGAACCACCTCTCACAAGCTTCTTCGTGGATAGTGCCCAGATCCCCGATGCGGCTGGTGATTACGCCTATCTCGTATATGTCGAGGTGCGTCGAAGTCTGTGGCTGCACAAAAGTAAGGGCGGCTACTTCTATCGACACGGCGATACAAAACGGCCGATGAGCACGGAGCATCTTCTCAGGGTGGGGCAGGCGCACTCCCAAGCGCGAATAATCCAGTTTGACGAGCAAGCGGTTCACCATGCGGGCGAAGACTCCCTGAACCAAGCTCTGTGCCTGAAGTTTGTGCATGAGGATGATTCCTCGGCGCTCTTAAAGCGCAGAATCCTCGTGCGGCAGAATGGTAATCTGCAAGCTTCCGTCGCTGGCATCCTCATGTGCTGCATGGCACCTGAAGAGCACCTGAGCAACAGCTACATTCGCGCAGTGTGCTATCGCGGTAAAGTTCGCGATGCCAACTATCAGCTTGATGCAAAGGACATTCAAGGCCCACTTGACGAGCAGATTCGCGGTGCTTTTGCGTTCGTGAACCGGCGCACCCAGACATCGGCCAGCAAGCAAATCGGCAGGGTCGAGCATCGTCAATACAGCATGAGGGCAGTGTTCGAGGCGCTCGTCAACGCCGTAGTGCATCGAGACTATTCAATTCATGGGTCTGCGATACGGCTCTTCATGTTCGCTGACCGGATGGAAATCTCCTCTCCCGGACGCCTGCCAAACACCTTGTCGGTCGATAATATCGCCCAAAACCAGTACACCCGCAACGAGCTCCTTGCCCGTCTACTGTCGGAATGTTCCGTTGAAGATCCGATGCGTCGTGCTGTGGAAAGGGATTTCATGTTGGAACGACGTGGCGAAGGCGTAGGGATCATCTTGCGGGAAAGCGAGGCACTGAGTGGCAGACTGCCGATATATGAGCAGTTCGACCCGGAACTCAAGCTCACCATTTACGCGGCCGATACATCGAAAGTACTCACCGCATCAGCGCACCCGCACCCGCACCGGTAGTTTCGTAATCCCCCGGATAAAGCTCGAATTCAGATACTTCGGCTCCCCCACCACTTCGATATCGGAGAAGCGCGCGAGCATCTCTTCCCAAAGGATTTTGAGTTGCAGTTCGGCGAGGCGGTAGCCGATGCAGCGGTGGATGCCGAATCCGAAACCCATTTGCTGGCGCGCGTTCTCGCGTCCAATCATGAACCGGTCGCCATCGGGGAACACCTCTTCGTCGCGATTGCCGGAGACATACCAGATGCAGACCTTGTCCCATTTGCTGATCTTCTGGCCGCGTATTTCCGTGTCCTGCATGGCAGTTCGACACATGTGCGCAACCGGCGACTGCCAGCGGATGATCTCAGAAACCATCGGTTCGATCAACGAGTGATCAGCTTTGACGCGCGCGAATTCCTCCGGAAACTTGTTCAGCGCCAGTACGCCGCCTGAAATCGAATTTCTTGTGGTGTCGTTGCCGCCGACAATCAAGAGCAGCACGTTGCCGAGGAATTCGTTTGGCGCCATGTTGCGCGTGGATTCGCCGTGCGCGAGGAAGGAAATCAGGTCATCGCCCGGTTTAGAAGTCTCGGCGCGCGCCTGCCAAATCCCCTGAAAATACTCGAAGCACTTCCAAAGCTCACGAAAGCCATCCTCGGGTGTCTCGAAATAGTCTGGATTGCCAATGCGCTCGACCGTGTCCGACCAGTGGATGAGCTTGAGCCGGTCTTCTTGCGGCACATCGAAAAGCGTCGCGAGCATCTGGCCAGTCAATTCCACCGAGACATCGCGCACCCAGTTGAACGTTTCGCCGACTGGCAGATTGTCGAGAATCGTCACAGCGCGCGCCCGTATCAACTCGGCCCAGCTTGCGAGTGCCGTCGGTGCGAACTTTGGTGCCAAGTCCTTGCGCTGCCGCGTGTGTACGGGCGGGTCTTGCATGATGAACATTGGCAGATAGGAGATGGACGCCTGATCGCCCCGGTTCGGCATCGGCAGTCCTAGGCGGATGCCACCGTTGTCGATATCCGAGGAGAAGATGTCGTGATGCGTATCGACGTACTTGATATCCTCGTACTTGGTGATCGACCAATAAGGCCCGAATTCGCTGTCCGCGCAGCGGTGTACCGGCGCCTCCCGGCGCAGGCGCGCGAAGAACGGCAGCACGGTGTTGGCCTCGAAGTAGCCCGCGTGCGCCGGGTTCAATTGGTCGAGCGGCATCGACATTGGGTCTTCGTGCGCATCACGCGCCCAGGTTTCGCGCCATTCCTTATTGACAATGCCTGATTCGATATTCTTAGGGGTCGCATCTGTCATGTCGGCTCTCGGTAAGATTCGTAGCGCGATAATGCCATAGGCGATTCATTTGCTGAAATTCGGCGGGCAATTGAGCTTACCGTAACTTCCTACGGCGCAGGCTGCTAGCGAATGTCAGCATAGGCGATGTCGCTCACCTGCTGATAGGTCTTGGCCTGCTCGCGAAACGCGAGGAATGAATCGACGATGCGCCGCGAGAGGTCGTCTTCCTCGCGCGTTTCAAGAATGATCTCCTCTGAGATCTCGCGCAGTCGATTGATGACATCCTCAGGAAAAGGCCGCACCTTGACGCCGTGCTCTTCAACGAGCGTTTGCAGCGAAATCGCATTGCGCGCTGAGAACTCGTTGGTCATGCTGTCGTTGATGGCCGCCGCCGCACCTTCAAGGATGGCCTGTAAATCCGCTGGCAAGCTGTTCCACGCATCCATGTTGACGATGGCTTCAAGCACCGCGCCCGGCTCGTGCCAGCCCGGATAGTAGTAATAGTCGGCAATCGAATGCAGGCCGAGGGCAAGGTCGTTGTAGGGGCCGACCCATTCGGTGGCGTCAATCGCGCCGCGCTGCAAGGAGGTGAAGACTTCGCCGCCCGGCAGCACAACAGCCGTGCCACCGGCGCGCTGCCACACTTCGCCGGCAAGTCCGGGAATGCGCATCTTCAGGCCCTTCAAGTCGTCAAGCGAATTGATTTCGCGATTAAACCAGCCGCCCATCTGCACATTGGTGTTGCCAGCGACCATGGGATAGAGATTGAAAGGCGCGTAGGCTTCGCGCCAGAGTTGAAGGCCGCCGCCCCATTCGATCCAAGCATTCATCTCCGGCGGTGTCATGCCAAAGGGCACCGCCGTGAAAAATGCCGCGACAGGCAGCTTGCCGCGCCAATAGTAGGCGGCGCCGTGCCCCATTTCTGCGGCGCCGCCTGAGACCGCATCGAAGACATCGAGCGCTGGTACGAGCTCTCCAGCGCCATAGACCTGAATCTTGAGCCGGCCGGCACTCATCGCTTCAACGGCTCGCGCGAAGCGCTCAGCGCCGGTGCCCATGCCGGGCAGGTTCTTCGGCCAGGTCGTCGCCATCTTCCATTCAAATACTTGGCTCATGGCCGCCTCGATCGGGGCCTCTGCCTGCTCATTCGAGCCACCGCCGCAGGCACCGAGACTCAAGGTCATCAGCGTCATCAGCGCGGCGACAAAAGACTTCCATGCGGACACTTAAGACTCCAAGACTTGCAGATTGGCGTAGCCTAGCACGAGCCATTTGCTGCCGAAGCGCTTAAATTCAACTTGCACGCGCGCGTTGTCGCCGCTGCCTTCAGTTGCAAGCACGATGCCTTCGCCAAACCTCGCATGTCTGACTACAGCGCCGCTGCGAACACCATCAAGCTCATCGCCGCCCTTGGCGAGAGACGGACGTGAGGAGGGATGCGACCTGGCATACGCAGAGGGCATGCGTGCGGGCTCAAAGAACATTCGGTCAGTATTGTCCTCGGGGATTTCGGCAAGAAATCGCGACGGCACACTAATGCTTTGGCCTTGGCCGTAGCGCGTGCGCACTTCCGCATGGCCGATTCGGAGTTCTTTCATGGCTCTTGTCATCGCGACATAAAAGAGCCGCCGCTCTTCTTCAAGCCCGCCTTCGTTAATGGCCATGGAATTCGGGAAGATGCCGTCCTCGACACCAACAAGCTGAACGACTGGAAACTCAAGCCCCTTGGCGGAGTGCACCGTCATCAGGCGAACGGCATCGCCGCCTGCTTCCATCTGCGGCGCTTCCTCTCCGAGCGACGCATGATCGAGAAAAGCGCGCAGCGCCGAGGCTGGCGTTCCTTGTTCTTCGTCGCCCACAGGGTCTTCGACAAACTGCGAACAGGCGTTGACGAGTTCCTGTAGGTTTTCGCGCCTGCCAATCGACGTTTCGGTCTTGTCTGGCGCGTGAAAGTCCACCAAGCCTGAGAGTCGAATGCACTGATCGGCTATCTCGGAGAGTTCAGCGCCTTCGCTTGCTTTTCGCATGTTGGCGAGCAGACGCAAGAATTTCTCTAATGAATTGACAGTTCGCGCGGGCAGCAGTCGCTCGACAACCACCGCTTCGGACGCGCGGAAGAGCGAGACGCCGCGTTCAAGTGCGATCTCGCGCAATCGTTCGATCGACTTCGAGCCGATGCCGCGCGTCGGGGTGTTGACCACGCGCGCGAACGCAAAGTCGGTGTCCGGCGTGGCGACAAGCCGCATATAGGCAAGCGCGTCCTTGATTTCAGCGCGCTCGAAGAACCGCAATCCGCCATAAATTCGATACGGCACGGCATAGCCATTGAACGACCGTTCAAGGACACGCGAGAGCGCATGGCTTCGATAGAGCACGGCGATGTCCTCATACTTGCCGCCGTTCATGGCGTAGTCCTTGGCGAACGTCGCTACCGCATCGGCCTCGCTGTGCTCGTTGACCGAGCGCGTCAGCACGATGGGCTGACCAGCACCTTGATCGGTCCACAGATTCTTGCCGAGCCGGCTATTGTTGTGCGAGATGACGCTGTTGGCCGCCTGTAGGATGTGCTCGCTTGAGCGATAGTTTTGTTCGAGGCGGTGTACGCTCACCGGCTTGAAGTCGCTCAAGAGACGATTCATGTTAGCCACTTCCGCGCCGCGCCAGCCGTAGATGGACTGATCGTCGTCGCCCACCGCCATGAAGCTCGCCGAGTCCTTGGCGATGAGCTTGAGCCAGTCGTACTGAATGGCGTTGGTGTCTTGGAACTCATCGACGAGGACATTGCCGAACACGCGCCGGTAGAGGCGAAGCAGGTCTTCGTGCTCGCGCAGCATCTCAAGGCAGCGCAGCAGCATCTCGCCAAAATCAACAAGCGACTCCTTTTGGCAGCGCGCTTCATAAGCCTTGTAGATGCGCTTGTATTCAGATTCGTAGGGCTGATTGAGGCGCACGGCGTTGGCGTGGCGCCGACCCTGCTCCTTTTGCTTGTTGATGTAGCTGCGCGTGTTGCGCGGATTGACCTGATCGACCGAGATATTCATATCGATCGACAGGGTGCGAATGATGCGAAGCTGATCATCGGCGTCGATAATGGCGAACTCGTCGCCAAGCCTAGCCTCGTGCCGATGGCTGCGCAGCAGCCTCAAGGCGGTGCTGTGGAAGGTGCCTACCCAGCGCCCAGGCCCTGCGTCGCCTACAAGCGCTGCGACGCGCGTGCGCATCTCGCCCGCCGCCTTGTTGGTGAAGGTGACGGCAAGAATGCTGCCCATCGGCATGCGTTCGTGCGTTGCCAGCCATGCGATGCGATGCGTCAGCACGCGGGTTTTACCGGTGCCGGCACCGGCGAGTACCAGCGAATTGCCAAGCGGTGCGCTAACCGCCTGCTTCTGTTCGTCGTTGAGCCTGTCGAGGATGTCGTCCGCGTGCATGTCAGTAGACGCTGATGCCAGATTGCGAGGCGAGCATGACCTGATCGGCCGTGCGACGGGCGAAAATGCCGTTGGCGACAACGCCTGGAATCTGGTTGATTTCCGACTCTAGCGCGAGCGGGTCTGAGAAGTCGAGGTTGCTGACATCGATAATTTGGTTGCCTTCGTCGGAGCAGAAGTCGGCTCGCAAAACAGGCCGTCCGCCGAGGCTTGTGAGCGCTTTGCCAACTTGCACCGCCGCCATCGGCAGCACCTCAACAGCCAAGGGAAACGCGCCGAGGCGCGCCTTGTGCTTGGATTCGTCGATGATGCACAAGAAGTGCTCGCTCGCCGTTGCGACAATCTTCTCGCGCGTCAGCGCGCCGCCACCGCCTTTGATCAGCCGGCGTGCGCAATCGGCTTCATCGGCGCCATCGACATAGAGTTGCACTGCCTTCGCATCGCTCAGGTCAATCACATTAAAGCCCTTGCGTATAAGGCGTTTCGCGCTCGCCTCGGAGCTCGCCACGCAGCTTGAGAATTGGCTGATCAGTTGCGGCAGCTTATCGATAAAGTAATTCACGGTGCTGCCTGTGCCAATGCCAAGCACGGCATCGGGCGCGAGCCGCTCGCGAGCATAGTCGATGGCTTCCCTTGCCACCCGCACTTTCAGTTGTCTTGTATTCACTTGGGTGCGTGAAGCCGCGAATAGGAATATAAAATGATACAGGCACTACAATGCCGAGTGTCCCTTCAAGATGAGAGTGAACCGAATGAAGGCAATCTCACGCACGCTGTCCTGCCTGATCCTTGCGTTCTTGACCCTTGCATGCACCCCAAGTGAAGAGGCGGCTAACGAGGCAGTTGTTTCAGAGCCGGCTGAAGCAATCAGCGACGCGATTGAAGCCAACCCCTTGCGCAACGCCTATTTTGGCGACCTGCATGTACACACCAACTGGTCGTTTGATGCCTTCATGTTCGGCAATCGCACCGACCCGGACGATGCCTACCGGTTCGCCAAAGGCGAAACCATCCTGCATCCATCTGGCCGCCAGATGACCTTGTCGGCGCCGCTCGATTTTCAAGCTGTGACCGACCACGGCCTGTATTTGGGCATGATGCGCGCCATGTTTGATCCTCATTCCATTGTTGGTTCGCATCCTGTTTCCGAGCAGTTGCGCGAGGCGCAGGGTGCCGAAGGTCTGCGCGAAAACTTCCTCAAGTTGATAGACAGATTCGGCCTTGCGCGCGAGGAGGATGACTTGGACAACCCAGAGGTGCATCGCGATGCATGGAAGCGAATTGTCGAGGCGGCCGAGCGCCACAACGACCCAGGCAACTTCACAACCTTTATCGGCTACGAGTACACCACCGCAGGCGGCAATATGGAGAATCTGCACAGGAACGTGATATTCCGCGGCGGCGATGCCCCGGAAGTGATTTTCTCAGCGCACATGTCGAGAAACCCGGAAGACCTCTGGGACTGGATGGACGCGCAGCGTGAGATGGGGCGCGATGTGATTGCGATACCGCACAATTCAAACGGCTCTGACGGCTGGATGTTTCGGCTCAGTGATTGGAGCGAGCAACCCTTCACCGCGGACTATGCCGACCAGCGCATGCGCAATGAGCCTTTAGTTGAAAACACGCAGGTCAAAGGCACATCCGACACGCATCCTGCGCTCTCCCCGAACGACGAATGGGCCGACTTCGAGATCATGAGCGTCAAGGTCGCCACCGATGATCCGAGCCGGCCTTCAGGAAGCTATGTGCGCGAGGCGTTCCTCAGCGGCCTGATGCTCGAAGAGACGCAAGGCTTCAACCCATTTGCGTTTGGTGTCATCGGCTCAAGCGACTCGCACGTCTCGGCGGGTTCCTTTGAAGAAGACGACTACTGGGGCAAGATTGGCCTGTTGGATGCCACGCCCGCGCAAAGAGGCTCTGTCCCTGTGCCGGGCGCCGGAGAAGGCGAGGGCATGTTCACATCGACACGCAACAGCGAGTTCGGCGCATCTGGACTCGCCGTCGCTTGGGCCGAGTCGAACACCCGCGAGTCTATTTTCGATGCGTTCCGGCGCAAGGAAACCTATTCGACATCGGGCCCGCGCATGCTGCTTCGCTTCTTCGCCGGCTACGGCTTCCCTGATGACATTGCGACCCGCGCCGACGGCGTTGAACAGGCTGATCAGATTGGCGTGCCAATGGGTGGCGACCTTATCGCGAAGGATGACGCGGCGCCGAGCTTCGTCGTGTGGGCATCGCGTGATGCTGGCTCCGCGCCCTTGGAACGATTGCAGATCGTCAAAGGCTGGATCGCGGGCGGCGAGATGCAAGAAAAAGTGTTCGACATCGCCTGTTCGGATGGCCGCTCGCCCGACGCCGAAACGCACAGGTGCCCAGATAACGGCGCAAGCGTTGATCTCGCGACCTGCGAGGTCTCGACCGATATCGGTGCGGCGTCACTCTCTGCCAACTGGAGCGACCCTGAATTCGATGCCGCCGTGCGCTCCTTCTACTATGTGCGCGCTCTTGAGAATCCGACTTGCCGCTGGTCTACCTGGGATGCCATCCGAAGCGGTGTTGCGCCGAATCCGCAGCTACACGCAACAATTCAAGAGCGCGCTTGGAGTTCGCCGGTTTGGTATCGACCGTCGTGAGCGACGTCACGCAGCACGCCGAACCGCCTCAATAAGGCGCATCTCGGCATCGTAGGCGGCTTGTCTTGCTGGCAAGCCAAATGCCGACCTCAAGTTCTCTTGAAACCGGAAGTCGCGCTTGTAATACTCCTTCGCATTCCACAGCACGCTTTCGAAGCCATTAGTATTTTGCTTAAATCCGCTCGCTTCCAACCTGTTGAGCGCACGCTGGAACGCATGATGGTTTTCCTCATCAGTTTCATGGATGATGTTCATGGTATGGGCAAGCAGCCACAGATAGCACTGCCGCACACTGCCGCTCGAAAGACGTTCTAGCGTTTGCGATGGATCAAGTATAAGAGGTCGGTTCCAACCCTTGTCTCGAAGCCAGCGGTTGATCAATCCATGATTGATCGTGTTGAGGTTATTGGTGCTCAAGAGGTCAACATCAAGGTAGACCGCTTCTGCGACGACCAGCGTATCGCCAGCGACAGATTCCGATGATCGCTTCTTCTGGAAGGCTAATTCCGGCAATTCGGAGGCAATTCGCTCGATCTCAAAAACGTCCTCTTCACTTTTCGAGGCCAGATTCAACGGTGAATCACCTCTCTCTAACTCGCTTAAGTACCAGTCTGTCGCCGCATCTTCCACTGCACGAATCTGCGCGATGGCTTCTTGTGCGGAGCGCTTGGCGAGCGGCTCTTTGCGCCGCCTTTCGAACCGCTGGCGTTCCACCCGCGTAATCCCCCGCAGAACCTCATTGTGAACTTCGGGGAGGACATGGATTTGCTGGCCAGTTTCCAAGGCGATGCCGCAAAGCAATCGTCTTGGGGTCGAATGCAGCAGCAGGTTGGTGTCAACTGCGAAGCCTTCCACTGACAACCCTCAAATGAACTCCCGAGGGTGGTCCTTGGGCGTGTACAAGAGACTCAGTTCATATGGGGTGAGCTGCTCAAAGGTGCCGTCATCCTTGAGCGGTGGGATGAAGTCCTCATAGACCACCTTGCCCTTTTCCGGGTCGGCAAAGATCTTTTCCATGACTTCTTCTTTTGTCACAGGCTAGGAGGCAACGGGCATAGTGGCGCATGAGTATAGTAAATTGAGCGTTTGATCGCAAAGCCTTCCCCGAAGACCTCGCGAGTGTCGGTCTCGTGCTCGGCATAACGTGCTCTGTGCGCTCTGTGCGACGATGCCTCGTCGAGCGTCAATTCAACCGGAGGCTTGCCTTTTGGCTCTTGCTCTGACCCTCGACTCCACAATGCGCAGGACGACCTTGAGGACGGAAAGGTAGCCCCACTTCGCGAAGAACTTGATGAAGTCCCGGTACATGATTGCCAACTCCCTGTAGTTGGCGAGCGTCGCGGCCTCTTCTGCAAAGGGTTCAGGCCACCGTCTTCGACCCTCTGGTGCATATTCAAGCGACATGTTCGATCTGCTTTGTGAAACGAGGCGCTATTGTCTGCAAATGCAGATAGGGTCGTGTTGCGACATCTCCCATAACCGATGTAGGTACTTGCGCAGCGTTATGTAGGAGATTTGCCATGCCATCCGTGAATAGCCTTGAATGCGAAAAGTGCGAAAAAGCACACACTCGCCAGTTTTTCGCTACAATAGGCGATTCGGATGCGGGGTGGAGCAGTTCGGTAGCTCGTCGGGCTCATAACCCGAAGGTCGCAGGTTCAAATCCTGCCCCCGCTACCAAATTCTTATGCAAGCGGGAGTCCTAACGTGAAGTCCTTGAGTGCCGCCGCCTTGGCCTTATTCGTTGTCGCCCTGAGCATGCCCGCTCATGCGCTCCTCTCCCCCGAAGCGTCCTTCGCGCTCAGCGAGCCATCAGATTCAGATATTCATGTCAGTGACGTCAATGTCGATGAGTGCGCCTTTCCCGAACCCCCTGTCATCCCCAGCGGTGCTGAAGCGCCCGAGGCCGCGCTCGCAGAGTCTGGTGCCGCTGTCCGCGACTACCAGGTTGCCATGCAAGATTCGCTTGCCTGCATTGAAGATGTCATCGCCTCGCTCGGCGACGAGATTACCCCGGAGCAGGACTCTGGTCTCACAGCCCTCTACAACAACGGCGTCGAGCAGCTCACCATGATCGCAGAGAGCTTCAACAGCCAAGTGCGCGCATTCAAGGCGCGACAAGCGGCTGAATCCTCCGAATAGAGTGATTCCAAGAGCAAAGCAGGGTAGCCGCTCACGCTATGCGCCTGCAACAAATACGACTTTCTGGGTTCAAGACCTTTGTAGACCCTTCGGTTATCGACCTTCCCACCAATCGCACCGCCTTGGTAGGCCCGAACGGGGCGGGTAAATCCAACGTCATCGATGCCGTTCGCTGGGTGATCGGTGAGCGCTCGGCCAAGAGCCTGCGCGGTCAGGTGTTGGAAGATGTCATTTTCAAAGGTTCCGATTCTCGTCCTACCTCAGACCTCGCGAGCATCGAACTCATATTCGACGAAGTCAGCGGGCAGGTTGGCCGCCTCAGTGAAGCGGGCAACGAGCTTTCGGTTCGGCGTGAAATCTCGCGTGACGGGCAATCTGTCTTTCGCTTGAATGGCACTCGATGTCGGCGGCGAGATGTGCTCGATGTGTTTTTGGACACTGGCTTCACGGCGCAGGGCTACGCCATCATCGAGCAAGGGCAGATATCTGATCTTGTGCAGGCCAAACCCGAAGAGCTGCGCAGTTATCTTGAGGAGGCGGCAGGCATCTCGCGCTACAAGGAGCGCCGCCGCGAAACTGAACTCAGTATGGAGCAAACGAAGCTCAACTTGGAGCGTGCGGGCGATTTGCGACACGAGCGCGAGGAGCGCATCAACAACTTGCAGCGCCAGGCCAAGCGCGCCAAGCGCTATCGCAAGCTTGTGACAAGGCAGCGCACACTTGAAGCGTGTGAAATCTATTCACGCCAGCAGCTTGCCAAAGCCGAACTTGCCAGCATCGAAGAGAAAGTCGTGGCAAGCGAGGCGGTGGTCGATGAGTGCGAGACCAAGCGCGCGGCGCAGGAATCGCGTCGCGACGCGCTGTTCGTGCGCCGCGACGCTGCGGGCGCCAAGGTCAATGAAGAGAGTGGCGCCTACTATGATGCCGGTGCCGAGTTGTCGCGTATTGAGAGCGCCATCAGCGCACTTGCCCGTTCGCGCGAGCAGCACGATCAAGACCTAGGCGCTGCAAAGGCCGAACAAGAATCCTTGGAGAAAGATGTCTCCGATGCGCGAGGGCGTCTTGCCGAGGCCAAGCTGTCCATTGTCAAGCACCAGAATGTCGTCAGCGATGCCAAGCTTGAGCGCGACCGCCATCAAACGGCGCTTGAGACATTTGAAGCGCGCTTGCAGGCGCAGCGAGCCAAGCTTGATGCGGCCACGACGCAAGCGCCAAGCCTACAGCGGCAGGTCGCTCTGGTTGAAGCCGAGATTGAAAGCACTCGGCAGCGCATTGCCGATGGCGAGCAGCGCCTCGCACACGTCGAGACTCGCAGTCATGACGCGAAGGCTCAAGACGCTGACAAGATGCGTGCGCTTGAGCGCGAGCAGCTAGACGCTGAGCGTACCCGAAACAAGCTGTTTGATAGCAAGCAGGAGACGATTTCCAGGCGCACTGAGCTGCGTGCCAAGATTGCCCCGCTCGAAGCGGACATCGAAGCCAAACGCGCCAAGGAGCAAAGCTTGAAGCGCGAGCTTGTGACAATCCAGGCGCTTGTCGGCGAAGCTGGCGAGGAGGATTCCGAGGCCATTGATGATTGGCTGGAATCGCGAGGTGCAAAGCATCTGCCGCGAGTTGGCAGTCGTGCGCACCCACAGCATGGCTGGGAAGCCGCGGCGCGCACGCTGCTTTCCGGCAAGACCGCAGGCGTACTGGCCAAGAACGTGGAAGACCTGGCGCAGCATCTGACGAACCTCAGCGCTGGCGAGCTGCTCATCGTCGAGGTAACTCAGGAATTAGAACGCAAACCATCACCGCTTGAAGAGATTTTCGGCATGGAACTCGGCAGTCTGTTTGACGGGGTGCGTATCGCCCCCAATCTGACAGATGCGCTGCGCGACCGAAGCGCGCTCGCAAGCGGAGAGTCGATTATCTGTCCCGAAGGCGTATGGCTTGGCAAGGACTGGGCGCGCATCAATCGGCGGCACTTACCGGAGTCAGCATTCGATGCCGCACCGGATGTCGAAGATCTGAAATTCGAGTGTGAGCGAGCCAGCCAGGCGGTGGACCGTGCACGCGGGCTGCTGAGCGAAGTGCGCGAGGAACTAGAGCAGACCCAGTCCAAACTCGATGATATCGAACACGACATTGACCTCGCACAGGCGGCTTGCGCCTCGGTGAGGGCGAAGCGCGAAATTGAAGAAGCGCGTCAGAAAGACGCCCATCAGCGCCTTCAAGAAACCAATCTGGCGCGTGACAATCTGGAGAAGTTGCGCTTGCACCTTGAAGGTCGCTTGCCGGCACTTGATGCGCTCGTCAAACGCAGCGATGCAGAGCGAAAGTCGCGCGAAGAAATTCAAGTTCGCGTGCAAGGGTTGGAACGGCAAAGAAACGACCTGCGCCAAGCAGCTTCGGAAAGCGAGGCGGACTTCTCGAATGTGCGCATCAAGCATGAGCGCTTGCTCGCAGCCGAGAGCACTTTAAGCCAGGCGCTGCCCGAAATGACTGAGCGCTTAGCTCGTCTTGAAGCGCGCATCGCTCAATTCGCTGAACGACTCGCGGCGGCGAACCAAGACACGCCAAAGCTTGAAATCGAGCGTGAGCAGTGCCTCGCCAAGCGTTTGCAAGTGGAGCAGGCGCTTGAAGGCGCGCGTCGCGAGCTTGAATCGGTCGAAGGGGAGGTGCGTCAAGCCGCGCAAGGACTGCGCAGCACCGAATCCGAACTTGAGAATCTGCGCGAGAAGCGTGAGGATGCGCGCGTGGCGGCTGGCACAGGACAAGCGAAGCTGGCAGAAATTGAAGCGCGCTTCAAGCGCCTCGATGTGAATCCTGACGAATTGCCGGAAATGCTGGCAGCGCTCGATGATCAATCGGTGGAGGCGCTAGAAGGCAAGCGCTTGGAAGTCGAGCGCGCGATGGAACGCATCGGCGAGGTGAATCTCGCCGCAGAGAGTGACTTGCAGCGCGAGCGCGAGCACTATGAAGCGCTGCAAGCACAAATCGAAGACTTGGAGACATCGCTTGTCACCCTGTCGGATGCGCTTGAGAAGATTGACAAGGACATGGTTGAGCGATTTCGCAGCACCTTCGAGCTTGCCAATGCTGGCCTTGCGGAACTTTTCCCGAAGCTCTTTCGCGGCGGTTCGGCGCGTCTTGAGATGCACGGCGAGCGACTGCTTGAGACCGGCGTGACCTTCATGGCCAATCCGCCGGGCAAGCGCAACACCAGCGTTGCGCTCCTCTCTGGCGGCGAAAAGGCCATGTCCGCCATTGCGCTGGTGTTCTCGCTGTTTCGCTTGAATCCGAGTCCTGTGTGTCTGCTCGACGAGGTCGATGCGCCGCTCGACGATGAGAATGTCAAGCGGTTCGTAGCGCTTATCCGTGAAATGTCGGGTGAGGTGCAGTTCGTCATCATTACCCACAACAAGCTCACGATGGAGATGGCTGATCATCTGGTTGGGGTCACCATGCGCGAGCCGGGCGTCTCGCGGCTGGTGTCAGTGGACGTGACGGAAGCGGTATCGCTCGCGGCATCTTGAAACTTGTCGCCTCTTGTGTTTCATATGCCGACTCAAGCGTTCATAATGGCTAGGTAATCAAAGGTTCGCACCCATGGAGCTTCTCGGATTGGAAATTTTGGTGATCGCAGCGGGACTCGTGCTGATTCTTGGTGTGATCGGTTTTGCAGTGGCCAACTCTCGAGGCAGCAAGCGCCGGCAGCGGGCGCGGGAACGCAACACGACCTTCAACCCCATGGACTTTATCGAGTCGCTTGAACCGCAGACGGCTGATGCGACGGCGAAGCGTACCCAAGGGCGGCGCAGTGCGGACACGATCTCCGGCAGTCTCTTTGGCGATGATGACGCGCGCTCGGAGGCGGGACTTCAGCGTCCCAAAACGCAGCAGGCACCTTCGCAACCCCCAACGAGCGGCTCTGTCGGGCAGATTATCGTGCTCTATGTCATGGCACGAGGTTCGGGTGAGTTTCGAGTGTCTGGTGTTAACCGCGTACTTACGCGCTCCGAGTGTGTGCTCGATGAGCGCGGCGTCTTCACCCTCAAGGACGAGGAACGAGAAGTCGTCTTTAGCGTCGTCAACGCACTTGAACCTGCGACCTTTGACGCCACGAGCATAGATATTTCGACCACCCGCGGGGTGGCCTTTTTCTTCGAAACCAGGGGCCGCGGCGACAGACCGCGGTTTGATGCCATGCTGAGCGTTGCGCGCAAGCTCGCACTTGAGATCGAGGGCGACCTCTTGGATGAGAAGCGTGAACCCTTATCGAGTGTGCGCGAAGCGACCCTGAGGTCTGATTTGACCGACTAGCGTTGTTCTACTTGTGTCGCCCGGCACCCGCATCAAGCGCCTGCAAAACGACTTGCGGCGCTACGCACACGCCTACTATGTGCGCGACGATCCGCTCGTTCCGGATCAAGAGTACGACCAGCTCTTTGACGAGCTTGAACGTCTTGAAGCCGAACATCCAGAGTTTGCAAGCCTCGATTCGCCAACCATGCGCATCGGCGGCGTACCGGATGATGCCTTCGCGCCAGTTCAGCATCAACTGCCGATGCTGTCACTCAGCAAGGCGCAGGAAGCCGGGGAACTCGAGTCTTGGTATCGGCGCTGCCAAGAGCTCCTAGAGACGAGCGAAGACCTCGAGCTCACTTGCGAGCCGAAAATCGATGGGGTTGCGGTGAGCCTCATCTATGAGGACGGTGTTCTGGTTCGCGCCGCCACCCGCGGCGACGGGCAGACCGGAGAGACGATCACCGCCAATGTGCGCACGATTCGCAGCATTCCCTTACGGATTGACGGCGATCCGCTGCCGCTTGTCGAAGTGCGTGGCGAAGTCTATCTGCGCGATGCGGACTTCCACGCCTTCAACGCCAAGGCCGAGGCGGCGAGCGAGCGGACGATGGTCAATCCGCGCAACGGCGCGGCTGGCAGTCTCAGGCAAAAAGATGCGAGCGTGACCGCCAAGCGCCCTCTTAGATTTCTGTGCTACAGCATTGGCCAGATGAATACGGACGAGGCACCCGAAACGCAGTGGCAGGCCCTAGAGAAACTCAAAGGATGGGGCTTCCCGACCCACGAACATGCGCGCTGTGTGCCCCATCTTGAAGGTGCGAAAGCCTACATCAATGAGATTCTGGCGATTCGAGACACGCTCGGCTTTGCCATCGATGGCATTGTCATCAAGGTCAACAACTTTGCTTCGCAACAAGCGCTCGGCGCGATGCTCAAGTACCCGCGCTGGGCGATTGCTTGGAAATACCCCGCCGAAGAAGCCATCACGCGCGTGCTTGATGTCGATTTTTCTGTGGGACGGACGGGCGCAGTGACGCCGGTTGCGCGCGTCGAGCCTATTCGTGTTGGCGGTGTGACGGTGAGCAATGTGACCCTGCACAACATGGACGAGATCAACGAGCGCTTGCATCTTCGCATCGGCGATGCTGTTTGGCTGCTGCGCGCGGGCGATGTGATACCGAAGATCGTGCGCGTGCAAAAGGATAAGCGACCTGCTGACGCCCGCCGCATCGAAGCGCCAAGCACGTGCCCCGTCTGCGGCGGTCCGGTGGCGAGGCCCGAAGGTGAGGCGGTGCTGCGCTGCATGAACGGACTCACCTGTGCTGCGCAGCAGCGCCAAGCTTTGCTGCATTTTGCGTCGAGGCTCGCGCTCGACATTGAAGGACTCGGCGAAAAACGCATTGATCAACTGCTCGAAGAAGGATTGATCGACCAGCCTTCAAGTTTGTATGGGCTCAAATTCGAGCAACTCGAGGCGCTCGAAGGATTCGCCAAGCTTTCCGCCGAAAAACTGCTCGACGCCATTGAGCGCAGCAAGGCGACGAGCCGGCCGCGCTTTCTCTATGCCCTCGGCATCCGCGAGGTCGGCGAGAATGCCGCACTCAACCTAGCCAATCACTTTGGCGATTTGGATGCGCTCATGGATGCCGACCTCGAAGCCCTGCAGGCGGTGCCCGATATTGGCGAGATCAGTGCGAAGTACATCGCGGCTTTTTTTGCTGAAGCGCGCAATCGTGACGAAATTCGTGCGCTTCAGGACGCTGGCGTGCACTGGAACCCCTTGACAGCAACGCTTGAGGTCAAGCCGCTCGCAGGCCAAACCTGGGTACTGACCGGCACCTTGGAAGATATGACGCGCAGTGAAGCAAAATCCCGACTGATCGCTTTGGGCGCGCGCGTGGCAGGGTCAGTCTCAAAGGGGACGCATCAGGTGGTGGCAGGGCCGGGCGCGGGCAGCAAGCTCGCCAAGGCAGAGTCCCTAGGGGTGCCTGTCCTCGACGAAGCTGGCTTGCGAGAGGTCTTGGCAAAGCATGAGTCGCACTAGTCAAGTCTTAGATCGCTTGGATAGCCTCTATCACGACTGGCTGCGCGGTGTTGGCGGTGAGGCGCGCAAAGGCCAGCTACACATGATTCGCGCCATCGCTGAGACATTCCTATATGAGGCTGACGGTGAGCGGCTCGCCGCCATTGAAGCCGGAACAGGCACTGGCAAGACGCTCGCGTACCTGCTCTCAGGCGCAGTGTGCGCAGAGGCGCTCGATAAGAAGCTTGTGGTGGCGACCAGCACTGTGATGCTGCAAGAGCAGGTACTACGCGAACTTGGCAATATCGCCGTGCACACGGCGCTCGATATCAAAGCCGGGGTGGTCAAAGGGCGCGGGCGCTATCTGTGTCCGCTCAAACTTGATCAGAAGCGCGCCAGCGCGCAAGGCGACCTTGGCTTTGAAGACGCATCGAAAGGCAGGAGCGCACACAGCGATTCGAGCGCACTTATGCTTGCCCTTGCTGAAGCTTGGCATGCCGGCATTTGGGATGGCGACCGCGACAATTGGACTGAAGCGCTGCCTTCGCTGCTCTGGCGCGAACTCACCAACAGTCGCGTTGGCTGCTTGAAGGATCGCTGCGCGCATTTCCGTGTGTGTCCTTTTTTTCTCGCACGCGATGCGTCGCGGGAGTTCGACCTCATGGTGGTTAATCAGGATCTGTTGCTTGCTGATCTCACACTCGGCGGTGGCGTGATATTGCCGAAGTTGGAAGATGTGTTGATTGTGATTGACGAAGCGCACCATTTGGCCGAAAAGGCGCGCCGCTGGGCGTCCTGCGCGGCTGATCCAAGTGGGCTCGCAACGTTTGCCCACGAAGTGGGCGAAACCTTGGGAAGGGCGGCGGGACTGCTCGGTGAAGATCGCGCGCTGCGTGAATCAGTCGATATCTTCGCCGAGCAGCAGCAATTACTCGCATCGCCCGAAGGTCTGCTCATTGATGCGCTCTCGCGCCTGAAGTTTGAGTCTGATCACAAGGATTCAGGGCTGTGCTACTTTGATGCGGGCCGCCTACCCGATGAGATGCGCGTTCTGTGCGAGGAATTGAGCGCACATTTGCGGGTGCTGGCGGAGCAGGCTTGGAAGTTCGTCGAAGCCATCGAGAGCGAACTCGACGAGAAGCATTCGGACGCGCCGCGCATGCGCCATGAAGCCCTGCTGATCGAACTGCGCGAGCAGGCTTCGGCGCTCGATGCGCAGTCAAGCGTGATGCTCGATTTTTCGCCGCCGCCAACGCATGCGCCAGACAATGCGAAAGAGACGCCGCCAACACTGCTTGAGCAGCGCGTGCGCTGGTCGATCCGCGCCTCCGGAGACGGCGGCGCACAACGCTTTGGGCTGCGCAGCGCGCCGCTTTTTCCAGGCGATCGCTTGCATGGCACGCTCTGGTCGCAAGCCTATGGCGTGGTCTGCACCTCTGCAACCTTGCGTGGCATGGGCAGTTTCGACACCTTCAAGCTTGAGACCGGCATCGGCGATGACGCCCGCCTCACACATATCGAGAGCAGCTTCCCCTATCGCGACATGGTGACCCTGCGCATTCTTAAGTACATGGCGAATCCGCGCGATGCTCGCGCACATACGGGCGATATCATCAAGGCACTGCCCGACCTGATGCGTGAAGAGCGCTCGGGGCTGATTCTCTTTACTTCGTGGCGGCAGCTCTTCGAGGTGCATAAGCGCCTGCCAGCCAAGGTTCGCAAACACATGCTCGTTCAGGATTCGTTTGCGGCGGCGCGACTTGTCGAGACGCATAAGCACGCCATTGACGACGGCAAGCGCAGCTATCTGATGGGCGTGGCGAGCCTCGCCGAGGGCCTTGATCTGCCCGATGAATACTGCCGCCATGTGATCATCGCTCGCCTGCCGTTCATGGTGCCGACCGACCCCGTCGAACGGGCGCTGCGCGAATGGTACGAGGCGCAGAATGAAGATGCGTTTCGCGCCTTGTCGCTGCCCTATGCGTCACTCAAGCTCCGTCAAGCCTGCGGCCGGCTCATTCGCAACGAGAACGACTACGGACGCATCACCCTCCTTGATAGCCGCGCCGCCAACAGCGCGTGGGGACGCGAGATTGTCGATTCGCTGCCAGCGTACAAGGTGGAATTTGGTTGATAGGGGTGCAAGGGGAAACGGCTCTGCCAGTTCGTAGTAAGATTCACAACCTACGGATTTTGTCGCAACCTGTTCAACTGATTCAGTGGAGCCATTGGAGGCGGGACAGACAGTTGTCGGAAAGCTGATCCGGCTCCTTCCCAGCGAACCTTGGGCAAGAGAATCTGAGATGTGCGCCAAATGCATAACGAGTTAATTCCATGGTTGAATATGTAATTGGCTCCCATTGCTGTAGTTTTCATATATGCTGTGGGTCATGTACCGAGCTGTTCAAAATCTCATTAACGACGGACACTTACCCGTCGTGGAACAATTCAAGTTGCCAGCCCGAGAAGCTAGTTATGCAAGCATTCCTCGCTTTCTATTTGATTCACGAATGGGGATGTTTCTTCACAAACAGTTCAAGGAAGGGGATACCGGCAGCGCACGACTATGGTCTCACCAAGCGAGAGCTCTCGACATGCTCGGCAATGGAGAAAACGTCGTGGTATCCACAGGCACAGCTTCGGGGAAGAGTCTCATTTTTCGATCTTTGGCGTTCCATAAAACGCTCCTTGATCCAAATGCCCGTACGTTGGTGTTCTATCCCCTGAAAGCGCTAGCCGCAGATCAAATCCTTGGCTGGAAGCAAATGGCCAGTGAGCTTGGTCTAAGGGATGAATATGTTGGTCGTGTTGATGGGACTGTCCCGGTCAGAGACAGAGAAGAAATACTGAATAACGCTCGCATAGTCGCAATGACCCCGGATGTCTGCCATGCTTGGTTGATGTCACGCTTATCGTTATCTCCTATTCGTGACTTTGTGAGCTCGTTATCAACGCTGATCATGGACGAGGCACATGTACTCGAAGGGATCTTCGGCAGCAACTTCTCCTTTTTTTTCCGGCGTTTGGTGTCCGCTAGGAATCACCTTCTGGGAAAATCACAAGCTCGCCCAGTGCAAATTGTGGCGGCGACAGCAACAATAGAAGAGCCATGTGAGCACTTGAAGCTACTCACCGGTGTGAATTTCTCTGCCGTGGGTCACGATCAAGACGGATCCCCTCAATATGAGCGTTTGGTTGCCCATGTCGAGTGTCCGGAGGGTGGAGAAACCGCTGTGGCCAAAGAACTTCATGAGCTGATGCTTGCGAATGGGACCGAAGGCGGCTTCATAACGTTTTTGGATTCTAGAAAGGGCGTGGAAGGGCTAGCAATTTCTAGCCGCAGTGGTGCAGGGGACAGAATTGAAGATCTCATCGATAATGCAGACGTTCTTCCTTACCGTGCGGGATACGATGGATCGGACCGCGCAAGGATCGAACAATGCCTAAAGAAAGGCTGCCTTCGTGGAATCGTGTCTACTTCCGCCCTCGAGTTGGGAATAGACATCCCGCATCTTCGGGTTGGATTCAATATCCGCGTACCGAGTACCCGCAAAGCTTACCGACAAAGACTGGGCAGGGTTGGGCGCATGGCACCGGGTGCATTTGTGGTTATTGGACCACGGGATTGCTTCATGCGCTATGGGAGAAGTTTCCATGAATATCATGAGATGTCGGTAGAACCCTCCTACTTATACTTGGACAACAGGTTTATGCAGTTTGCACATGGTCGTTGTCTTGTCGAAGAACTGGAATCGATCAACGCACCACCAAAGACCCCAACAAGAGTGGGTTGGCCTACAGGCTTCTCAGATATCCATGCCGCTGCTCGGCCAGCAGGCAACCGCCCACCTGAATTTGACGCGATCACCGCATTGGGAGGTGACTCACCACAATATGGGTACCCGCTTCGTAATGTCGGCGAGACCAACTTCCAAATCAAAGCACATGCGAACGCCGACTCCATTGGCGAGGTCAGCCAGCAACAGGCACTACGAGAATGTTATCCAGGAGCAACTTATCTCCACTTGACTAGGGCATACGAAATTATGGCTTGGCACACAAATTCCTTCGAGTCCTTCATTCGGGTAAAGGCGACCTCACCACATCGCCAGACAAACCCTCGAATCACGACATGGGTCAATGCCGGAGCTACCGCGGCGGACATTCAAGCGAATCATTTTGTTCGGAGCGAATACGGGTTCTTGGTCGAATGCCTGATGCAGGTCACGGAAAGAGTGGAAGGTTACGTCGATAAGAAATCAGGAAAAGTCCATACTTACAGGGAGCTTCAGCAAAAAAACCCAAACCTGAAGCCTCGAATGCGGAACTTCCGAACCACCGGTGTTGTGCTATGTCTTCATGATGGCGTGTTCAAACAAAGCAAAATCAGACGAGCTTTCGCTGATAGGCTGTGTGAGGTGTTTGTTCGCGAATACAGCATAGCTTCCCGCGATGTAAGCGCCACAGCCTCGAATATATGTGTTCGGCTAGCTGAGGGCGGTGGAGTTCGTAGCGACTCGATTGCCATCTATGACGAAACCTACGGCAGTCTTCGATTAACAGAGCGACTTTTTCTCTACTTCTCCGAGATAGTC
This sequence comes from Pseudomonadales bacterium, assembly GCA_028283025.1. Taxonomy (GTDB): domain Bacteria; phylum Pseudomonadota; class Gammaproteobacteria; order Pseudomonadales; family Azotimanducaceae; genus Azotimanducus. The sequence goes on along the minus strand of JAPYNO010000015.1, from coordinate 30,156 downwards.
GAACAGCTCGCGAAAGCCATTCAGAACTCGGATAGCAAGGACGAAGAACTTGATATGTCTACTGTTCAGGCGATATCAAAAGCAGTTTCTGCTTTCTCGGCACCGAGCTCGATTCCCGTTGCACCTGTGGAGTCGCACGATGGTGTGATGCAGGTCTTCACACGCCGCTCGCGAGTTTGCTACCACCAAGCAGGACAAATGGCCATGGAGGTTCAGGTGCTTCAGCCAACCATTATGGAGGGTAACTTGATGTATCAGATCGAGACTCCGCCGAAGCCCGGTCAACGACCAGCCAAAAGATGGGTGGCAGCAAAGAGTATTGAGCCCTCTGCGGCAGAAGCGGGTGAGTGGAGTTACGCCCTTTGGGATCCGAGTACGGAGGAGTATGTTGAAGAGAACTCAGGGGAGTGATGCCGATAGATGGCATTCGCATGACAGGGCGATTGACATGAAAACGCTTCGTGATGAAGGCGGTTTACGAATCGATCACTCACGTGATAGTCCAGAACTCCCACAAAGAGTGCAATTAGTCTATTGACGGGTTACATGGCCCGTCAGCAGGTATACAGCTTCGTACACACTCGGAAATATTTCTAAAATGTCCCAACCAAAAGATTCGGGAGCTTCCCGCTCCCACCTCTATGCAAAAAACCCGTGCATTGACCTCAATACAGTCAACGCTTATGAGAGATTGGAACGGCAACTTAAAAAGCTAGGGGTCGAAGTGAAGCCTGAATATCGAATCGAACCTCCTTTGGGTACTTACCGTAGTGCTTCTCAGGTTCGTAGGGGTTAGTGCTCGATACGCAAATCTGAAGGACGCATATTGAATGCTACGGAGATTTAGAGCACTTGACCATAAAACTACTTAGCCGACTACACGAACGGAGTTAGCGTCAGGTTCAAACACACTGCCTGTTGACTTGTAGCCTATATACGGTTTCTAATTCAGTCTAATGCCTAGCACTTAGCACCCAGATGCAGCACATCAAATCCATTAGCTACTTGAAGGCAAACGCGGCGAACATCGTTCGTAGTGTTGGCGAGCAACCAGGCACCTACGTTGTTACGCAGAACGGCGAAGCCAAAGCTGTCTTGCAATCCTACGATGACTATGAACGAACGCAGGAAACACTTGCGCTGCTGAAGATCAGCGCGCTCGGAGAGCGGCAGATCAATGCCGGTCGCGTATCGAGCGCGGAAGATGTCTTTGTGCGAATACGGGCGCGTCGCCAAGAGAGTGAATGAAGTTTCAGGTTTTCTTCACTGAAGATGCCGAGCGCGACCTTGAGGAGATTTTTGACTTCCTCTGTCGCAGGAGGGGCGTTTCGCAAGCTGAGCGCGTCGTTCGGGAATCGCCGATTCCCTCAACGAAAACCCGAAGAGAGGACACCACCCGCCGGAGTTGCTTGAAATTGGCGTGCGCACTTGCCGAGAGGTGATCTCAGAACCGTATCGCATCATCTACCGAACGAACGAAGAGGCCGTGTATGTGCTGCTGATCGCCAGCAGGCGGCGCAATATTCGCACGTTGCTTGAGCAGCGGATCCTGTTCGCCTGAACAAGTCACCCAAAGAATCGGCTCAGCGTATCCACCACGCACGCCGGTCGATCTTGCCCTTCAATCTCCACCCACACCCTGACGCACACCTGCGTGCCTTGACTGACTGCGTCCACGCCGACGATTTCGCCGCGCGCACGAATTCTTGAGCCGACGATGACCGGGCTTGGGAAGCGCACCTTGTCGCAGCCGTAGTTGACACCAAAAGACGTGCCGGTGACGGTGAGCAGCTCGGGCAGGAAGCGATTGACGAGCGACAGCGTCAGATAGCCGTGCGCGATGGTCGCACCGAACGGGCCGTTCCGCGCAGCGTCCTCGTCCACATGAATCCATTGATGGTCGCCCGTTGCATCGGCAAAGAGATTGACGCGCGCTTGATCAATCACCATCCACTCGCTCGGGCCGAGCGCTGCGCCGACATGGTTCGCAAGTTCAGCATAGTCGATGTTCACTCGTTCAAGCCCTCTGGCTGGACACGGCCACTGTCTCGCCGGTCATGTAACTTGAGTAGTTTGATGCCAAGAAGACGATGACGTTGGCGACTTCCCAGACTTCGGCTGGCCGTCCGTAGGCTTCGCGTTCGGTCAATTCGGCGAGCAGCGCGTCGCTCGTCACCTTGGCAAGAAACGGATGCATGGCGAGGCTTGGCGCCACTGCGTTCACGCGGATGCCAAGCGATGCGCCCTCAAGTCCGGCGCATCGTGTGAGCGCCATGACGCCGGCCTTGGCGGCGGCGTAGTGCGCCTGTCCAATTTGCGCGCGCCAGCCAAGCACCGAAGCATTATTGACAATCACGCCGCCCGCGCCGGTCATGGCTTGCATGGCCGCGCGCGTCATGCGAAACGTACCATTTAAGGTCACGTCGAGCACTTTGAGCCACGTCTCGTCGCTCATCTCGATGATATTCGCTGTGCCGCCGAGTCCGGCATTGTTGATGACGACATCCGGTGCGCCAAAGGCTTCGTGCGCCTTGATGAACAGGGCGTCCACATCGGCTTGGCAGGTGACATCGCAGTGGCACAGCTCGACCCTCGCGCCGGTGTCTGTGGACAGTTGCTCGGCGGCCTGCTCAAGTCGCGCCTGATGGCTGTCGGAAATGAGAATCTCGGCGCCTTCCTCAGCGAAGCGCTTGGCGGTGGCGAAGCCGATACCTGTACCCGCAGCGGCGGTGATGACCGCCCTGCGACCCTGCAAGAGGTCGTGGGCATCGGGATAGTGGGGTGCCGCGCGTAAATCCATCTCACTCACTTCCATACACCGGCTGTGGCGGTTCGACTTGCGCCAAAAGATCATTGACCGCGTCCGTCAATTCGTCAGCGTCCCAGCGCGCGGCCTTGTCGCGCACCGGGCCTGTGCACCAGCCATCGGCAATCGAGAGCTTGCCGCCGAATATCTCGAAGCATCGGCCTGTGACATGGCTTGATGCCTCACTTGCGAGCCACACGACCAAGGGCGCTGCGTTGTCCGGATGATACACATCGAAGCTGCCATCGTCGGGTACTTTCATCATGTCGCCAAAAACATCCTTGGTCATGCCGGTGCGCGCCTGCGGCGCAAGCGCATTGACGGTGACGCCATAGCGAGCGAGCTCGGCGGCCTGCACAAGCGTCAGGCTCAAGATGCCGCCCTTGGCCGCTGAATAGTTGGATTGACCAATCGAACCGAGCAGGCCGGCACCGGAACTCGTGTTAATGATGCGCCCTGAGACGGCCTTGCCGTCCTTCGATTGGCTGCGCCAGAGACGCGCCAAGTGGCTGCTGATGCAAAAGTGGCCCTTGAGATGTACGGCGATCACCTCATCCCAGTCGTCGGGGCTCATGGAGGCAAACATGCGGTCGCGGCAAATACCGGCATTGTTGACGATGACTTGGCAGTCGCCGAAGGACTGAATCGCCTGCTGCACGATGCGGTCAGCATCCTCATGGTCGGTGATGTCGTTCAAGTTGACTTCGGCAATCCCGCCCGCATCTCGGATCTGCACCATCGTCTCAGTGGCGGCCTCGGCTTTGATGTCGTTGACGATGACGCTCGCGCCAGCGGCGGCGAGCGCCTTGGCGTAGCTGCGGCCAAGCCCGCCGCCCGCGCCGGTGACGATCGCGCTTCGGCCTTGGCAAAGACGACTACTCATGCTTGCGTGTCTTCCTGTTCATAGCTTATGACTTGTCGAACTTCGCTGCCTTGCCCGTTTGCACGAAGGCGTCGCGCGCCTTCTGACTATCGCCGTGCATGTACATCTCGAAGGTGAAGCCCTGCTCCCATCGGTAATTTCGATCCACATCAAAGGCTTCAATGCCATTGAGCGCCTGCTTGGCGATTCGCAAAGCGTCTCTCGACTTCGATGCGATCAGCGCCGCGAACTCGCACGCCTCGGTCATGTGCGATTCGCGCGCCACCGCCCGCTCAATGCCGCCGAGGCTCGCCGCTTGCTGAGCGCTGATGCGCCCACCGCTGAGAAAGGCGGCGCGCACCTTGGCGTGCGGAAACATGCGTTGCATGTGCGCCGCGCCGCCCATGGCGCCACGATCAATCTCAGGCAGCGCGAAGTAGGCGTCGTCCGCGGCGATGACGGCATCGGATGCGCCGCAAATACCGATGCCGCCGCCGAGCACAAAGCCGTGCGGCGCGCTCACCACCGGAATTTCGCATTCGTGAATGGCCTTGAAGGTGAGGAAGTTGCCCTTGTTGACATCGACAATCGCACTCGCATCCGCTGCCAGTTCTTTAATGTCCACACCCGCGCAAAAGCCGCGCCCCTCAGCGCGAATGAGTATGCAAGCGAGGTCTTGACGCGCTCCAAGCTCGCTGATGAGTGCCGGCAACTGCATCCACATGGCGCTCGTGAAGGCATTGACCGGCGGGTGGTCGAAAATGAGTTCGGCGACGCGGCCCTTGACTTCGGTTCTAAACGGCATGATATGAGTCTCCATTGCCGAGGCGGGACTTGGCTTCGCGCATTATCCTGTCAACGAGCGCTTCACAGCTTGGCAGGTCATTGATCAGTCCCGCAACCTGCCCGCTCGGTAATACGCCGTCATCTGGCTTGCCTGCGACCATCGCCTGCTGAATGATCATCGGCGCGTTGGCGGCAAGCAGCGTCTGTGCGAAGCTGAGATCAGAGTGTCTCGCCATGCGCCACGCGCTTTTCAGCATCTCCGTCATGCTCTGCTGCATCGCTGCTTTGAAGCGCCAGCCGCTTTGCATGGCAATGGCGAGCAGCCTCGGCCAGGACGCGCGTTCAAGCGATTGCAGGCGGCGATTCATGATCATGCGCTGCGGTAGGCCGTCGAGGCGTGTAGACACCTTAATCTCACCGACTCTTGATTGCAGATAGCGGGATTTGGTGGCATCCGGCGTTGGGCTCTCGGCTGTCAAAAGAAATCGCGTGCCCATGGCGATGCCGCTCGCACCAAAGGTCAGCGCCGCCGCAAGTCCGCGCCCGTCCTTGAAGCCGCCACATGCGACCACCGGCACATTCAAGTCCATGTCCAACACTTCGGCGAGCAGCAGCCAAGTGGGCGTATCTCCGGTGTGACCGCCGCCCTCGCCGCCTTGACAGACGAGCATGTCGGCGCCGAGATCAACAGCTTTTTTCGCGTGTTTCGCAGCACCGATGGTCGGTACGCATTTGATGCCAGCGTCCTTGACGCGCTTGATGAGCTTGGCCGACGGCGCGCGCCCGTATGAGACCGCCGCGACTTGCCTGTCAATACAAGTATCGACGATGGCATCAATGTTCGGCTGAAACGAATGCAGATTGACACCGAATGGTGCCGATGTCTGCTGCTTGATCATATTGATCGCGTCTTCGCACGCTTGCCGGGTCATCACCGCAGCGGCGAGAAATCCGAACGCGCCTGCGGATACAGACGCTATCACCAAGTCCGGTGTTGCCACCCAGCCCATCGCCGTTTGAATGATGGGATGGCGGCATCCGAGGGTGTCTGTCAGTGGCGTCTGCAAGAGCTTCCCTAGCGTTTCGGGAACACCGAATAGCGAAGCCCGTGCGGGTCGAGCCGTTCAATCACTTCGAGCTGAGCATCGCTTGGCGGCGGTGTCTCGCCAAGGCCAGCAATGCGCTCAAGCGCAAAGCCCGTGTTGTCCTGCACTTGGTCAAAGGTGACGCCTGGGTGCAGACTGACGACGCGAATGGCATGATGCGCGCCGCCAAAGTCCATGACGGCGAGATTGGACACGATGCGCCGCAAGTCGAGGTGCTTGGGTGGCTGTCCATCTGGCCAGCGGGCAGGGTTGTAGCCGATACCAGCGACCATATCGACCTCGCCACTGACAAACGTGCGCGTATCGTGGCTTGGCACGAACATCGAGTTGGCGTTGCTGATGGTGTTGCCGGGGTAGCCGCGCACGCCAAGCAGCGCCGTCTTCGGCGCGTGGTAATCGCCGATCACGGAGATATTCATTTGTCCGAAACGGTCCACCTGCACCGGTGTCACAAGCGCGTGCCGCTTGCCTCTGTAAATAATGTCAAAGACGCGCTTGTAGGTCATCAGCCCTTCGATCTTCGGGCGGTAGTCGCCGCGTGGGCCGACCGGCACCGGCTCACTGACGAGATAGGCTTCGCCTTCGGTCATCATAAGACCTGGCTCGAAGGTCGATTTCGCGAGCGATGCGGCGAGTCTCGGCACGAGGCCAATGCTGGTGATGAGACGCTCGCCGTCACCGCGAAAAGCCTCTGATGCGGCCGAGATGCAAAGATCGACAAGCGAAGGGGTCATCTCAGTCGCCTAGAAAACCGGCAGCGGCAGGGCATTGATCGTGTCCTTGCCGAACAGCGCGATGTACTCGGGCAAGTCCTTACCAGCGATGAATTCGTCAAAGTATGATGTCCAGCCACCTTTGGCGGCGGCGCTGTATTGCCGCAGGTGCGCGACATCAATGCCATAGCTCGGGGCGCAGGAAGTCGGGTGAGCACCGAGTTCAGCAAGCGCGACGCCCTGCACCAGATTGCGCTCGATCGGCATTTGCAAGGCAATCATGGCATCGTTGAAGGCGCTCGTTGGCACAATGGCTTCGCTGGTGAGAAACGCCTTGTCCGCCGCGCGACAGAACCATTCGTCAAAGAAAGGATCCGGGCCGCTCAAGCGCGAATTGCCGAGCACATCGGCTTGATTGACGTGACACACAGCCATGTCGAGCGCCAATGCAGGCACAGCGACGAGCGACTCATCCGAATAGGGCGACTCGATCATTTTGATCTCGGGGTTATGGGTGAGCACATCCGAACCGATGCCGACACGGGTTGGCAGGAACGGCAGCTGCGCCGCTGCGGCCTTGAGGCCAAGCTGAAACATGCCTTCGTCGAGCTCCATGACTTCAAAGGCGCCAGCTTGTCGCGCCACGCGAAAGTGCGGCTCCAAGGGCAGCGTGTCCAGAGAGACAAAGCCGAACACCAGCTTCTTGAGCTTTCCAGCTGCGGCGAGCATGCCAACGTCGGGGCCGCCGTAGGAGAGCAGTGTGAGGTCTTTCACTGGCCGATTCAGGAGCGCCCGGACGAACGCCATAGGCTTGCGACGCGCGCCCCAGCCGCCAATACCGATGGTCATGCCGGATTCGACTTCGGCGGCGATCTCGTCAATTGAAGCGGTCTTATTCATCTGCAAACTGGTACTCGTGCCCCCAAATATCGCCAACGGTGCTGACCGTCGGCTCGAAATCTGACCAGTCAAACTGCTTGCCGTCATAGCCGACTTCAATGGGAATGCCGCCCGGCGCAAGAAAATAAAACGACACCATGCCGTCGTTGAGATGTCTGCCGAGCGTCGCTGTGAGTGGATAGCCAGCGGCGTTCACGCGGTCGAGGCAGCAGCCCACAGCATCGAGGCTCGTCATTTCCACCATGAGGTGAACAATGCCCGACGGGACGGGTGCGTTGAAAAGGCCAAGACTGTGATGGCGCGGACTGCGGGCGTGTAGAAAATAGACGATCATTTCCGGCGCGCCTTCAACCGGCGGCGGCAAGGTCAAGGCATCGCTCATCGCAAAGCCGAGCATACTTTGATAGAAATCGCTCGTCGCGGTGTGTTCGGGCGCAGGCAGCACGACGTGACCGAGGCCAAGCTCGTCCGCGATAAACCGAACGCCTTCAATGGGCGATTCAAAGGCCGTATCCGCAGCTTGGCTGCGGCCATGATAGAGCTCGAAGCAGTTGCCGGAGGGGTCGAATCCAGACACAAACCCCTGTACGCTACGCTGCTCGCACGCTTCCATAGTCCCTTCGGTCAGCGCGATGCCTGCCCGCTCAAGCTGCCCGACCAGTCGGTCGAAGTCATCGTGCTCGCAGGCCCAGCCAGCGGCGATGAAGCCTGGCCGCGTTGCAGGTTCGACGATGAATCGCGCGGGCGCCGAATCCATGCGCAATTGAACCCTGCCGTCCGTCGCCCGGCTTGCCTGCAACCCGAGGATCGCCTCGCCGAAGTCAGCCCATTCTTGTGGTTCATTCATGCCGATGCGCACATAGCCAAGCGATGAAATGGGCAGTTGATTGGTCATGTTGTTGTTTCCTTCGCAAGGTCAAGCGCGACATCGACGATCATGTCTTCCTGGCCGCCGACCATGCGCCGCTCGCCGAGCTCGACGAGGATTTCGCGCACATCAAGTCCGTAGTCCTCGGCCGCTTTTTCGGCGTGACGCAAAAAAGACGAGTAAACGCCAGCATAGCCGAGTGACAGAGTTTCACGATCAACGCGCACCGGACGGTCTTGCAGTGGGCGTACAAGCGTCTCAGCGGCATCCATCAGCTTGAACAGATCGCAGCTGTGCTGCCAGCCTTTGCGATCAGCCGCGGCAATGAACACCTCCAAAGGCGCATTGCCAGCACCGGCGCCCATGCCCGCGATCGATGCATCAACGCGGCGCGCGCCCGTTTGCACGGCAACAACTGAATTCGCAACGCCAAGCGATAGGTTGTGATGCGCATGAACACCGCGCTCGGTGGCCTTGTCGAGCACGGCATCATAGGCTTCGAGTCGCTCGCGATACCCATCCATATCGAGCGCGCCGCCAGAATCGGTGACATACACGCACTGCGCCCCGTAGGACTCCATGAGCTTGGCTTGACGCGCGAGCGCCTCTGGCTCGATCATATGGCTCATCATCAGAAAGCCCACCGTATCCATGCCAAGTCCACGCGCGATTTCGATGTGCTGCTTGGCGACATCGGCCTCGGTGCAGTGGGTGGCCACGCGCACCGAGCGCACGCCCGCCTCAAAGGCGCGTTTGAGTTCTTTCTTGGTGGCGATGCCGGGCAGAATCAAAGTCGTTACGCAAGCATGAGTCACGACATCGGCGACCGCCTCGATCCACTCCCAGTCGGTGTGCGCACCAAATCCGTAATTGAAACTGCCACCACTCAGCCCATCGCCATGCGCGATTTCAATGGCATCGACACCAGCTTCATCGAGCACCTTGGCGATCTGCTGTACATGTTCGATGCCGTATTGGTGACGTATGGCGTGCATGCCGTCGCGAAGCGTGACATCTTGCACATAGAGCTTCTCGCGGGCGGGATCGATCACGGGCATATCAGTGTCCAAATGCGAGCGTGGCAATTCGCGAGCCAACAGAGAGTGCCGCCGAGGTCATAATGTCAAGATTGCCAGCGTATCTCGGCAAGTAATGTCCTGCGCCCTCGACCTCAAGGAAGATCGTGGACTTCAGTCCTTCATATTCGCCCATGCCTGGGATGCGCAAAGGATCATTGCTGCCGAAGCGCTCGAACTGGACTCTTTGTTTGAGTCGGTAGCCGGGCACGTATTGCTGAACTTTGCGCACCATGTCCTCGACTGAACGCGAGATCTCGTCTTGCTCCGCGCCAATTGAGAGCGTGTAGACGGTGTCGCGCATGATCATCGGCGGCTCAGCCGGATTGAGCACGATGATGGCCTTGCCGCGTTCAGCACCGCCAACCACTTCAAGGCCTCGCGCCGTGGTTTCGGTGAACTCGTCAATATTGGCGCGCGTGCCCGGTCCGGCGCTTTGTGATGCCACCGATGCGACGATCTCAGCGTAGGGAACGCGCTGTGAGACGCGGCGCACGGCATGCACCATGGGGATCGTCGCCTGACCGCCGCAACTCACCATGTTGACATTGCTTATCTCCAGATGCTCGCTCATGTTGACCACAGGGACGCAATAGGGACCGATCGCAGCGGGCGTCAAATCGACAATGCGCTTGTCGTCTTCGCGGCAGAGCGTATGGTGACGGGCGTGCGCCTTGGCAGATGTCGCATCAAAGACGATGCCTACTTCGGACCAAGCAGCGAGGTCGCGTGCGCTGTCAATGCCGTTTTCGCAGGTGGCGATGCCGAGTTCGCGCGCGCGGCGCAGCCCTTCGGAATCCGCTTCGATGCCGACCATGAGCGCGAGCTGCAATTCGTCAGATGCCTCGTTGATCTTGATCATCAGATCGGTGCCGATGTTGCCCGAACCTAAGATGGCACACTTGATGGTCATGCGAATCGCGCCTCCGGGCTGCTCAGCATCAGTCGTGCTCAAGAAAATCGAGACAGGCGGCGTTGAAGAACCGCGTATGCTCGACCATGACCCAATGGCCGCACTCGGCGAGTTCAATATGCCGGCTCGGCTTGCAAGCGCGCGTGATTTTGCTGCCGCTGCTTGCCGGCAGAAGCGCATCGTCCACGCCCCAGAAACTCAGCACCGGACACTCGATTTTCGGAAGCTCATCCTCCATGTTCGGTACTTTCATGCGCGCGAGGACTTCAGGTGGCTGCTGTTGCAGGATCGCCCAGCGCTCACTGACGAGCGCGTCGGTCACATGCCGAGGGTCAAAGACCAGGGTCTCGAGCACGCGGCGCAATCCGTTGCGATCAAGCTTGCCGTCCACGAAATTGTTGATCATCTCCGCCATGGCTGGCATGGCGAGGTAGGTTTCGAGCTCTTCGATACCGCCAGGCGCCATGAGTATCAGCTTCGAGACACGCTCCGGATGATCGAGCGCGATGCGAATGCTGATGGCGCCGCCAAGGGAATTGCCAACGAGGGTGAACCGAGGTACTGAAATAGAGTTCAGCAAGCCGACAAGCTGGGCACTGAAGAACTCGGTGGTGTAGTCCCGGTCAGTCGGCTTGGATGAGTAGCCGAAACCAGGCAGGTCGGGAATGATGACGCGCTTGCCAGCGGCGGCGAAGGCATCAATGTTGTTTTTGAAGTTGCTGTAGCCGCTTGCGCCGGGGCCGCTCCCATGCACGAACACGACCGCGTCGCCAGACTCAGGCCCGTAGCTGTGATAGTGGATGTCAAGCTCAAAGACCTGAACAATCTCGCCGCGCGGCGGTCCTTGATCGCTCATGGTGATGCCTATACAAACAAGTCGCTGTTGTCGCCGCCGAGCGCCATGGCGCCAAAATTGCGTGCAAACCCCGTAGGATTGTTGGCGACATGTGCGCGTGCGATATGAATGTCACGCCAGATGTTCTGGATTTCAGCGCCATCGAACACGCTGCGCCCGCCAGCGACCTCGAACAGGCGATCCACTGCTGCGGCCATGCGGTCGATGACCATGCTTGCTTGATAGCGATAGCGGACGCGATCAAGCAGCGGAATGTCTTCGCCGGCGCTCACCTGCGCGAGCATTCGATCAAAGTTTCGGTTCATTATGGTTTCGACTTCGTCGATGTCGTTGAGCGTTTCGGCGACTCTTCGTGTGATGTCCGGGTCGGCGCGCAGTTTCGTCGGATCGGTGCTTGAATTCTCGCAATTGCCGACGAACACTTGCACGGCATGCTTGGCAGCGCCGATCGCTGGCGTACTGACAACGCGGATGAACATCTGCGCCCAAGGGATCGAATAGAGCCTATTCGTTTGCCTGTGCTCGCAGTTGAATCCGTCCATCTGCTTGTGCGTGCGGTGATGTGGCACGAATACCGGCGTTTCAATGACGATGTCGTTCGACCCGGTCGCCTGTAGGCCGTAGACGAACCAGGTGTCCTCGATCGCATAGTCGGCGCGTGGCACCAGGAATGTGCGATAGCCTTCGCCGGGCACGATGGCGCCGAGCAGCACCCAGTCGCAGTGGGCAGAACCCGAACTCCAGCCCCATCGACCTGACAGCATGAGGCCTCCGGTCGCGGGCGCTACTTTGCCGCCGACAGGATTGTAGGAGCTTGATATTAAGGTATTGGGGTCGTCGCAGTAAACATCGGATTGCGCCTCAGTGTCCATGATCGCGAGCTGATAGGCGTGCACGGCGATGATGCCCGCAATCCATGCTGTGCTCATATCCTGCTCGGCGATCTTGATGCTCGCTTGAAAAAACTCATTCGGCGCCACCTCAAGTCCGCCCCATTGCTTGGGCAGCAAAGCGCGCATGTAGCCCGAGGTCTTGAGTGCCTCGATGACTTCGCCCGGCACTTGGCGCGCCGAGCGACCTTCATCGGCATGTGAGGCAATGAGGTCTGCGCATTGCGAAACCGCCTGCGCGAGCTGTGGGACTTCAGACATGCCAAGACTATGAGAAGGGAGGCTGCTACTATTCCACAATTTCACCCATTCGCGCAATTTACGCCGAGGATTTTGCGAATTGTGGAACTTCTAGGCTGTTTTTCTTGCGAATTGCTTGATTTGGCGCAAGAATGAGTGGGCACTCAATCGGAGTTCACATGTTTAGTGTCGAAGGACAAACTGTCTTGGTTACAGGCGGCACGCGCGGCATTGGTCGGGGCATTGCGAGTGCGTTTCTCGATGCTGGCGCGGAGGTCTATGTGTGCGCGCGCAAAGCACCTGCCCCTGCCCATGCTAATACAGCGAATTGGGCCGCACGGTTCATCGAAGCCGATGTGCGCGAGCCTTCGAGCTGCGCGGCGCTCATACAAGAGGTTGTGAACAAGTCCGGCAAGCTCGACACCCTGATCAACAATGCAGGCGGCGGCCCGGCCGCCGATGCGGCGACCGTCTCGCCGAGATTCACCGAATCGATTGTGCGCCTCAACCTGCTTGCGCCACTCCTTATAAGCCAAGCCGCCTTTGAGGCGCTCAAAGCAGCCGGAGGATCGATCATCAATATCGCGAGCGTCTCTGCGACTCGCTCTTCGCCGGGCACGGTGGCCTATGGCGCGGCGAAGGCCGGACTCCTGAGCGCCACCACTTCGCTCGCACAAGAGTGGGGGCCGCATGTGCGTGTCAACGCCATCATTGCAGGACTCATCAAGACCGAAGCCTCGCAAGCGCACTATGGCGGCGAACAGGGCATGAAGCGACTTGAGGCGCGCCTGCCGAGCGGTCGCATGGGTACGCCAGATGACATTGCGAATGCTTGCCTCTACCTCGCTTCACGTCGCGCCGCCTATGTGTCCGGAGCCGCCCTTGAGGTCTTTGGCGGCGGCGAGCCACCGAGTTTTCTGACGTTTATTGAAGAGGCTTCTCGCACTTAGGAAAACTCTTAAAACAGAGTTTTCCGTGCCACAAGGCATTGAATGGGCGAGCAAGGCTACGCCCTTCTTCAAGTCCTTGGCCACGCATGAATGGCAATGTGAGAGTGTTGGCAACACATAGAATTGTTCGCTTGTAGAACACTTAATCTGTAACGTCCGCGTGTTCATCTGTTGATGTTCTGGCCGCCACCGCGGGCGGCATTACCCTCCGATGACCCCGACCATCCCAGCGGCAAGCACGACATTAGGTTTTGTTGTTGCGGTGAAGTTCCGCAAGCGTGTAGATGTTGCTCTTGAGCTTATTGCAAGGGTCGCAGAGCAATACCCGGTTCGTAAAGCTTACAAACAGGGTTTAGTACTTTGTTGGGACAGCAGTGACGCAAAACATTAGCAACGTTGCGTGTTCTTGTTCGTTTCTCGGTTCCCAACACATCAGGGCAAAGATGTGGAAACTTTTAAGCCGTTTCGCTATACATATCATAGATGTGCGTTGCGGCTTCCTTTGGAGAGTCAAATGTGACGACCCCTATGTTCCTCCTTGCTGCTTCCTGACACATCTCGTCCAAAGCCTCTTCGGCCTTCTTTTTTTCATCCATAGAACTAGAGATTCCAGCAATGAGTTCCCGATTAGCAGGTCTGAACAGCAAGTCAGGAGCATATGGAAGTTGATCAAGGCTCCAAGCCTTCGCTCTCGCTTCTTTCAGGACATCAGAGATGCGTCTACTGCCGAAGCTCACGAGATTCGCCGCATAGCTGTGACTTAGGAACTCGAATTCGGAAACAACATCGTATCTCGCCAAGGATACTTTCGCATTGAGCATTGGTGCGAGTCTTTTATCGAGCCCCGTGAGGGTTTCTCGGATAGACTTAGACCAGTTCACTCGTCGGCTTGAGCTTGTTTCCGGGTGATACAAGCACGAGGTGAGTCGCATGGCACTGGCGAGAAACTCTTCCAATTGTGAATGATCATAGGAAACTTCCGAAGTGTTTGCGGTGCCGATCTCAACCCCCGCAAGCGGAGGGATCCAATCATCTAGTGAAACCCCCTTTCTTGCTTGGTCGAGGAAGCTCTCGCCAACCATCTCTGCGGCTTCGGAAAGGTATTTGTATTCTTGTGCGTGAAAAATTCGACGAAGCGTCTTGCTGTCGGCTGACAGCCTGAATATGGGATCTTTGCCTCGGACAATCGCACAAACCCCCATCGTGATTCGCTCTCCGGAACCGTGCAGTGGCTCAACGTAGATTGGTGCCCACTGAATTTTGGCATGGCCTATCGAGTTAATTTTTCCCATAGTGTATTTTACCCGCTCTATATAGAAAAAAGATCCGGGCCGAGAACTTCTGATCGAGCGCGCAAGAGGTCTGGAAGGTGAGGCCATCTTTGCTGGACAAAGTCTCGACAACGTTCGATTTGCTCCGGGCAGCCTGTAATCATTCGCAAAGCCGGAAACTCAAGTGATTCGAACCGAATCATCCTTGCCTGCTGAATGGCTCTAAATACTTGTTGCATTCTTTGCTTCAAGGCATCATCCTGCTGATTGAAAAAGTGCGATGCCAGAAAATTCGCCCCCTGTGCCTCGGACGCACTCAAGTGTCCGGGAAAGCCTTGTTCGTTGTCGATCAACATAAATTGATCTACTCCAGAAAACATCAGATTCTGCGGTGTGCGGTCGCCATTCGCTATCCATTCGTCAAACAACACCGCGAGCGGTAACTGCTTCCACTTCAGCAGCGGGTTTGTAGAGCTAAGGGTGAATCGGAGTAGTCTCGGGTCATACTTGCTCCAACTATGTACAAGAAAGCATGCGTAAACATACCTTCGCTTAAATCGCCTTTCCCACTCCCTGAAATCACTGATGTCCACAACGTATTGATCTGGCGCTTCTAATCCCAATGCCTTGGCGAGCGAATTGGCAAACGCTTCTTTCGCCAATTCTTCCGGAGAGCAGGGTTTAATGACTGCGCGAACAGATTGCGGGCTGTCCTCTATCCGGATATCTCCTGCATAAGCCCGAGTGGCCCCTTGAATGGCTAGTAACGCATTCGTGTATGGCCTCGCTGCGGAAATGGTCATCGGCCATTCTAAGCGTTGATCAAACTCGGGACTAAACATACGCTAGGATTAATTCCTGCTCGCGCCTTTATCAGGCCACAGGTTGGAAGCGGAGACTATTTCGATCCGTAGGATGTTCGGCATGATGTCTCCTTATGAGTTGAAAGATAATATCTGATCTGCACGCACATCGCGAGGCAGGCATTCCGAGGTGGAAAAATGTAAATTCGCCTACGAACGCAGAGGGGTTAAGGCCCGGTCTCTTGACCGTTGGAACTAGAATATCAGAAGGTCTCCATCCGGTCAGTTCATGTGCCTACACCCCGGGGAGGAAGTTCCGAAATGTTTCTGAACTCGTACAGCATAAAATGCGCAGAGTGGTTCACCGTAACGCATCGGGCAGCCAAGTCGCCAGTTCCGGTACGAGAATAAGCAATCCAAGCATCAAGATCTGCAGTCCAATGAACGGCAGTGCGCCTCGGTAGATGCTTGGCGTCGTCACCGAAGCTGGCGCGACGCCGCGCAGATAGAACAGCGAGAAGCCGAAGGGCGGCGTCAAGAAAGATGTTTGCAAGTTGATGGCGATCATGATGCCGAGCCACACAGGGTCAAATCCCATCGCCAGCAATATCGGTCCGACAATCGGCACAACCACAAACGTGATTTCGATGAAGTCCAGGATGAAACCGAGCAGGAAAAGCACGACCATGACGATGATGAGTGCGCCAACCGCACCGCCCGGCATGTCGTCGAACACGGCGCGCACCAGCTCATCGCCGCCATAGGCGCGGAATACCAGGGAGAAAATCGACGCGCCGATCAGGATGAAGAACACCATGGCGCTGGTCTTCAAGGTCTCGCGCGATGTCTCGCGCAGCGTCATCAGGTTCAGCCGACCATAGGCAAGGGCGAGCAGCACAGCACCGAAAGCGCCGACGCCTGCCGCCTCTGTCGGGGTCGAATAGCCGCCAAGAATGGCGCCGAGCACGGCGACGATGAGTACAAGCGGTGGCGCGAGCCCCAAGCTGAGTTCTTTTGCGCTCGGTCGTTTGCCGATGTGCTTGGCGTCGGTCTCCAAACGCTCAGGTTTCAGCCAAGCCGTCAAGAGAATGAGCGCGAGGTAGAAGACCACGAGCAAAAGCCCCGGGATGAGCGCGCCCGCGAACAGGTCGCCGACAGAAACAGTCTGCGGCGCGAAGATGCCTTGTTCGAGCTGGGCTTGGCTGTAGGCGTTCGAAAGCACATCCCCCAACAGCACCAGCACAATCGATGGCGGAATGATCTGGCCGAGGGTGCCGGTGGCGGCGATAGTGCCGGTCGCGGTGCGACTGTCGTAGCCAGCCTTTAACATGGTCGGCAAGGCGATGAGCCCCAAGGTGACAACCGTCGCGCCGACAATGCCTGTGCTTGCCGACATGAGCATGCCGACGAGGATCACCGCACAGGCGAGGCCACCGCGTGCGCCGCTCATCAACCCGGTGAGGCAGGCGAGCAAGCGCTCGGCGATGCGCGTCTTTTCGAGCATCACGCCCATGAATACAAAAAGCGGTACGGCGAGCAGCGTCTGATTGGTGACGATGCCGAACAGCCGCCCCGGCAGGAAGCCGAGGTCAGCGAGCTCGAACAGGCCGAATACCGCGCCGCCTAAAGCAAACGCCAAGGCAACGCCGGAGAGCGTCGCCGCCGCCGGATAGCCAAGAATAAGCGCCGCGAACACGGCGGTGAACATGAGCAGCGGGATGAGTTCAATCATCGCTGCGGATCGCCAGTACGATCTTGATGCACTCGGAAACGACCTGCACAAGCAGCAGTATCGGCATCAGCAAGATCATCGTCTTCAACAAAAATACTGCCGGTATGCCGCCGACCTCTGGCGACCCTTCACGAATTCGCCAGCTTGCCAGCACCCAATCGAAGCTCCAGACCAGCACCACCACGCACATGGGTGCGAGCAGCACCAGATGCCCGATCAGATTCACGAGCTGTTGTCGTCTTGGAGAGAGCTTTGAATAGACGATGTCCACGCGCACATGCCGGTTCTCTTTCAAGGTCCACGCGGCGCCTGCCAAGAACACGAGTGCGTTCATATAGATCACGGACTCCTGTAGCGCGATGGCGCCGATGCCGAATCCGTAGCGCAGTGCAACGACGACGACGGTCGCCGCGACCATCGCGGCTGTCAGCCAGGAAAGACTCTGACCGAGAAGGTCCTGAAAGCGGTCAATGGCCGCGGCAATGCGTCTCACAGCGACGCTTGTCCCGCCACGATGCCGAGCAGCATGACGGCCCCGACGAAAGCGTTGTGTTTGAAGGCGCGCAAATACCCGAGGCACTCGCGGTTCGCCTCCTTGCCGAGCACGAGATGCTGATAGGCGAACAGCGCTAGCATGGCGAGCAGGCACAGGTAGTAATGCCAAGCGAACGCCAAGGTCGCGCCGAGCAGCACAAGACACGCGAGCATCCCTGCTTGGCAGAGCTTGATGAGACGAAGCGCCCCCTCAATGCCGAACCGAGTGGCGAGCGACCCGACACCAATCGCCTGATCGTCGGGCAGGTCTTGCAGGGCATAAAAGGTGTCGTAGGCGAGAATCCAGAGGAAGTTCGCTGCGAACAGGATGAGCGCGGCTTGTGAGATACCTCCAGAGACTTCGCTTGACGCCACCAGAATGCCCCAGCTAAAGGCCACGCCAAGAACGAGCTGAGGCAGATTGGTTACGCGCTTTGCGAACGGATAGGCGATGATCAACGGCACGGCTAGCACGGCGGTGAGCGCGGCGGCGGGCGTCAATAGAAAAAGCAAGCACGCGCCAAGTGCCATCAGAGCCGCGAACAGGATGAGGGCTTCGCCTCGGGACACGCGCGACTCGGCGAGCGGCCGATGTTTGGTGCGCGAAACGAGGGCGTCGAACTTGATGTCGGCAATGTCGTTGATGACGCAGCCAGCTGAGCGCATCAGCCACACGCCGAGCGTGAAAATCAATACTGTCTGCGCAGCAGGCCAGCCGGGGGCGCTGACGATGAGCGATGCCACAGTCGGGAACAGCAGCAGCAGCCAGCCGACCGGCGTTTGCTGACGAGTGAGGTCGGCATAATCACTGAAGCGAGCCGCAATGCTCGTCACACCAGTCTCCACACTTTGAGCAGGCGCGAAAATTGTTTATTCTGTACGACTTTCACACATGCCTCAAGAAGAGAACCAAATGCGAAAGTGGCAATGCATCGTCTGCGGATGGATTTATGACGAAGCCGAGGGCTATGAAGATGAGGGCTTTGCTCCAGGCACCCGTTGGGAGGACATTCCAGAAGATTTTGTCTGCCCAGAATGCGGTGTTGCCAAAGCTGACTTCGAGATGATCGAAGTAGGCTAATGCACTACAGGCGCCAGTTCGCCCGAGGCGTACATGGTGCTGTACTTTTCGAGTGAGCGCGGCTGAATCTTTGACGCTTGGCCAGCGCATCCAAAGGCGACGAGCCTGTCCTTGACGATTGCCTTCATGGCCACAAGCTGCTTGCCGAGATATTTGCGCGGGTCAAATTCACGCGGGTTGGTGGCCAAGAACTCGCGCGTGGCGGCAGTCGCTGCCAAGCGAAGGTCGGTGTCGATATTGACCTTGCGGACGCCGTGGCGGATGCCTTCTTGGATTTCCTCCACGGGCACACCATAGGTCTCGGGTATCTCGCCGCCGTAGCGGTTAATTTGTGCGAGCAAATCCTGCGGTACAGACGAGCTGCCGTGCATGACGAGATGCGTGTTTGGAATGCGCGCATGGATCTCGCGCACGCGATCAATGGCCAGAATGTCGCCAGTCGGCGGACGGCTGAACTTGTATGCTCCGTGCGAGGTGCCGATGGCAATGGCGAGCGCATCGACCTTCGTTTGCGCTACGAAGTCGGCCGCCTGTTCGGGATCGGTGAGCAGCATGTCATGACTCAGCGTGCCTTCAGCGCCAACGCCATCCTCCTCGCCTGCTTCGCCGGTCTCCAAGGACCCAAGGCAGCCGAGCTCGCCTTCCACCGATACGCCGCACGCATGTGCCATATCGACCGCGCGCGCCGTGACATCGAGGTTGTACTCGTAGCTCGCTGGCGTCTTTTGATCTTCCATCAGCGAGCCGTCCATCATCACGGAACTAAAGCCGAGCTGAATCGAGCGCTGGCAGACAGCGGGGCTGGCGCCGTGATCTTGGTGCATGACCAGCGGAATATGCGGGAATTCCTCGACCGATGCGAGGATCAGGTGGCGCAGGAAGTTCGGGCCTGCGTATTTTCTCGCACCGGCAGAGGCCTGCACGATCACCGGGCTGTCCACCTCATCGGCACCTTCCATGATGGCGCGCATTTGTTCAAGATTATTGACGTTGAAGGCAGGCACGCCGTAGTCGTTTTCCGCAGCGTGATCGAGCAATTGACGCAAGCTAATGACAGACATGTAGGATTGATCTCTAAGAAAAGCGAATTATCACGCCCGCGCATGGAGTGATGCAATAGCGGGGAGCGTGCGCCCTTCGACAAATTCGAGCAGCGCGCCGCCGCCGGTGGAAATATAGGAGATGGATTCGGCAACGCCAGTCTTGTCGATGGCGGCGAGCGTGTCGCCGCCGCCTGCAAGCGAGAAGGCCTTGGATTTGGCGATGCTTCGTGCCAGATGCCTTGTGCCAGCAGCAAACTCGTCAATCTCGAATACACCGACAGGCCCGTTCCACAAAATGGTGCCAGCTTCGTCAAATGTTTCACTAAGACGCATCCTCGACACAGGGCCGATATCGACAACCATGTCGCCCTCAGCGATGCCATCAACTGGCACGATTCGCGTCTCGACACCCGGGCGCACCTCGCTTGCGACGACCAAGTCCTCCGGCAAGAGAGGCTGGCACGACGCAAGCAGTCGCCCCGCCTCGTCGAGCATGGAGTCTTCAATGAGCGATCGGCCGACCCGGTGTCCCGCCGCCGCCAGGAATGTCGTCGCGATAGCGCCGCCGACCACTAGGGTGTCGGCGATCTCGGCGAGTCGGTCGAGCACGCCGAGCTTGGTGCTGACTTTCGCGCCGCCAATCATCGCTACGAAAGGACGCGCCGGTGCTTCAAGCAGAAGGCTCAATGCGTCAAGCTCGCGCAGCAGGAGCGGGCCTGCGCACGCGACTGCGGCGAGGTCAATCACGCCAGCGGTGGAAGCGTGCGCACGGTGCGCGGTCGCAAAGGCATCCATGACGAAGACATCGCACAAACTTGCCAGCTTGCCTGCGAGCACCATGTCATTGTCTGTTTCGCCGGGCAGGAAACGGACGTTTTCGAGCAGGCCAATAGCGCCCGCCTTCATGTTCGATGCGCGTTCAAAATCAACGAGCTCGACCTGTTCGTCAATAAGCTCGCAAAGCCTTGCAGCGACCGGTGCAAGTGAGAATTGGGGCGCTGTTGTAGGCGTATCGCCGATCGCAGGTCGGCCAAGATGCGACGCTATGAGAATCCGACCTGCACCCTGTGAGCGCAGCTGTTTGATTGTTGGCAAGGCCGCGAGCAGGCGCGCATCGCTCGTCACGCGGCTATCTTCGATTGGCGCGTTCAGGTCTTCGCGAACGAGTACGCGCTTGTTGCGAACATCGATAGAGTCAATGCGTGGGATGTCCACTTAAGAACAGACCCGCTTGATGGCTTGCAGCACCGATTCGGTTGTCACCCCCATGGCTTCAAGCGCAACCGCCCCCGGCGCCGACACGCCGAAAGTCTCAACGCCCACGACTTCGCCATCGAGTCCCACATAGCGACGCCAATAGTCGGGGTGCGCGGCCTCAACGGCCACCCGCGCCTTGACATCCGGCGGCAGCACCTCGTCTTGATACGCTTGCGGCGCGCGGTCGAACGCGCTTGTGCTTGGCATGGACACGACGCGCACGCCCAATCCTTGCGCTGCTGCCTCTCGCGCCGCAGTAGATGCGATTTCCACTTCCGAACCCGTTGCGATCACCACCACGTCAAGTGCGTCGCCCTCTTCCATGAGCACATAGCCGCCATGCGAAATCGCATCGAATGCACTTTTGGTTCGCTCTTGCGCTTGCGTTTTCTGGCGGGTGAGAATGAGCGCGGTCGGATTGTCTTGCGTGATGGCCTGTGCAAGCGCCACGCAGGTTTCCACCAAGTCGCAAGGTCGCCAGACGCTCAAATGAGGTGTGGTGCGAAGGTTGGTGAGTTGCTCGACCGGTTGATGCGTCGGTCCGTCCTCACCAAGAGCCACCGAGTCATGCGTGTAGATAAAAATGTTCGGCAGCTTCATAAGCGATGCAAGGCGCACAGCATTGCGCGCATATTCCATGAACACGAGGAACGTGCCTGAGAAGGGGCGCAAGCCGCCGTGCAAGAGCATGCCGTTGGTGATCGCCGTCATGCCGAATTCGCGCACGCCCCAGTGCACATAGTTGGCTGCGCCTGCATCGGGAGAATCGATGTGAAGCGCACGCGCGGTGCTGAATTTGGTGCCGTTGGAGCCTGAGAGGTCTGCTGAGCCGCCGATCAGTTCCGGCAATTGATCAACCACCGCATCAAGGCTCTTTGTCAGCGCCTTTCTCGTCTCTAGCGGGGTCAATGCGCTTTGCGCCTCCTTGGCGAGTGCCGAGAGACCATTGCTCCAGCCATCGGGAAGCTCCCTGTGCATACGCCTTGCGAGCTCGCGTGCGAGATCAGGATAGTCACGCGCATAGGCATCGAAGCGGTGCTGCCATTCGCTCACAATCTCCTGTCCGCGTGCGCATTGATTCCATGCGGCTTTGATGCCTTCTGGCACCTCGAATTTGCCCCCATGCCAGCCGAGGGCTTGGCGTGTCGCCGCCACTTCGTCTTCGCCGAGCGGCGCGCCGTGCGTCGCCGCGCTGCCAGCTTTGTTGGGAGAGCCGAAGCCGATTTGAGTGCGGCAGCAGATCATCGTCGGGCGCGCAGGATCAGCTTCTGCGGCGGTAATCGCACCGCGCACCGCTTCAGCGTCGTGTCCGTCAATGTCTTCGATCACCTGCCAGCCATAGGCATCAAAGCGCTTCGCTATGTTTTCGGTGAACCATGGACCGACTTCGCCGTCGATGGAGATATTGTTGTCATCGTAAATGCAGATGAGCTTGCCAAGCCCCGCGGTGCCAGCAAACGACGCCGCCTCGTGCGACACGCCTTCCATGAGGCAGCCGTCTCCGGCGATGACGAAGGTACGGTGGTCGATGATCTGATGACCTTCGCGATTGAAGGTTTCAGCGAGAAGTTTCTCGGCAAGTGCCATGCCAACGGCGTTTGCGAAGCCTTGGCCGAGCGGCCCGGTCGTCGTCTCGACACCGGGGGCGTGCCCGAATTCTGGATGGCCAGGCGTCTTGGAACCAAGCTGTCGGAAGTTTTGTAATTCGTCGATTGAAAGATCGTATCCGGTCAGATGCAGTACCGAATACAGCAGCATCGAGGCATGGCCGTTCGAGAGCACAAAACGGTCACGGTCGATCCAATCTGGGTCTTGGGGTGCGAAGCGCATGACATCGGTCCACAGGACTTCGGCGATGTCAGCAAGCCCCATGGGTGCGCCTGGATGCCCTGACTTGGCGGCCTCGACGGCATCCATGGAGAGCACTCGAATGGCATTTGCGCGTTCGCGACGTTGACGAGCTTCTAGCATTGACCTGCATGGGAGGAGGAAGCGCGTATTTTGCTGGTTTGCGCGCTGAGGGGCAACGCGGCGAAGTCCTAAAACGGTAATTTTCTTGGAGAAGCTCTGAATCACAGAGCTTACTTAGAGCAAGCCTAATGCTCGAGTGCGATCAAATCCGACCGCTGCATAGGTGCGCAGCGAAGGAATAGGAATGCGAAGATGTCTTTCTGGAATTGGCAAGGCAGTGTCGATCTCCAATATGCCGCAGTGGATTGCCTTCTCGTAGCTATTCGCGACTTGTTCAGACGACATGCCGCATTGACGAATCGCTGTTTCCTCGACTTCGTCATAAGTGAAGCCTTCGCCCTGTGACTTGCATTCAAGCAGCTTGGCAATGGCGACCGCATACCTCTCTAGGCTCGCGAAACTTAAGAGATCGTCGTAGTAGTCAATGCGCAGCGCGTGTCCGGTCTCTAGCAATTGATTCAGATCGATGTGCCTCTGGTCGCTTGAGAACGCGAGCGCAAGACTCTGCATATATGCGTACAAATGGCGAGGGTAGCATTCACTTGCGGCAATCATCGCATCTGTCAAGAACGCCTTTGCGCGCTCATCAAGATTCATCAAGCCGAAGCGTTCATGCTCTAAGAGAACGGATACGAGCTGTCGCGCCGCTGGTTCTTCCAATGAACTCAATCGATGCTTTGCGCCTTGCGTGATCCTCGGAGAGACTCCCGCTTCGGTCAGCCGAGCGCCCGTGTCGGACAGGCCGCCGAACACAGTGAAGGTTGTGAGCTTGCCTGTGCTGCCATCGGCGAGCGCCACCGCCACCGTGTTGATATCGTCATCTCGGTCTGCTCGGATGCGCTGCGCTTCATCGACAAGCACAAGCAACGTTGTATCCGCAGGCAGGTCGATATAGTCATCAAGCAGCCTCAAGACCGGCACCCCGCGTTCAAGCCTGTCCTGGGGCGTTGTGCTCTGTGACCCATAGCTGCCTTGAGCGCCAATCCAACGCACGCCGATTCTTCCAGACACGCTCTTTGAGTGCGAACGACCGAGCACGCTCGCATCCAAACCACAGCCTTCGATGATCGCAGTGCTGACCGCAACGGGGTTTCTGAGCTCTTCCCCGAACAAGCGGATAGGCACCACAGTGCCGCAGTTCGCGTAGCGCTTCTCAAGTTCAGAGAGGATCGATGTCTTCCCAGATCCCGGCGGGCCTTGAATGACCCTTGCGTTGGACAGCGTTCTCTTGGCGTCAGCGGTCTCTTGCAGCTGATTGTCAATATCTTGCATGACACTCTGACGACCAACGAATGCGAGGGGCTCGCGGCGTTCTCCCATGCGAGCAAATTTTCTTAGCGCATCCTTGTGCGCCGCGGAAAGCGTGTTCTCGATGTCCATGACTTGCTTTTGGGGTGAAGATACCTCGCGCTTTGGACAATATACCCTTATGTATGTTCTGAACAAGTCCATCCTTGGACTTGTTCAGACTCGCATAGCTTCAATTGCGATTGAAGCTATGCTCACGAATTCAATGCCTTAAGGCACTGAATTCGGCGGCACATCCATGTGCCGCTAAGGAAACTCTGTTATGCAGAGCTTCCTTATCGACCGCCCCCGAAAACCATCGACATGTCTGCTCGAACTAAGAGCACCTTCCCCTACAATAGCGACCCCACAAGCAACCACATATGGAAGGGAGGCTGCCATGTCCGCGCAGGCCAGTCAGCGCCAGACGACCTTGAGCACGCTTGATGCCATCAAGCGACGTGGTGAAAAGTTTGCAACGCTCACCGCCTACGATGCGATTTTCTCAAGCCTTGTGAGCACCGCAGGCATCAAGGTCATTCTTGTCGGCGACTCGCTTGGCATGGTGCTGCAAGGCCACGACAGCACATTGCCGGTGACAGTGGACGACATTGCCTACCATCTCGACTGCGTCAAGCGCGGCAATCAAGGTGCGCTCATCATGGCCGACCTGCCGTTCATGAGCTACGCCTCCGAATCGCAATCGCTTGAGTCCGCCGCGCACCTGATGCGCCACGGCGCGCACATCGTCAAGCTCGAAGGCGGCGCATGGCTCGCCACGAGCACACGCCTCTTAACCGAACGCGGCATACCCGTGTGCGCGCACATGGGCTTGACGCCGCAAGCAATCAACCGTATTGGCGGTTATCGCGTACAGGGGCGCAACCCCGACCAAGCCGCGACCATCCTCGAAGAAGCCAAGCTGCTCGAAGAGGCAGGCGCAGCGATGCTGCTGCTCGAATGCGTGCCAGTTGACCTTGCCGCCACAATCACCGAGGCAAGTGGCGTGCCGGTGATCGGGATTGGCGCAGGGCCGGCCACCGACGGGCAGATCATGGTGCTGCACGACCTCTTGGGAATGGAAACAACGGGTATCAAGCCGCCGAAGTTCGTGAAGAGCTTTCTCGCCGAGACGGGCACTATTCGAGAGGCGGTCGAAGCCTATGTGCAGGCGGTGGAGGCCGGGACTTTTCCAGCACCTGAGCACTGTTTTGCCTGAGATGCTGATCGAGCGCGAGCGCAAGGGCCTTGTGAAAGCGCGAACCCGCGCAGGCAAGATCGCCCTCGTGCCGACCATGGGCAACCTCCACGACGGACACCTTTCGCTCGTTGATGCCGCGAGAGGCAAGTCCGATGAGGTGTGGGTGAGCCTGTTTGTGAATCCGTTACAGTTCGGCCAAGGCGAAGATTTCGGCACCTATCCGCGCACATTCGACGAAGACGTGGCGAAACTTGAAGATGCGGGCGCGACGCTTTTGTTTGCGCCGAGCGTCAGTGAGATGTATCCCGGCGGCGTCGAATCGCCGACGCGGGTTTCCCTGCCGCCGCTCGCGGCTGATCTTTGCGGTCGGTATCGACCGGGGCACTTCGACGGCGCATGCACGGTCGTGCTCAAACTCTTCAATCTCACAGGCGCGGCCTACGCCTGCTTTGGCGAAAAGGACTATCAGCAGCTCACTCTCATCAAGCGCATGGTGCTTGACTTGAATCTTGCGATTGAGATTGTGTCAGTGCCGACCATGCGCGAGAACGACGGGCTCGCCATGTCGAGTCGCAATACGTATCTTGACGGGGCGCCGCGCCGCCAAGCGCCTTCGCTGTACGTCGAACTCACAGCCATCAAGCATCAGCTTGAGGCCGGGCGCCGGGACTTTGCTGCGCTTGAGCGGGCCGCGATGAAATCGCTCGAAGCCGATGGCTGGGCGCCCGACTATGTGGCA
This sequence comes from Pseudomonadales bacterium, assembly GCA_028283025.1. Classification (GTDB taxonomy): domain Bacteria; phylum Pseudomonadota; class Gammaproteobacteria; order Pseudomonadales; family Azotimanducaceae; genus Azotimanducus. The sequence goes on along the minus strand of JAPYNO010000015.1, from coordinate 4,271 downwards.
ATCCGAGGCGGCGAGCTTCAGGCGCCGGAAGATCTCGATGAGCTGCGCGTACTTGGCGCAGCGCGACTTGGGGCGACGCGCCTCATCGACAATGTGAAAGCAGTTCTTGCGGCGTGATGACGCACACGCCACTACCCTCGATACGCATAGCGAATCCGTGCTCTGTCGGCGCGGGGTGGCGCAATTCGATCCACATTGGCCCCTGAACCTGATCGCACGCAAGCGATAATCGACTGCCCTCCATGTCGATATTAAGCATTTGACGAGGCGCGCCAAGCGGCTCGGTTTGCGGGAAGAACATATTGATCGGAGTCGCGGGAGACTGGGGCGTCCAAGACTCGATGTGTCCTTGCCCGGGGTCACGAAGTACATAGTCAAGCTCGCCGCGAGTCAGCAGGTAGCCGAACAGCCTTGCGCGCGCAGCGGGCTGTTCATGCTCGTGCTGGCTGATTTTTTCTGCGAGGGCAGTGAGTGTTTTGAGGTCCTCTTCGACTTCCTGCGTCTGCTTTGTCACAAGTTGCGCACGCAGCCCGCGCAGCGCGCGCAGTGCTTCATCCACCCGCTGTAAGGCGGCGGGCATGCGCAGATAGTCCTGCAAGCTCGCGTTCAACGCTTCGATCTCGGTATCGCTTGGCGTCCCGCCTGACGCCACGAGATCAATGGCTTCCGCGAGCTGCATGAACTCAGAAGCGAACTGCGACAAGTGCTCATCGGCTTGGGATTGACTGCGCTGCACCTGCTCGCCCAAGGATAGAAGGCTGCGCGATATTGGCGAAGCCTCAAGGACGCCTGCTGCGATTTGATCCTCGAGGTTTTCAAGCGCCTCCTTGAGTGCGCGCAACTCGAACGGCATGGACTCTGGCTCGGGCGTCGGCGACTGTGTGCTCGGCGCGATGTCCTCCGGCGCTGCGGCGATCAACACGCCGAGCGGATGCTCGCTGTCGAGATTTGCAATATGACGGGCGATTTCCTCGAGTGCTGGCTTGGCGGCGGACAAAGACTTGGCATCAGCCGATACCGCAGCAGCCGATGCGGCAGCAAAAGCTCGGCAATAGTGATCGAGCGCCGCAAGATCGATGGATGCCATGCGCCCGCGGGCGAGTCGAGCCAATTCGATGAGCGCACTCCACAGCAGACTCGACGGATTGAATCGAAACAGGTTCTTGAGCGCCTCGGCTTCTCGACCAAGCAGCTTGAGCGCGGCATCGAACTTGGCGGCATCCCGCAAGGCGCTCACAAGGTCTGCCACCGTCGATGCGCGTCTGCGAATTTGTCTCGGCACATTGCTGCGCCTCAGCGTTTCCCGCCAGATGGCGCGCGCGTGGTCTTCCACAGTGGCAGCCTCATCGAAGTTGCCCACGCCGCGCGCGCTGCGCATATCACAGACCGTCTCAACCAAGCCAGATGCGAAGTCGCCGAAGCCGATCTTGGATAACCGATGCAGCCCGGACTCGAACAGCTTGCAGCTGTCCTCGCTCGGCGAGCTGATTTGATGCGCAGCAAAGCGCTGCAGCTCAACACACACGATGGCAGCGTCGTTGCGCTCGATGAGCCAGCACGATGCTTCGAGCAGCGCTAGTCTGTCCAAAATGAAGGCCATGTTTTGCGCATCCTGACCCACGCGCACATCAAGAATATGCTCGATCTGCTGGTCTATGGAAGGCACTACACTCATGCGCGGACACTACACGATATTCTTGTCTATGCGGAGAATAGACCGCATAATCTCCGCATATTCTGCGGAGATTACATGTGTACATCTGGGCACTCCCTGACTGGCCAGCGTTGACATGGGACGAAGCCGCGCTTGAAGGTCTCGTTGGCCAAGTGCTGCGTACCCAAAGCAAGCTGTTGGGCAGGATGGAAGCGCTGGGGTTCGATTTGCGCAACGAAGCGCAGCTACGTTCACTCACACAGGAGGTCGTCAAATCTAGCGAGATTGAGGGCGAGCATCTCGACAGTGATCAGGTGCGTTCATCGATAGCGCGCCGGCTGCACATTGATGTGGCTGGACTCGTCGCGTCAGATGCCAAGGTTGATGGTGTCGTGGAGATGATGCTTGACGCTACGATCAATTACGACAAACCGCTCACTGCCCGCCGCCTTCATGCTTGGCACGCTGCACTCTTCCGCGCACGACGCAACAGTCCGCAAGGCATTGCAATCGGCAAATGGCGCGATGACAGCCTTGGCCCTATGCAGGTTGTGTCCGGGCCGATGGGGCGCGAAAGAGTGCATTTTGAAGCACCGCTGGCAAGCCGAGTCGAAGCCGAAATAGCGCGATTCCTGGAATGGTTCAACGCAAGCGATAGAACACAGTGGCTCATCAAGGCTGGCATCGCCCACCTGTGGTTCGTCACCATCCACCCCTTTGATGATGGCAACGGGCGCATGGCACGCGCTATTGCGGACATGGCGCTAGCACGCTCTGACCAAGCGCCGCAGCGCTTCTACAGCATGTCGAAGCAAATTCGTGAAGAGCGCAAGGGCTACTACCAGATGCTCGAAAGAACACAGCGCGGCGGAACGGATGTCACCGACTGGCAGACCTGGTTTCTATCGTGCCTTGGTCGCGCCTTGCAAGATTCTGAGCAGAGTCTTGCATTGACGCTCGCCAAGGCGCGTTTCTGGGAACGGTTTGCCTCAGTGGCGCTCAACAAGCGTCAAATCAAGATGCTCAACCTCATGTTGGATGGTTTCGATGGCAAGATGACCTCCTCAAAGTGGGCGCGCATCGCCAAGTGTTCGCAGGACACCGCGTATCGAGACATTCTGGCGTTGATCGATCAAGGCGCTATTGAAAAAGCCGCGGGCGGCGGACGCAGCACTAGCTACCTGCTTGCGCATGAGTAAGACTCGCCTCAGGCTGCGGCCTGTACTTGACCTCATGACGATGGGCGAGAAGCCGCGGCGGTTTGTCTGTAATGGCGTGCAGGTGACTCAGACACTGCCGTCTTACTTGATCTTGAATGCTCGGCGCAGACTTAATCTCGTCTAGCAACTGATTCCAATTCGGCATGGAAGGTGGTCTAGACAGATGTGTTCTGTGCGTTGTCTGCGAAGGCAGGAAGGTTAGGCGAGTCGGAATCAATACGTCCAAGCGTAGCCAAATCCTGAAATCGCCGTCGGTCGGACAGCTTGGTCAACCCAAGCATATGATAAGTGCGGTTGGTTTCATACTCCCTAGCTTGACTCTCGATCTTGGGCGATTTCTTAGATTGTTTTGACCCTACATTCAACCTTCAAGTGCAACGCTCGGTGAGACAGTAATTTCGCCAGAATCATAGGCGCTTTGCAAGACCTCGATAGGGGTTTTGAAGGCGAGGCACTTGCGCGGCCTGTTGTTGATCCTGTGGACGGCCCGCCGGACCTGCTCGTCGGTGACCTGGTCGAGTGGCATGGACTTCGGGAAGTACTGGCGGAGCAGCCCGTTTGAGTGCTCGTTCAGCCCGCGCTCCCAGCTGTGGTGGGGGCGCGCGAAGTAGGCGTCGCTGCCGGTGGCCTCGGAGACGAGGGCGTGGTCGGAGAACTCGCGCCCGTTGTCGTGGGTGATGGTGTCGAAGAGGCCTTCGAGCCCTTTGGTGACGCGGCGCAGGGCATCGGCCGTCTCCGCCTTGGTCTTGCGCGCGATGCGGCCCGCGAGCAGCGCCCTGGACTTGCGCTCGGCCAGCGTCACGAGGCCGCCGCGGTGCCCCTTGCCGATGACGGCGTCCCCTTCCCAGTCGCCAAAGCGGGCGCGCGCGTCCACAATCGGCGGGCGCTCGGAGATGTCCACCCGGCCTGGGATGCGTCCCCTGAAGTCGTTCTTCCCGTAGCGCTTTCGCCGCTTCCTGGGCGAGTGCCGGAGGCAGGTGTGCAGGTCGCCGCCCTCGCGCCTGTCGCGCCACACCATCCGGTGGATCGTTTCGTGCGACACCCAGTCCCCGCCCTCCAGCCGCATGCGCCCGGCAATCTGCTCCGGACTCCAGTCGAGCTTCAGCTTCCCGATCACGTGCGACCTCACGGACTCCGTCAGCCGCCCGTCGGCGAGGCGCTGCGCCTGCTTCGGGCGGTACCCTCCCAGCCCAGTGTTCCGCTTCAGCTCCCGCGACACCGTCGATGGCGACCGCCCGATCAACCTCGCGATCTCGGACAGGGAATCCCCAGCCTTCAAGCGCTTCCTGATGTAGTATCTCTCTTCCGGGGTCAGGTGGGTGTAGCTCCTTGCCATGGCAAGCCTCCAACGTTGTTGTGAACCGGAGGATGTTACCCCACCCGGCCCTTCTTAACTT
>JAPYNO010000014.1 GCA_028283025.1 Pseudomonadales bacterium | reverse complement strand
GGAGAAGGGCTGTAGCCGCGTTGCGTCCCTTGGCAATACGGCAAAGTATTGCCTGCGGAACGCGCCTTGCCACAGCCCTTCTCCTGCGCGCTGAATCCAAGCTTATTTATGGGACAGGACACTAGCGTCTACCCGACTGCCCCTTCAAGGCTGACTTCGAGCAGCTTGCCGGCTTCGACCGCGAATTCCATCGGCAATTGCCGAAAAACATCGCGGCAAAAGCCATTGACGATCATACTGACTGCGCGCTCAGGGTCGATGCCGCGCTGCTGACACAAAAACAATTGATCTTCGGCGACTTTCGAGGTTGTGGCTTCGTGCTCGACAACAGCATCTGCCGCTTGGTTCTCGATGTAGGGAAAGGTGTGCGCACCGCATGTGTTGCCAAGGAGCAGGCTGTCGCATTGCGTGAAATTGCGCGCACCTTTGGCTGCGGGCGTCATGCGCACAAGGCCGCGATACGAGTTCTGGCTGCGCCCGGCACTGATGCCTTTGGAGACGATGGTGCTAGAGGTGTCCTTGCCGAGATGAATCATCTTGGTGCCTGTGTCGGCCTGCTGAAAGTTTCGAGTCAGCGCCACCGAATAAAACTCGCCGACGCTTTTTTCGCCCCTGAGCACGACGCTCGGATACTTCCAAGTGATGGCGCTGCCGGTTTCAACCTGCGTCCAGGAAATATGCGAGCGGGCGCCAAGGCAGGTGCCGCGCTTGGTGACGAAGTTCAAGATGCCGCCGCGCCCCTGTTCGTCCCCCGGATACCAGTTCTGCACAGTCGAATACTTGATTTCGGCATCTTCCAATGCAACCAGCTCGACAACGGCTGCGTGAAGCTGACGATCATCACGCATCGGCGCCGTACAGCCTTCGAGATAGCTGACGTAGCTGCCCTTGTCGGCGATGATGAGCGTGCGCTCGAACTGCCCGGTGTTCTGCTCGTTAATGCGAAAGTAGGTCGAGAGTTCCATCGGGCAGCGAACGCCTGCAGGCACATAGACAAAGGAGCCGTCGCTGTAGACGGCGGAGTTGAGGGTGGCGTAGAAGTTATCCGTTGGCGGCACCACTGTGCCGAGGTATTTGCGCACGAGGTCAGGATAATCGCGCACCGCTTCTGAAATGGGGCAGAAGATGACCCCTGCTTCGCTCAAGCGCTCACGAAACGTGGTGGCAATGGAGACGCTGTCGAACACGGCATCCACCGCAACGCCTGCCAAGGCCTCCTGCTCGTGCAGCGGAATGCCGAGCTTCTCATAGGTACGAAGCAGTTCAGGATCAACTTCGTCCAAGGATTTTGGCGCATCGGCGCGCGACTTGGGCGCGGAATAATAGGAGATGCCGTCAAAGTCGATGGGGTCGATCTTGAGCTGCGCCCAATCGGGCTTGGCCATTGATCGCCAGTGACGATACGCCTTGATGCGCCAGTCGAGCAGCCATTCAGGTTCGCCCTTGCGCTCAGAAATAAAGCGCACGACATCTTCCGAAAGGCCAGGCGGCAGGGTCTCGGATGCTATGTTTGTGACAAACCCTGCCTCATAGTCTGTGGCGAGGTCTGATTCGATGAGGTCTCTGGCGGTTGCCAATGTGTGTGCGAATCTTTACGACGAAAACACATTGTACTCCGGTGGCCAAATGGCGGATGAGGCGACATGCGCAGGAGCGTGTGCGGGCGTTTGAATACTGTGGTCTTGCGGCATTACAATTACTATGAATTTGCGAAAAAGTAAGGAAATAGCGTTGCATACCGCAAAGCTTACGGGAAAAGGTCAAGTGACGATACCCAAGGAAATACGCACGAGGTTGTCGGTCAAGCCGGGCGACCGATTGGCGTTCGATGTCGATGAGCAAGGCACGCTTCATGCGGTGCCTGTTTACGATGCCCGAAAGTCTGTCTATGGGTTTTTATCAAGGCTTGCGACAGTTACGCCGCTGAGCACAAAGGACATTGATGATGGTATCGCTCGGCACATAGCCGAAAAATTCAACCCAAAATGATCGCATTTGATTCGCAGTTCTGGCATCGCTTTAGCCTGTGGCATTGAAGCTCAAGTCACCGGCAATATCCTCAGCGTGCTCGTCCCACCTTGAACATTGTGGTAGTCGCCCTTGGTGAGCACCACCCGCTCGCCCGACTTGACCACATGATGGCGCTTGAGCCAGTCGATGGCGCTTTGATTGATTTCATCGAAGCTGATTGGCCGGGTATCGAAAAGCACCGGATGCACGCCTCGGTAGAGTGCGACGCGCGCGAGTGTACGCGGATTGTCAGCGAAGGCGAAGATAGGCGGATTGCTCGCCACGCGCGACATGAGCCGCGGGGTATTGCCGGAAGCGGTGAGGCAGGCAATCGCAGTCACACCACCAAGATTGGCGGCGACTTCAGTGGCGGCGCGCGCGACGGCTTGATCGATGGCATCGCACTTGGGATTGATCGGGGATGCCACATTGAACTGCGAATGGCGCTCGGCCCCTTCGATGATCTCGACCATTGAACGCACGGTTTCTTCAGGGTAGCGGCCTATGGCAGTTTCCGCTGAAAGCATCACCGCATCTGTGCCGTCGAGTACGGCGTTGGCGACATCCATCACTTCAGCGCGTGTCGGCCGCGGGTTCTCGATCATCGATTGCATCATTTGCGTGGCGGTGATGACGCTCCGATTGAGGCTTCGCGCCATGCCGATGAGGCGTTTTTGCACAGCGACAAGCGCGGCATCACCGATCTCAATGCCTAAATCTCCACGCGCCACCATCACCGCATCCGAAGCGAGAATCAACTCGCGCATAGTGTCAGGGCTGTCCACAGCTTCGGCGCGCTCGAGCTTGGCGACGAGGCCGCAGCTCGCATCGAACGCATGCACTAGCCGCCTGGCCTCTCGCATGTCGGCAGCGTCGCGCGGAAACGACACGGCGACGTAATCGACCGGCAAGCTACAGGCGAATTCAATATCGCCCGAATCTTTTTCGGTCAATGCCGGTGCGGACAAGCCGCCGCCACGCTTGTTGATGCCGGCGTTGGCGTTCAACGTGCCGCCGCTCACGACCCGGCAGTCCACGCGGTGCGGGCCGGTATCGGTGACATCAAGTTCGATCAGCCCGTCACCGAGCAGCAGTCGGTCGCCCGGCGAGACTTGCGCACAGAGGCGGGTCCATGTGGTGCCGACCTTGGTTTGATCGCCGCTGTGTTCGTCAATCGAGGCATCGATACAAAATGGCGCATCGTTCTCAAGATCAACGCTTGGCGAAGAAAAGCCGCGGATACGAATTTTTGGGCCTTGCATATCGGCGAGCACCGCAACGAAGCGGCGGTGGCGTCCCGCCGCGCGCCTGATGCGCTTGACTCGCTGTCTGTGCGCCTCGTGCGTGCCGTGCGAGAAATTCAATCGAAACGCATCGACACCGAGCGCTCTTGCGAGGGTGGCCCCTCGCTCCTTCTGGCTGAGGGCTCCGTTGCAGCCCTTGGCAATATGCCCGATATTCCCTGCGGACTGCGCCTTGCCCTCGGCCATTGTGCTCACTCTGAACCACACTTATTTATGGGACAGGACACAAGGCTTATGCGGCTTTCCGCCTTTGCGCGCGCGCAAGTGCGAGGCGTGGTTCGTTGGGATGCATCCATTCTTCGCCGAGAACAGGTGTGATGCGAAGCTCAGGCGGAATATTCTCGGTGCCGATCAAGCGGTCCGCGCTCTGGTGCCAATGGTAGATACGCGCCTCTTGATACGACAGCGGCACGCCTTTGAATCCGTGCGATTCGACCGATTTCTGGATCCATTCGCCAAATTCAGTATCTTCAATCAGCACTTGGCGCAGACGCTCGCCGTTGTTTTCCGTCCACATGTCGGGCCGTTCGCCACTACCCCAGTCAGGTGCCAGAGTCCAAGTTTCGAGGCGGCACTTGTTGACGCCGTTTGGCCAGAAGAGCAGAGGCGGAATAGCGTATTGACTTAAAGGAGAGACCCAGTTCGGAAAGATGCCGTAGGATTGGGTGCAGGTGCGGGCGATTTCGCCGACCGTGCTGATTTCATTGGGGGTGGTGTCGGTGTAGCTCACAAGCGCCGAATCTTTGTCTTGGGGGCGCGGCGCGACCATGCGGCCGTGCCCTTCTCTGTAGAAGGTGTTGACGTTGCGGCGGTCGTCGAGAATGGGCGCGACAGTGTGCGGATGAATGCTGCGTACATGGTAGACCTCGGTGTTCGCTTCCATAGCGATTTTCCAGTTGCAATTGAGGTCCCAGATGTGGTGACAGGCGAGGCGGCAGTTCTCGAACTCGAACTCGCGCCATTCGTCTGCAATCGGGCCGAGCCAGTCTGTCAGAGTTGGCGCTGCATCGTCGAAATTCACAAAGATGAGATTGCCAAAGCGCTCGCAGCGAATTTTGACGAGGCTGCGGCAGGAAAAATCAAGCCCTCGGTAGTCCTCAGGGTCGCGCACTGCTAGCAATTCACCGTCGTGGTTGTATGTCCAGCCGTGATAACGACAGACAAGCCTCTCGCGCTGCCCTGAATCTACCGTGACTAAGGGTGCGCCGCGGTGGCTGCATGTGTTGTAGAAAGCATTGATTTCGCCTGCTCTCGCATGAACGAGCACGACCGGCTGAGCAGCGGATTCCCAAAGCTTGAAGCAGCCGGGTTCCGGCAACTGATCGATATGCGCAGCAAACAGCCACGACTTTTTCCAGATATGCTCGATTTCCAAGTCATAGAATGCTTGGCTTGTGTAGCGGCCACCAAGCAGGTCAGGAAAAATTGGGAACCCCTCGGGCGGGGCAGTCCGCGTTGCTTCGTACTCCATGAGTTCGCGAAGCGCTCGAATTTCGTGCGGCTTCATTCTAGGAATGCTTCCTCTCTGATTCGCCCAAATTATACAAAGGACAGATCTTCAAAGGGCAAACGAATGCCCTAATATGAGGCGTATTGTGAAGCAAGCGCACCGTAACAGTGCGCTTGCCTGCTTTTGCTACACGCTGTAATACATTTGGAACTCAATCGGGTGCGTCGCTTGCATGAGGCGTGCGACCTCTTCCTTCTTGAGTTCGAGGTACCCGTCAATGGCATCATCGGTGAAAACGCCGCCTGCGGTAAGGAATTCACGGTCGTTATCGAGGGCTTCCACCGCATCGCGCAGTGACGGCGCGACGGTTTTGATGTTCTTGAGCTCGCTTGCCGACAATGAATAGTAGTCGGCTTCGAGCGGTTCGCCTGGGTCGATTTCGTTGACGATGCCGTCAATGCCTGCCATGAGCATGGCCGCGAAGCAAAGGTAGGGGTTGCCGGAACTGTCCGGGAATCGGACTTCAATGCGGCGCCCGTTGGGGCTGCCTTGAATGAACGGAATGCGAATGGAGGCCGAGCGGTTGCGCGCTGAATACGCGAGCAGCGTTGGCGCTTCAAAGCCCGGCACCAGGCGCTTGTATGAATTGGTGGTGGCATTGGTGAAGGCGTTCAGTGCGCGTGCGTGCTTCATGATGCCGCCGATGTAGTACAGCGCCATCTTTGAGAGGCCTGAGTATTCGTCACCCCGGAAGAGGTTCTTGCCGTCTTTCCACACCGACTGGTGTACGTGCATGCCGTTGCCGTTGTCGTTCATGAGCGGCTTCGGCATAAAGGTTGCGGTCTTGCCGTAGGCATCCGCGACATTTTGCACGACATATTTGTAGGTCTGTAGGTCATCGGCCTTCAACACGAGCGAATTAAACCGGACACCAATTTCGCCTTGGCCAGCAGTCGCAACCTCATGGTGGTGTACTTCAACTTCCAAGCCCATATCCATCATCGTGCTGCACATGGCGGCGCGGAGGTCCGCCATGCTGTCAGTCGGCGGTACTGGGAAATAGCCGCCCTTGACGGAAGGCCGGTGGCCGAGATTGCCCTCTTCATAGGACTTGCCGGACGACCAGGCAGCCTCCTCGGAGATGATCTCGTAGCTGACCTTCGACATGCCGACTTCGAATTGCACGCCGTCAAACACAAAGAACTCGGCTTCCGGTCCGAAGTAAGCGACATCGCCGATGCCAGTGCTCACCAGGTGCGCTTCAGCGGCCTTCGCAATGCCGCGCGGGTCGCGGTTGTAAGGTGTCATCGTCGTGGGCTCAACGATGTCGCAGCGCAGATTGATGGTCGGCTCTTCAAAGAAGGGATCGAGTACGGCGGAGCGATCATCAGGCACTAGCATCATGTCGGACTCGTGAATGGACTTCCAGCCAGCAATTGACGAGCCATCAAACATGAGACCGTTGCTTAAAGTCTCGCTATCAGCGCGCGCCGCCGGAATGGTCGTATGCTGCGCCTTGCCGCGCGGGTCGGTGAAGCGCAGATCCACCCATTTCGCGTCGTGCTCCTTGATGAGTTGTTGCGTTTTATCGTACATCTTGGTCTCGTCCTTCTCGTAGTATTGATTCAGATCGTCTGCATGATCGTTCGCATGACTGACTGAGTGAATATGCGAATCGCGACATCGCGCCGAGGCCCGAATCGCGAAGATATAAGTAGGGGGTAAGCAATCCGTGTGCCAGAATCGGCTCAAGCCACATCAAGCTTCGCGATGCGTTCAATCAAATCGCATACGCGATTTGAGTAGCCCCATTCGTTGTCATACCAGCTCAATGCTTTTAGGAAATGCCCTTCACTGACGTGCGTGAAGGACGAGTCGAAGATGCTTGAGTGGGAATTACCGATGATGTCTGAAGACACCACCGGATCATTGGTGAATTCGAGCACGCCTTTGAGCCGCGGTGATTGGCTGGCCTCCTTGATCACTTGATGCACTTCGTCGACGCTCGTTGGCTGCTCAAGTTCGGCGAACAAATCGACCACCGAGCCATCCGGCACCGGCACCCTTGATGCGATGCCATGCAGCTTGCCCTTGAGGCTTGGCAGCACTTCGCCGACGGCCTGTGCGGCGCCTGTGGATGTTGGGATGATGTTTTCGGCGGCGGCGCGAGAGCGGCGCGGGTCTGCATGAGGCACGTCCGCAAGTCTCTGGTCGTTGGTATAGGCGTGTACTGTGTTCATCACGCCTTGTCGAATACCGAAGGCATCATCGAGCACTTTTGCGAGTGGTGCGAGGCAGTTGGTTGTGCAGCTTGCGTTGGAGACAATGCGGTGCTCAGGGCGAAGCGCTTCATCGTTGACGCCAAGTACGAGTGTGCAGTCGATGGCATCCTTGGCAGGCACAGTGAGAAGGGCGCGCCGCGAGCCAGCTTCAAGATGCATACCGACTTCCGCACGCGCGCGAAACACGCCTGTGGACTCAATCGCGACATCAATATCGAGGTCTTTCCAAGGCAATACCCTAGGGTCGCGCTCTGCGAACAGTTTGACGCGGCTGCGCGGTGTTACCAAATGGCCATCATCAAGCGCAAGCGCGCCTTCATAAGGGCCCATGACTGTATCGTACTTCAGCAGATACGCAAGACCATCGGCATCAAAGAGATCGTTGATAGCAACGATGTCAATGTCGTCGCGCTGCTCGGCGATGCGAAAGACGGCCCGACCGATGCGTCCGAAGCCATTGATTGCGATGCGTGCCATGATCATTTGCTCCTATTGCGCATCTGTGTCGAGGTCATCATAGAGCTTGGCGACATCGAGAATTCGCGAAGCGTGACCGAGCACTTCATGCCAAATCAGGACTTTGATCAGGTTAGCACCCGCCTTCATGATGCCGCTGCGGTCAACGAGCATTGACTCGGTAACGCCGCGAACATCCGAGGACACGATCGGATCTTTGGTGATGGCATAGAGGTTCGGATGCGCCGCCGCCGCTGCATCGAACGTCTCGGCGATGTCCTCGGCGCTCACCACGGGATCACTCATAGCGATGTTGAGATCCATGAGCGAACCTGACTTGACTGGCACGTTGAGGGCGTAGCCGCTGACTTTGCCAGCGACTTTTGGCAGTACATGCTGCGTCCAGAACGGCGCAAGGCTGACATTCGGGATAATGTTCTCAGCACCTGAGCGGCTGCGGCGATAGTCGGGTCCTGCGGTGTCCTGAAGCGTTTGGTCGCTCGTGTATGCGTGAATCGACGTGACGGTCGCGTGCGCGATTTCGAATCGGTCGGTGATGGCTTTGAGCGCGAGCGCCATTGCCGATGTCGTAGCGGAGCCTGCCGAGACAAGCCGATCTTTGGCGTGCGCGGCCTCGTCGTTGACGCCGCGCACGATCATACGATCGAGCGTATCCGTAGGGAAGGTGGACAAAAGCACTCGTGAAGCCCCATGCTCAAGGTGCGGGGTGAGGGATGCACGGTCGAGGTAGCGGTTGGTGGCATCAACCACCAAGTCCACATCAAAGAGGTCCCACGGAATTTCACCTGGTCGTTTGGCCGACAAAATGCGTGTGCGCGCTGGCGTCCCTTCGTGTTGCGCGAGATCATGGACGAGATAGTTGCCGTCGAGTTTGACTGGCACCTGCCCACCATGCTCGCGATGAAAGAGGTGGCGCAAAATGCCGGGGTCGCCAATATCCGAGATGGCGACGATTTCAAAGCGCGGGTCTTGCGCGGCGAGCGCAAAGAGCTGGCGTCCGATGCGCCCGAATCCCATGAGTCCGATGCGCATTTAGCTTGCCTCTTGATTTTCGGCAGACTGTTGGACGAGCGCATCGTCTATCGCCTTGGCGCGCTTGAACGCATCGCGTTCTCTGAGGCGCAGCAGATAGTCGTCGAATGCTGGTCGGTGCTCAAGAAAGCCATAGTCCAAGAATGACCCCACATACACGTCAGCAGCCGTGAATGCGTCGCTGGCGATATAGCGATGCCGAGAGAGCGCGCCTGCGAGCGTGTCGAGCATTCGATCATAGGTGCCATAGCCCACCATGGACTCCTTGTCTGCAGGCACTTCGAAGCCGAGCGTGCGATTGGTGGCGGCGGCTTCGATGGGGCCGGCGGCGAACAGCATCCATCGGTAGTAAGCCGCGCGGTTCGTGTTTGGGGCGAGACCAGCTGCGGGAAACGCATCGGCAAGATACAGGCAAATCGCCGCGCACTCAGTCACGACACTGCTGCCATGCACGATCGCTGGCACTTTGCCCATGGGATTCACCTTTAGATATGCTGGCGACTTCATGGGCTCGCCGTATTCAATAAGGATAGTCTCGTAGCTCGCGCCTACTTCTTCAAGCATCCAACGAGCGATTCGGCCTCTCGACTGCGGGTTGGTGTACAGCACAAGGTTGGCGGGCATAGGATGCTCCAAAGCGAGAAAAAACGGAAGACATCTCGCCACCCCATTACCAAAAGGGTGGGGCAAGAAGGTTGTCTAGCGGTGAATGCGCATTGTCATGCAGTGGGCATCCGATTGCAAGATGAACGAGCCTGCACCGCAGGCATGCGCGGCTGCAAATCCGCCCGTCCCTTAAGCCGCAAGGGTTTCGATCACGTCGCCCTTGCGCTGCAGCACCGTCACGCCTCTCGCCAAGGCCGACTTCTTCAGCCCGTCATGGATGTGGAAGGTGGCTAGCGCGAGCCGCTGCTGGCGGTCGGCGTGCTCCGGAAACAGGCGCCGGAAGTTCGGCGCCTTCTCGTTCAGCAGCCGCTCCAGGTCGTTCTCGTGCGCCTTGTACTTCACCTCCACGACGAACACCTCGCGACCGTTCACCAGCAGCAGGTCGAACTCGTCCTCCACGCCCGCGCGGCTGCGCATGACATTCTTGTCCAGCAAGTCGAAATGCACACCGGCCAGCACCGGGTTCGACTTCAGGCTGTTGTAGTAGAACTCCTCGGCCACCGCGCCTTGGTTGTTGCCCACGCCGCCGTACATTTCCGCCAGGCGGTTGAGCTTGGCGTCGGTCTTCGCCTGCTGGGCAGCGTTCTGCGCGAGCTGGACGTCGGTCTTCGCGAGCTGGACGTCGGTCTTCGCCAGCTGGGCATCGGTGCGGTCCTGCGCGGCGGCCAGGCCAGCTACCAGCGCTCTCAGTTCCTCGTCGGTCATGGAACAAGCTTCTCGGTGGGTTGGCAGCCTAGTATATCCCGTCAGCGTTCACCAATAACCCCTGCATAAGCATGCTCACAAGTCAAAGGGTCAATATCGCACATTGATTGAGTCAAAAGACGCACAAGGCGAATCGCAAGAATTCTGTAGAGTCACCGGCTTTCTAAGCTTGCCAACGCCACGCACAGATGTTCATAGATTCCGTCGCGCAGGACGCGACCATCCCAAGCGTTGACTTGACAGCATTCGACGGTTCCGTCTTCGCTGCGTTCCACGGTCTCTCACCTAGCCTGCAGCAGCGCTGTCGAGCGCTGTCCACACTGCCGCTCAAGCTGCATTTCCGCGAGCCGGTGCTCGCCATCTCCGATCCAACCCAATGTGAACGCATCCGTGAGTGCTTAAGCGGCGAGTTCAGTGACGAGCCAAGGTTTCTGCTCGCAGCACCTGAGGCGATTGAGCGCTTGCGCCCTGATGCGGTAGCGCCCGCGCCATCAAAGACTTCTCAAGCACCCGAAGTGCTCAGCGAGGCAGTCAGCGGTGAAGGCAGCACCGATGCGCCAGTGGTGCGCCTCGTCAACCGTATTCTCGGCAAGGCCATCGCTTGGCGTGCCTCAGATGTGCACCTCGAACCTTTTGAGACGCACTATCATGTGCGTGTGCGGCGAGACGGTGTGCTGAGCGTCGCCGAAACCCCCGACCCGTCGCTTGCGAGCGCTATCTCGGCGCGCATCAAAGTCATGGCGAAAATGGATATTGCCGAGCGTCGCCTGCCGCAGGATGGACGCATTCGGCTCAGCACGTCGGATGGTCGTCAGATCGATCTGCGCGTCAATTCGCTGCCAACACTCTGGGGCGAGAAGCTCGTGCTGCGCATTCTTGGTGGTGGCGATGAGGCGCGAACGATGGACGAGATCGGCATGTCGGCGTCGCAAAAGCAACTCTTTGAGGCGACGCTCTCCAAATCCCAAGGTCTTGTGCTTGTCACAGGCCCCACGGGCAGCGGCAAGACCGGCACGCTCTATGCCGGTCTTAAGTGGCTCAACAATAGCGAGCGCAACATTCTCGCGGTGGAAGACCCGGTCGAGCTCACCTTGCCTGGTGTCAATCAAGTGCAGGTGAACGCGCGCATTGGCTTAACCTTCGCGAATGTGCTGCGTGCATTCTTGAGGCAAGACCCAGATATCATCATGCTCGGCGAGATTCGCGATCAGGAGACCGCTGAAATTGCGGTGCGCGCAGCGCAAACTGGACATGTGGTGCTCGCCACCCTGCACACCAATTCGGCGCTCGAGACCCCCGGACGGCTGATCGACATGGGCATTCCGCCCTATCTCTTAGGCAGTGCCCTCAATCTCGTCCTCGCGCAGCGTCTGCTGCGCAAGCTCTGCGGTCACTGCGCACGACCTGGAGAACAAGGGTTTGATGCTGATGCTGGTGGTTGCGAGCATTGTCTTGGCGGCTATGCGGGACGTCTTGGCGTGTTTGAAATGCTGCCGGTGAGCGCGCGCGTGAGTGAGGCCATCTCACAACACCGATCACTTGAAGACTTGACACGTCTCGCCCGTGACGAAGGTTTGTCGAGTCTTCGCGAGCAGGGCTTGGCGCTTGTGTCGGCTGGCCTGACTTCAGTCAAGGAAGTGAATCGGGTATGCCAATGAATCGTTTTGCATATGAGGGTGTGCGACTCGGCGGTGAAAGCGTGCGCGGTGAAATCGAAGCGAGCAGCGCGGCGCAAGCCAAGCAAATCATCTGGGGAACAGGTGTGGCCGTCAGACGTGTGCGGAAGATTCGTGCGCCTCGAATCCGGCTGTCATTACAGGATCTTGCAAGGGTCACACGGGAGTTCTCGGTCATGCTTGCTGCTGGGCTGCCTGTTGTCGAGGCGCTTCAGCTTATCGGCGAAGGTGCGCGTAAGCCGCAGGAAAAGGCTTTGCTCGAAGACCTTGCTGTGCGTGTCTCAGGCGGCAGTTCGGTTGCTGAGTCCATGCGCCTGAATACCGGGACTTTTCCCGACCTCTATCTCGCACTCGTGGGCGCTGGCGAGCAGTCCGGCACCTTCGATACCATGCTGCTGCGTGTCGCAGACATGCTGGAACGAAATCTGGCGCTCCGCACTAAGGTGCGAAAGGCGCTGGTGTATCCCTGCATTGTTGTGGTCGTCGCCATCCTTGTGATGGTGGTCATGCTGCTGTTCGTAGTGCCGATGATGGAGGATGTGTTCATGGGATTCGGGGCCGAGCTGCCAGCCTTCACGCGCCTTGTCCTTGACCTGTCGGAGGGCATTGCCCGCTTGTGGTGGCAGCTCGTGCTCGCTGGCGTTGCCATGACAATGCTTCTGCGATGGCTGCTCAAGCGCTATGATCAGCTTGCCCTGCAATGTGACCGCTTGCTGCTGTCGATGCCCTTGGTTGGCAAACTCCTGCGCGAATCGGCGATGGCAAGGTTCTGCGAGATGCTTGCCACGAGTTTCGCTGCTGGCACGCCGCTCATTGACTCGCTTGCAATGCTCAGTGGCAGCGCAGGCAACCGCATGCTCGCCGGGGCGATGATGCGTGTGCGTGGGCGTGTCAGCGAAGGCGAGCTGCTGAACCAGGCGATGCGCGAGAGTGGTGAGTTCCCTGCGCTCGTTGTGCAGATGGTGCGCATCGGCGAAGAGTCGGGGACGCTCGATGCCATGCTCGCAAAAGCCGCGCAGCATTATCACGAGTCGGTGGATGCACTCGCCGACGGCCTGTCCGAAGCGCTCGGGCCGGTTGTTATGATGGTGCTTGCTGTTTTGGTCGGTGGACTCCTGGTCGCCATGTACCTGCCCATATTCTCGCTGGGGACTGCCTTCAATGGGTGAGTTTGACCTCGCTCCTTTGATTCAGTACAGCTTCGCGATCATGGCGGGGCTCATCGCGGGTAGCTTCACGACCACGCTCATCCATCGAATGCCGAAGCTCTCAACTGAAACTGCCAAGGGTGATCAACTGTCAATGTGGCTGCCTGGCTCGCACTGCCCCAAGTGCTTGATGTCCTTGAAGCCCCGAGACCTTGTGCCACTCGTGTCTTGGGCGCTTGCGCGTGGGCGTTGCCGACAGTGCGGCGTGCGCATCGATGCCATGTATCCCTTGGTGGAAGCTGCGCTTGCGCTCATCGCTTGCGTGCTGGTGCTCACCTTTGGATTTGGCGTGCAGGCGCTTGCCGGCCTCGTGTTCGCACTGTGCCTGCTGGCGCTTTCGGTCATCGATGCGCGCACACTGAGGCTGCCGGACGTTTTGAACTTAAGCCTGCTATGGCTTGGGCTGTTGTGCAATGTGATGGAGCTGTTTACGGATTTGGCGAGCGCCGTCATCGGCGCCTTCGCGGGCTATACGGCGCTCTGGATTGTCATGCAGGCGCATCGTATGATTCGGCGCATTGAGGGCTTAGGCTATGGTGATTTCAAGCTGCTTGCGGCCATCGGCGCTTGGGTCGGCTGGCAGGATTTGCCAGTGGTGCTCTTGATTGCGTCCGTCAGTGGACTCCTGTGGGTGCTGCCGCAATTGATTCGTGGTCGCGCGGATTTTGCGGCGCAGATGCCTTTCGCGCCCTTCCTGTCAATCGGCGGTATGGCGGCAATACTATTGACCGATCGCATGCATATGTGGCCGGGCGCATGACCTTTGTCGTTGCTCTGACCGGCGGCATTGGGTCAGGCAAGACAGCCGTCTCAGAGCGATTTGAGGCGCTCGGCATTTGCGTGGTCGATGCGGACCTCGCGGCGCGGATTGTGGTGGCGCCAGGCCAGCTGGCGCTCGCCAAGATTGCCAAGCGCCACGGTCAAGGCATCTTGACAAGCGACGGCGCGCTTGACCGCAAGCGCCTGCGCGAAATCGTTTTTGCCGATGCGCGCGAGCGCCTGTGGCTCGAAGCGCTGCTGCACCCACTCATTGGCGAACAGCTCGGCAGGCAGTTGTCCGAGGCCGTTTCGCGCTACGCCATGCTGGTCTCACCGCTTCTCAAGGAGACAGGCCAGGTCAATCTTGTTGACCGTGTGCTTGTGGTCGATGTGCCGAAGAGAGCGCAGATTGAACGCACACTTGCGCGCGACGGCGGCAGCGAAGCCACCATTCGCTCGATCATCGAGACGCAGATGTCGCGATCAGAGCGCCTTGCCATGGCAGATGATGTCATCGATAACACTGCGGGCTTTGAGCATCTTGATGCCGAGGTCAAGCGCCTTGACTCGCTGTATTCAAACCTTGCGAAGTCGGTACACTAAAGCCTTGGGTGGCTCACCTCTTTGATTCTGATGCGAGGGTAAGTATGAGAAAGTTCGCAGTCGCGCTTCTTGCTCTGTTTCGTCGGGTATCTTTGCTTGTCCTCAAGCTTCGTGGCAAGACGCCAGACGACATTGCCTCCGAGCGGGTGGTCAGCGGCAGGTCATGGGATGAATTCTGCGATACTTTGAAAGCTGCGGGCGCCGCCCTCAATTTTCCCGGCACTCCGCGCGATGCATTCCATCAAGCCGAAGGGTACCGCTACCTCACGAGACTCGCCCGGGCAGGTCTGCTGTCCTTTATCGAGCATTCCGATCCGCGTGCACCAGTGTTGCACGAGGTTTCCAACGAAACCATCAAGATCGGCATGGACAATCCCGACAATTTCTATTTCACTGCGGCCATCAGCGATGCTTACGAGTATCGAATTTTCGGCAAGCGCAACAATATCGGCTATCTCGCCTTCGGTACGCAAATTGGCCACTACGGGCAAGGCGGCGCTATGCCAACAGGCGGTTATCTGGAAGCGAGCGATATTGAAATGGACGATCCTGAAGGCCATTTCGAGATTTTTCTCAGCACTGAGAAAAAAGGCAAGAACTGGCTGCCCATGGTGCCCGGAACGGCCACACTCGTTGTCCGACAGACGCTATTTGATCGCACGCGCGAGCTGCCCGCTGAGTTAGATATTGAATGCATCAGCACATCGAGCGGCGCAGGTTGTCCGGCGCCATTGACACCACTGAAGCTTGACGAGGGGCTGAAGTCGGCGAGCACACTCGTTGCTGGTGCATCCATGTTGTTCGCGAGCTGGGTGAAAGGCTTTCAGAAGCATTCCAACCAATTGCCTCGTTTCGACCCGGAGGTCTCCCTGCGGGCCGGCGGCGATCCCAACATCGCTTACTATCATAGTCACTGGGCGCTTGCCAAAGACGAAGCGCTTGTGATTGAAGTCACGCCGCCCGAGTGCGAGTACTGGAATTTCCAGCTCAGCAACTTCTGGATGGAGTCGCTCGATTACCGGTATCACCGCATCCACACGAACAAATATCTCGCCGAATATGAGCCTGATGGTTCAGTACGCATCATTGTTGCGCATGAGGATCCAGGACTGCCCAACTGGCTTGAAACCACTGGTCACGATCAAGGCACCATGTGTTTTCGCTGGGTGTGCGCCAATGAGCATCCCACACCGCAGACGCGGGTGATAAAACTGTCTGAACTGAAGCGCTAAGTTGGCGAAGGTCGTCACCACTTCCCTCGACTATGCGCGTCCGAAACGGCCGTTGCCGGTGCGCCTCTTCAACCGCGTCGCCAAGATGCGCCGATCAACCCTGAGCGCGGAGCACTTGCTCGACCGCGCGCGACGCAAGACCGGGCTTTCCGACCTCGGCGACGAATGGATTATGACGCCCTTAGGCGTGCTCATTGATTCGATCAACAGGGAAGCCAATCTGCATCCACTTGGCAAGATCATTCAGGCGCGCAGAATCGAAGACCTGCTCTCGGCGCATCTTCGCACGCGCGCCCTGTTGGCCGCGCGCCCGCAGATAGTAGAGAGAGAAATCGAGCACATCATCGTCATCGCTGGCTTGCAGCGCACGGGTACGACCACCCTGCATCGCCTGATCGCATCTGACGGGCGTATGCGCGCCATGTGTTCATGGGAAGCAATGAGTGCTGCGCACTTGCGGGGCGAGCGCAGCAAAGACACGGCGAAGCGCATCGCGCAAGCGAAGCGTGCGCAACAGATGCTCGGCTATCTGTCGCCCGATTTTTTCGCCGTGCATCCGGTTGAATACGATGCGCCCGAGGAGGACATCCTGCTGCTTGACCACTGCTTTATGAGCCAATCCTGGGAGGCGCTGCTGCGTGTGCCGAGTTATGCCAAGTGGCTCGAAGATGCGGATCACGAGCGCGCCTACCGCTATCTTGAAGATATGCTCAAGCTCATGCTGTTCGCTAGGCAGGAAACATGCTGGGTCATCAAGTCACCGCACCACGCCGAGTATCTTGATGTCGTCCTCAAGGTCTTTCCTCAGGCGCATGTGGTGCTCACGCATCGCGACCCGCTTGTTGCAACGCCTTCCTTTTTGAGCATGGTCGCGCATGGATGGGGCCTGTCGAGCGACATCATAGACACGAGCGAAATCGCGTCTCACTGGGTCGCCAAGATCGAACGCATGATGCGCCATGTCCTGACGGTGCGCAAAACAGCCGACCCAGCACGGTTCATCGACATCGCCTATGACGACCTCGTGCAGAACCCCATCCACGAACTCGCGCGTATCTACAAGCGGGTCGGCATCACCTTTGATGACGCGGCGCGCAAATCTGCAGAAGCGACGTTGCGGACAAATACGCAGCACAGATACGGACGCCACCGCTACACCCTTGAGAGCTTCGGCATCAGCCGCGATGCGCTTGACGAACGGTTCGGGTTTTATCGGCGAGCCTGCCATGTGCCCTACGAATAGACTCGCCCGCTCTTGATTGCAAGCCTTGACGCTGACTCAAGTGACTCATGTACACTTAGCCGCCTCGCCTTCTTCGGCAACTTCTTAAGGAATCCTTGCCAGTGCAGCTTTCAGAACAAGCGCTCCTCAGAGCCTATCGGCAAATGAAACTCATCCGCGAATTCGAGGAACGCATTCAACGCGAGATCATGCTCGGTCAAATTCCCGGCTTCACCCATATCTACTCGGGACAGGAAGCCAATGCGGTCGGCGTGTGCGAGCATTTGAGCGACAAGGACTACATCGTCAGCACCCACCGTGGTCACGGTCATTGCATCGCCAAAGGCTGCGATGTCAAAGGCATGATGAAAGAACTATTTGGTTCGTCCGATGGTCTTTGCAAAGGGCGCGGCGGCAGTATGCATGTGGCCGACATCTCCAAAGGCATGCTTGGCGCGAATGGCATTGTCGGCGGCGGCCCTCCCATCTCGGTAGGTGCTGCGCTCGCGTGCAAGATGCGCGGTGATGGCGGCGTGTCGGTGTCCTTTAGCGGCGATGGCTCAACCAATCAAGGCACAACCTTCGAGGCGATGAACATGGCGGTTGTGCTAGATGTCCCACAGGTGTTCGTGTTCGAAGACAACGGCTATGCTGAGAACACCGGCTCGAGCTTCAGCACTGGCTGTGACGATATTGCAGTGCGCTCATCGTCGTTTGGCTTTCCGGTGTTCAGCGCCGATGGCACCGACTTCTTCGATGTCTATGACAAGGCGGCCGAGGCTATTGAGCACGCCCGCTCCGGCAAGGGTCCGGCAGGCGTCTACACCAAGGTGGACAGGTTCTACGGTCACTTTGTCGGCGACCCGGAAGGCTACCGTGCCAAGGGTGAAACCGAATATCTCAAAGAGCACAAGTGCTGCTTGAAGAATTTCCGTGCGCGCACCCTTGAAGCTGAGCTTCTGAAAGCTGAGCAACTTGATGCCCTTGACGAGGACGTGATGGCTGAAATCGAGGCATCGGTGGTGGCATCGCGCGAGGCGCCTCGCCACGACGGCTCCCTTGTGGAAGAAGACGTCTACGCGAGCTATGCCTGACACAAAAGACTCTAGAGGATTAAGAAACATGCCTGACAAAACAATGCGTGATGCACTCAACGAAGCGCTGCATCACGAATTTGAGCGCGACCCGACGACTTTCGCCATCGGCGAGGATATTGCTGGCGGGCGTGGTGGCACCGGCGAACTCGACTGCACCGGCGGCGTGTTCGGTGTCACGCGCGGCCTGCTGACGAAGTTCGGCGAGGAGCGCGTGCTCGATACACCCATTTCCGAATCTGCCATCGTCGGCGCGGCCTCCGGTGCTGCGCTTGCTGGCATGAGGCCGGTGGCCGAGATCATGTTCTCGTCCTTCATTGGTGTCTGCATGGATCAAATCATCAACCAGATGGCCAAGTTCCGCTATATGTTCGGCGGCAAGAGCAAGTGTCCTGTCGTCGTGCGCTTTGTGTGCGGCGCGGGTATGAGCGCTGCGGCGCAGCACTCGCACACCAACTATCAAATGATGACCTCGGTGCCGGGCCTGAAAGTTGTTGTCCCGTCCAACGCCTATGATGCCAAGGGCCTCTTGATCAGCGCCATTCGCGACGATGATCCGGTGCTCTTCTTCGAGCACATGCTACTCTTTCAAACTTCGTGCGAAGTGCCGGATGAAGCTTACGAAATTCCTTTTGGCGAGGCTGCCATGCCGCGCGAGGGCGACGATGCGACTGTGGTCGCGTTCAGCAATATGGTCAACGTGTGCGCAAATGCGATTGATTCGCTTGCAGAGAAAGGCATCACCTGCGACCTAATTGATCCGCGCACCACCTCGCCCTTGGACGAAGAGACCATCCTTGAGAGCGTCGAGGCGACTGGTCGCTTGATTGTCGTGGACGAATCGCCGCCGCGATGTGGGCTCACTGCCGACATCGCCGCGATGGTGGCGCAGAAGGCGTTTGGTGCGCTCAAAGCCCCGATACAGCAGGTGACCGCGCCGCATACGCCGGTGCCCTTTGCGCCCGAACTCGAGCGTGCATATCTGCCGGACGCCGAGAAAGTCAAAGCCGCGATTGAAGCCACGCTCGCATGAGCACCACTATTCATGCCATCGCGGTGCCCAAGTGGGGCATCGAAATGATCGAAGGTACGCTCAACGCTTGGAGCAAGGGCGTTGGCGACGCCGTTGCGTCAGGCGAGGAGATTCTTGAGCTCGAATCCGACAAGATCGTCAATATGCTCGAAGCGGGCGGTGCGGGTGTCTTGCGTCGGCAGATTGCAGAGCCCGGGCAGACCCTTCAGGTGGGGGAGCTGCTCGGCATTATCGCGGGTGAAGATGTTGAGGATGCCGAAATTGAAGCATTCATCGCCAAATGGCAAACCGCCGAAGCTGCGAAGTCAGGGACGGCTGGCGCAAAACAAGCCGAGTCTGCCGCACCCAAACCAAAAGTCGCCGCGCAAAGGCAATCCCAAGCTCAAGCGATGGCAGGTAGCGTGCGCGTCAGTCCGGTTGTGCGCCGCCGCGCTGCCGAGCTTGATGTTGACCTCGCCAAGGTGTGCGGTTCAGGACGCGGCGGGCGCATTACCAAGGAGGATGTTGAAGCGTTTGCGAGTTCGTCGGGCGCCGAAGAAGTCAGCGAAGTCGAGGAAATAGTAGGCCGCCCCTATGATGAGGTGCCGATGTCGAGTATGCGCCGCACTATCGCGAGGCGCATGCAAGGTGCGAAGCAAGAGATTCCGCATTTTTATCTGACCATTGACCTGCCACTTGATCGACTCAATGCGCACAGAGCGCGGCTGAATGAAGAAGCTGACCAAACGCGCGTCTCAGTCAATGATCTGCTGATCTGGTGCATCGGCCAAGTCCTCAAGGCGGTGCCCGAGATGAATGTCCAATATGGCGAAAACGACACCATCCGGCAGTTCAAGCAAGCCGATATATCCGTCGGCGTCGCCACTGAGCGCGGCTTGATCACGCCAGTCGTGCGCGCGGTTGATAGCATCAGCCCAAGAGACATCGCCAGCAATATGGCTGCGCTTTCTGAGAAAGCCCGTACTGGCAGGCTCAGCATGGACGAGATCGAGGGCGGCAGCTTCACGCTTTCGAATCTCGGCATGATGGATGTGCGCGAATTCTCGGCGATCATCAACCCGCCGCAAGCCGCTATTTTGGCCGCTGGGATGAGCGAGCAGCGCGTTGTTGTCGAAGAAGGTGAAATGTGCATTCGCACGCGCATGACGGTGACTCTTTCCTGCGATCACCGGGTGATTGACGGCGCCGTGGCCGCCAGATTCTTGCAAAGCCTCACGCATCAGGTTGCCAACTTGGGATAGAATAAGCAGTTACCCCGCACGCTCTTGGCAACAGGTTAGGGAATCTCAATGGTCACCATCAGGCTGGCTCGCCACGGCGCAAAGAAGCGCCCCTTTTATCATCTGACGGTTGCGGACAGCCGTGCGCGCCGCGATGGTCGCTTCGTTGAGCGCGTTGGCTACTACAACCCGCTCGCGCGCGGCGGTGAGCAGTCACTGCATCTCAATCAAGAGCGCATCGACTATTGGCTCGGCGTGGGCGCACAGCCATCGCTGCGCGTCAAGCAGCTCTTGAAGTCCGCACACAAGCAGGCCTGAGCGGGCCAAGCTCCGGACTAGTGCGCCACACACTGATGATAATGATTCACCGTGCCCTCAAACGAACCTGTCATTGTCGGAAGATTTGGAGCGCCTTACGGGATTCAGGGTTGGCTGCGCGTCACTTCGTTTACCGACCCAGCCGATAATATCCGCGATTATCAGCCTTGGCTCGTTGACAGAGGGCAGGGCTTAAGCGAGATTGGCCTTGTTGGATTTCGTACCCTGTCAAAAGGGTTCGCAGTTCAAGTTGAAGGTGTCAGTGATCGCGAAGTGGCGAACGAGTGGCGTGGCTGCGAAATTTCTGTGGCCGCTGCACAATTGCCTGTGCCCGCAGCGGATGAGGTCTATTGGAAAGACTTGATCGGACTTGCCGCGAGCAGCCCGGATGGTGAGCGCATTGGTCGAGTTTCACACCTTATCCCTGGTGGCTCCCATGATGTCCTTGTGATCGCTAGCGATGCCCGTGAAACTCCCATCATGGTGCCGTTTCATCGCGAGTACGTGCGAGATGTTGACCTTCACCAAGGCAGGCTCGTTGCTGATGTCTCGGCGTTCGAGCACTAGCGCGCATGTGGATTGGCATCGTCAGCTTGCTTCCCGAGATGTTTTGTGCTGTGACAGAACACGGACTGGTATCGCGGGCGGTGGCCGCGAATCGTCTTCAAATAGATGTAGCCAATCCGAGAGATTTCGCGCATGACAAGCACCACACAGTCGATGATGCTCCCTATGGAGGAGGCCCGGGACAAGTGATGATGGCTGAACCTATTGCCCAAGCCACCGAGTACCTGACGAATGCGGCGCCGAGTGCGCCACGGCGAATCTACCTGACGCCCGAAGGCAGGCCGCTGAACCAAGAGGTCGTGGAGGCGCTTGTCAGCCACGATGCCCTTGTGCTCATCGCTGGACATTACGAAGGCATTGATGAGCGCGTGCGTGCGAACCTGTGCGATGACGAGGTGTCCATCGGTGACTATGTGCTCTCGGGAGGTGAGTTGCCCGCGATGGTGCTCATCGATGCGCTCGCGCGCAGGATTCCCGGTGTGCTCGGCAATGCCGAGTCGCTTGCGTGCGAATCCTTCACCAAAGGCAGGCTCGAAGGTGCACATTACACGCGGCCACGCATCTGGCGCGGTGAAGCCGTGCCCGACACACTTCTTTCCGGTGATCACAAGGCGGTCAAGTCGTGGCGGGCGCGCTCGGCGCTCAAGCGCACTTACGAGCGGCGACCAGAATTGTTCAGGGCGCAGCCACTTGAGACACACGAAATCACATTCATTGACGATCTACAAAGAGGAGGCGACCATGCGCAGGAACAAGGCAGTTGAAGCGGTGGAAGAGCCGCAGCTTCGCGGCGATATCCCGGAATTTGGCGCAGGAGACACCCTTGTTGTCGATGTTCGCGTGCGCGAGGGCAACCGCGAGCGCATTCAAGCGTTCGAAGGCGTGGTGATCGGCAAGCGCAATCGCGGCCTCAACTCGTCGTTCACGATGCGCAAGATCTCGCACGGCGTTGGCGTTGAGCGTACCTTTCAAACGCACAGCCCACTCATTGAGTCGATTAAGGTCAAGCGCCGCGGTGATGTGCGACGCGCCAAGCTCTACTACCTTCGAGAGCGCCGTGGTCGCGCTGCGCGCATCAAGGAAAAAGTGTAGCGCTGACAGCCATTCGCTCATGGGCAGCGGCTTCATTGATCGCTTCCTCGATCAAATCTGGTTGACCAAAGGCATCGCGCAAAACACACTCGATGCCTACCGGCGCGACCTGTCAGCGCTCGAAGGCTGGCTTGGTGACATCGATTTTACCGAGGTGACGGCCGCCAAGGTATTGGACTACTTGGCGATGCGCCACCGAGCGGGCATCTCTGCGCGCACGTCGGCGCGCGAATTGTCCACCTTCCGCGCATTTTTTGGCTATCTCGTGCGTGAACACATGATGAGTGAGGACCCGACGAGCGCCATTCCCTTACCCAAACTTGGCAAATACCTGCCTGCGACTCTCTCCGAGGGTGAGGTTGAACGCCTGCTCGCAGCGCCGGATGTTGAGTCGCCACGCGGGCTGAGAGACCGCGCCATGCTCGAACTCATGTACGCCGCCGGACTCAGAGTGTCCGAACTCGTCGGCCTCAAGCTCACCAGTCTCAATCTGCGGCAAGGCGTGGTGCGAGTCGATTCAGGCAAGGGCGGCAAAGACCGCTTGCTGCCAATTGGTGAACTCGCGATGGATTGGGTACAGCGATATCTTGGCGAGGCGCGCGTACTGCTGCTTCGCGAGCACGCGAGTGAAATGCTGTTCCCTGGCAGGCGTGGCGCGCCTATGACCCGCCAAACCTTTTGGTATGCCATCAAGCGCTATGCGCTCGCCGCTGGCATTGAGCGGTCTCTATCACCGCATGTGCTGCGCCACGCCTTCGCGACGCATCTCCTGAATCACGGCGCGGACCTGCGCTCGGTACAAATGATGCTCGGTCACTCAGACCTCTCGACCACGCAAATCTACACGCATGTGGCGGCGACACGCTTGAAATCACTGCACGAGGCGCATCACCCGCGGGCGTGATTAAGTGCCTGCTGAGAGAGTTTCAGAAACATTTCGGAACTTTCCTCCCC
>JAPYNO010000013.1 GCA_028283025.1 Pseudomonadales bacterium | reverse complement strand
TGATTAGCGTCCCATGCTGGACGAGACCTTCCCGGTCCTGCCACCGCCTGTGGGCGACCCCATCAGGGGGCGCCCACAGCATAATTCAATCAGACAAGAGCTTACTTAGTATACCTGCGGCACTCTGCTCACGGCGCATGCGCGCACGCACGCCGAGCAGCTTGTGAGAGATGATCTCGTTCGCGAAATTGCGGAAGAACTTGCGCCAAAACCACCATATGTAGTACCTTGCGCTTCCAATGTCACAAAATCCGGTCGAAGCACATGACGGAATCAGTGATGGCAGAGTCAATCGAAGCAACTACGACTACTTCCCGAAACCGAGCGTCGTTTGACGCTGTGCGGCCTCTTGCCGAAACACCAACCTCAGATGTCCTCCCCCTCTCTCGCGAAGCCGTTGAACCCGGTGTTGCCGCCACCGCCCCAGGCAATCTCAGGGTCATCAAGCGCGGTGGCGCGCTTGTCGCCTATGACGATTCAAAGATACGCATCGCCATGCTCAAAGCCGTGCTCGCGGTCGAAGGCGATAGCGCAGCCAACTCCGCGCGTGTTCGCGACCTGGTGGCATCGCTCACAACAAGCATCAGCCAGATTTTTGCGCGGCGCTTCCCTTCCGGCGGCACCCTGCATATCGAGGACATTCAAGATCAAGTCGAACTCGCGCTCATGCGCGCCAGCGAACATAAGGTGGCACGGTCTTATGTCATCTATCGCAACGAGCGCGCCAAGGAACGTGAACGCTTCGCAAGCGAAGTCACAACCTCTGAAGAAGCGCCAATTGAAGTCACGCTGCCGGGCGGCGAGCGTGTTCCGCTCGATATGGAGCGGGTGCGCACGCTCGTGGGCGAAGCCTGCGAGGGGCTCGGTGATGTGGATGCCGCGCGCATCATCGATGAAGCGCTCGCCAACATGTACCAAGGCATCGCGCTCGCTGATGTCGGCACCTCGCTTCGCAACGCCGCACGCGCGCTCGTCGAAGAAGAGCCCAACTACACCTATGTGACCGCGCGATTACTGCTCGACCAGCTTCGCACCGAAGCCCTCACTTATCTTGATGTGGACACCGACAAGGGCCACCAAGCGGTGCAATCGCAAATGCAAGGCACCTATCCGGTCGCATTCAAAGCGTTTATCGAAAAAGGCGTGGAGATGGAATTCCTCGCCCGAGAGCTATCAACAATGGACTTGGATGTTCTTGGCGCCGCACTCAAACCCGAACGGGATTTGCAATTCACATATCTCGGCCTGCAGACGCTGTACGACCGCTACTTCATTCATGACGACAACACGCGCTTTGAACTCCCGCAGGTATTTTTCATGCGCGTCGCCATGGGTCTCGTGGTGCGCGAGGAGGCTAGGGAAGCGCGCGCCATAGAGTTCTACGATCTGCTGTCATCCTTTGACTACATGTCATCCACACCCACCCTCTTTAATTCCGGCACCCGTCGTTCGCAACTCTCATCTTGTTTCCTCACGACCGTACCGGATAACCTTGAAGGCATCTACGGCGCGGTTCGGGATAACGCGCTGCTTTCCAAATGGGCAGGCGGACTCGGCAATGACTGGACGCCCGTGCGCGCGCTCGGCGCTTATATCAAGGGCACGAATGGCAAATCGCAAGGTGTCGTGCCGTTCCTCAAAGTCGTCAACGATACTGCCGTGGCCGTCAATCAAGGCGGCAAGCGCAAGGGCGCCGTCTGTTCTTACATCGAGACCTGGCATCTCGACATTGAAGAGTTCTTGGAGCTGCGCAAGAACACGGGTGATGACCGACGGCGCACGCACGACATGAATACCGCCAACTGGATACCCGATCTCTTCATGAAACGGGTGTTCGAAGACGGTGAGTGGACGCTTTTCTCACCAAGCGATGTGCCGGATCTGCACGACCTCTGGGGACAAGCCTTCGAGAGTCGTTACCTTGAATACGAGCAGCAAACCGAAACTGGCGAAATCGTCCTCTTTCGCCGCATCAAGGCGGGTGCATTGTGGCGCAAAATGATCTCGATGCTCTATGAGACCGGTCATCCTTGGATGACATTCAAGGATGCGTGTAACGCCCGCTCGCCGCAGCAGCACGCTGGCGTGGTTCACTCAAGCAATCTATGCACCGAAATCACCCTCAACACGCGCGCTGAGGATGAAATCGCCGTGTGCAACCTCGGCTCGATCAATCTTGCGCAGCACCTCACAGATGACAACAACGGGCTTGATCTCGAAAAACTTGAGCGCACGACTCGTGTCGCCGTGCGCATGCTCGATAACGTCATTGACATCAACTACTACTCAGTATCAACTGCGCGCGCGTCGAATATGCGACATCGTCCTGTCGGTCTCGGACTCATGGGCTTTCAGGACGCGCTCTACCGGCAAAGAATTCCTTATGCGTCAGAGCAGGCAGTGGACTTTGCTGACAAGTCCATGGAAGCGATCAGCTATTTTGCGATTCAAGCATCCTGTCATCTTGCCGAGGAACGAGGTCGCTATGAGAGTTTCGAGGATTCCTTGTGGAGCCGTGGCATATTGCCAATCGACTCGCTCAAGATTCTTGAACAGGAACGAGGCAGTGGGTTCTTGGAAGTGGACCGTCAAACCACCTTGGACTGGGATTCGCTTAAGGAACAAGTCAAAACAACCGGACTGCGAAATTCTAATGTCATGGCCATCGCGCCAACCGCGACGATCGCCAATATCGTCGGCGTTTCGCAATCTATTGAACCGACTTACCAGAACTTGTTTGTCAAATCCAACCTGTCTGGTGAATTCACGGTCGTCAATCCATTCATGGTGCGTGACCTCAAAGCACTTGGCGTCTGGGACAAGGTCATGGTCAATGATCTGAAATACTTTGACGGCACTCTGCTGCCGATCGACCGGGTGCCGCAGGAACTCAAACTCCTGTACGCGACGGCCTTTGAAATTGAACCCAAGTGGCTCGTTGAAGCGGCGTCGCGCCGGCAAAAGTGGATCGATCAATCACAATCGCTCAACTTGTATATCGCCTCGGCATCCGGGCGCAAGCTTGATGTGACCTATCGCATGGCGTGGCTTCGCGGCTTGAAGACCACCTACTACCTGCGTGCGATCGGCGCGACGAGCACCGAAAAGTCCACCGTCACCGCCACGGCGCACAATGCGGTGCGAGCGCAGGGCCATACGTCCATAGACAACGGCTCGAATGGTGGCCCCGCGCCCGTGCCGGCCGCCTGTTCAATTGACGATCCGGATTGTGAGGCCTGTCAATAACCATAGACCGAAAGGAGATTTGAGAAATGTTGGATTGGAATGCCTATGACACTGATGTCGATGACCATGCGGAAGTCTCGACAGCAAACCCGAATGCAGCGTTAAGCCCGGTCACTGCTCAACCTTCGCTAGTCACGCCAACACCATCGGCGCAGATTCCACCCGCACCGGTGAGCGAAGTCACAGACCTGCCGCCATCTGTTGTGGCGCTGGCACAGGCCGCGCCCAAAAACACGAATGACAGCCTAGAGCGCGTCACAGTCGATCAAAAGCGCATGATCAATTGCCGCGCCGACCTCAATCAGCTTGTGCCTTTCAAGTACCAATGGGCGTGGCAAAAGTACCTCGATGCCTGCGCCAACCATTGGATGCCGCAAGAAATCAACATGTCCGAAGATGTCAAGCTGTGGAACTCATCGGATGGCCTCTCGGATGATGAGCGCACGATTGTCAAGCGCAGCCTTGGCTTCTTTTCCACAGCAGACTCGCTCGTGGCGAACAATCTCGTGCTAGCGGTCTACCGTCTCATCACCAATCCCGAATGTCGCCAATATCTCTTGCGGCAAGCCTTTGAAGAGGCGATTCATACCCACGCCTATCAATACTGCATTGAGTCGCTTCGCATGGACGAAGGCGAAATATTCAACATGTACCACGAAGTGCCATCGGTCGCGCGCAAGGCGTCCTGGGCGCTCAAGTACACGCGCGCCATCTCAGACCCGACATTCACCACAGGCACCCCGGAAACAGACGCCGAACTGCTTCGCAACCTCATCGCCTACTACTGCGTCATGGAAGGCATGTTCTTCTATTGCGGCTTCACGCAGATTCTGTCGATGGGGCAGCGCAACAAGATGACGGGCACCTCCGAGCAGTTTCAGTACATATTGCGAGATGAATCCATGCATGTGAATTTCGGTATTGATGTCATCAATCAAATCAAAGCCGAGAATCCTGAGATTTGGAGCGAAGAGATGCAGGCGTGCGCCGCGGACATGATTGTCGATGGCACTCATCTTGAAATCGAGTATGCGCGCGACACTATGCCGCGCGGCATACTCGGCATGAACGCCAATATCATGGAGGAATACCTGCAGTTCATCGCCAATCGACGACTGGCGCAAATCGGTCTGAGCGAACGATTCTCGGGCGCGAGAAATCCGTTCCCGTGGATGTCCGAAATCATGGATCTGAAGAAAGAAAAGAACTTCTTTGAAACCCGCGTCATCGAGTACCAGACCGGCGGCGCCCTAAACTGGGACTGACCTGGGACTGACTCGCCAACAACACTCAAAATCAAGCGTTGAATCTTCGCTGTCCTTTTCGCACACTGACGCACCTTGTGACAGCTAACCGGCGACAGAGGTGACCCTTATGGCAGCGCATGACCACGAAATCGTTTCCATCTATGGCTACAGCGAAGCGCAAATTGATCGGCTTATGACGCATGCCCCCGAGTGCGTGCTGATGTGGTCCACCAAGGATGGCTGGCCAGTCGGGGTGGTGCATGCGTTTGTGTGGCGCGACGGGCGGGTTTGGATGACTTTCGCGGCGCACCGGCACCGGGCAGCAGCGATTCGCAGAGACAACCGGGTGTCGGTCACGGTGAGCGGCGCAGGGGCGACACATCCGAACTGTCCGAGAGGCGCGGCTACCGTCAAGGGTCGTGGCTACTTTCACGAGGACGAAGAGACGAAGAAGTGGTTCTATCAAGCGCTCTCTGAAAAGGTCAGCCCGGATAGCAAAGAAGGACAGGATCACTTCTACTCGATACTTGATTCTCCGCTGCGGGTCATTCTTGAAGTTGTGCCTGAGAAATGGATCACCTTTGATGCCGACAAGTCCGCTCGCGACATGGCGGGCACGCTTTCTGAGGATGAAAAAACACCAAGACTCAGTTCGGACAGCGAGCGCATGAGTAAGGAGCGCGAGCGCCGCGGACTCGACGTGCGCTAGTCCTGCGCTTCGGTGCGGTAGTCGCCGAATCTCTTGTCGCGCGCATCGAGTGCCTTGGTCAGGCCATCTTCGCTCATTTGCTTGAAGAACTCGCGCGCGGGCTTGCTCATCGACGCAAGCTGCTGCGTATCGGTAGAGGCGCGTATCGCCGCTCGAATGCCCATCAAATCCATTTGTCGATGCACAGTTCGCTTATTGAATTGCGTGAGTTCAGGCGCAACGCTGGCGACTCGCATCGCGTAATGCAGCACTTGCTCCTCTAATTCCGCTTCCGCAAAGGCTTCGTTGGCGAATCCGTATCGGACTGCCTCTTCTCCGGTCATTGAATCTCCGGTGAGCATCAGGTGCATGGCCTTGCGCATACCGACAATCCACGGGTAGAAGTTGTTGTCGGGCGGCGAGATGTTGCGTACGACCGGATAGCCGATCTGTGCATCCTTCGCGACATAGACGAGGTCGCACGACTGCGCCAGCTCACTGCCGCCGGCCAGACAATAGCCGTGGACTTGCGCAATGACCGGCTTGGCCAGATCCCATATCCAAAAGCATCCATCCACCACATGCCGAGGCCAGTGCGCGAGGCCGCCTGCCGTATAGAAAGGCTCGGTTTGCGATTCGCCCTGCAACGCAGAGGTCAAGTCGTAGCCAGCGCTGAACGCCTTGCCCGCGCCGCGAATGATGTTGACGTGTATGTTCGCGTCCTTGTCGGCGCGCTCAAGCTCAGCAAACAGCTCGCAGCGAAGCGCGTTTGACAAGGCGTTGCGCTTCTCCGGCCGATTCAGGGTAATTCGATTAATGTGCTCAGCAGGTGTGTCAACCAAAAGATAGGCGTATTCGCTCACGATGTTCGACCAGCAAGAAAGGCACGCATCTTAAGCCGCCGCGCTTCGGTTCGGCAAACTTTGAAACGGAGCGGATAGCGTGATTGCCTTGTCCGCGATTGCGAACGCTGCGGTCGGTTTATGCGAGGGCATGGCCATATCTATGACGATGAGACCGGGGAACGCATCCGCTGATACATGTCGTGAGCTACGACACGAGATAGATCGAATGCGTGTCTCGAAATTAGACTTGTGTTGAGTGGCCAATCAAACCCATCGAAGGGGAGTCTACGGACCCCTTTCTTCTTGTGAGTTACCATGCCCTTCCTTCCCATAAAGGGAATCACAGCAAGGAATTTTATTATGTCTAAGACATTATTCATTGGACTATTTGGACTTGTAGGACTCGCACAAGTTGCGGTTGCGCATGATCGGCATGTCCCCCTACTTCGCACAACGGGGGAAGTGCTCCTAGACCACGAACGCGAAATGCTCAATACGCGAGACGGTGTGCGACATATCGGCACAATGAGCTTAGGTGAACTCACAGGCGAAGCCCCTATCTCCTTATCGTTCCCTCATGCGGAGCTTCGAAGCGTTGACAAGGCGGGTTGGAAACCCCTGCCTAGTGGGGGCGCATTCATGTACACCGAGCTTGAGGGCGGCGGGCATCTGTCTCTGTACAAGTCGGTTGATGGGACTGTGAAGGGGGTTACATCCTCGCCGGAAGGCGAGTTTTCAATAGGTTCCCGTGCTGATGGTTCATCGACCATGATTGTGAATGAGATTGCAACAAGGCCAATGCGCCATGAGCACCCAACCCCACCGAGGCCAACGATTGAAGACACACCCTTGATTGAACACTGGGGTTTTGATTTTTCTGATTTGAATCCTTTTTTGCCCGGCCTGCCTAGTGTGTTGAACCAAGATGTTCCCCCTAGCCTGCCTATGCAGCCATCGAGCACACGGGCTGCGCCTGCACAAATGCGGGTGCTTGTGTTGTACACCGAGCTTGCGGCGCGGTTGGAAGGCTCAAGGGGACTCCTAGAGGCCAGAATCGCGCTTGAAGTCGAACGGATGAATCAAGCCTTGCAGAACAGCGGCTTGGTGCATCGAATGGAAGCTGTCATTCGCCCGCTCAACTATTCCGTTGAAACGCAGGTAAAACCGCAGGGACAAGAGGGGCACATTGTGCGTGCTTACTTGCGTCGGTTGACCTATGAACTTGGACATGAAGAAGACCCGAACGGGGTGTTGGACGAAGTCCACAGGCTGCGCGATGCATTCAAAGCGGACTTGGTGGCTCTTTATGTGAGAACGAGTGAAGACTTTTGCGGCTTAGCATGGTTTCAAAGTAGGCGGGATGCAACCTTCATCAACCAGTGCGAAGGACGGCTTGACGAAGCCGCTTGCCGTAATGCCAGAACCCGCGAAAGACTAGGCGGGTTCGGATTTTCCGTGTTGAACGCCAAGCCCGATTGCATAGGTTCGTTTGCACATGAAGTGGGTCACAATCTTGGTCTATCACATGATCGGTTTACGAAAGGCTTTGACGGGAGCGAAGTAAAGGACGCGGACTTTCCGTTTTTTCCCTATGGCTTTGGGTATGTGAATCAGAATTTCACCGGCCCGACATGTCAACGAACCATCATGGCATACGGTAATCAGTGCGAAAATGAGAAGTTTGTTTCGTTCGGTTCTAAAATCCAAGAGTTGCGCTTCTCCAATCCGGCATTCATCTTTGATAATGCGGGGGATTGGAATCGCGCCGACCCGTCGGGGCGTGCAGGTGATCATGTGAGCTATGAATTAGTGGGTCCCGCGAATGCTGCGCGGGCGATTGATGGCATTTGGAACATGGTGGCAGGTCTCTACAATGATGAGCCTGAAACGTGTTCTGTTCCGGCTATTCAAAACTAAACATGGAAGAAGCGTGCAACACTAGGCGCATGTCGTGAGCTAGGACATTCAGAGGATGGTGAGAGCAAGGCTATGAAAAGCACGGGCAGATGATCGAGGCAATCGACAATGAGGCGCAAAGCATCCTTGACGCGATAGCGTCGGCATTATTGGCGTCATCATCGGCGCGATGGCCTTTCTTACCTAGCTGTTACGCTCACCCTGCAAGCTGCCCATTGGCGCTCGTTTTCCGCTAGGCTTTGGCGCTTTGCTCCTTCATGCGAAGCGTCTCTTGAAATCCGAACAATCCCCACCCGCCCCCCTGCCTGCCGCCACAGTGCTTATCGTTCGCGATGGCGAGAACGGACTCGAACTCTTCATGGTGCGCCGCCACCACCAGATTGACTTCGCTTCCGGTGCGCTCGTGTTTCCTGGCGGTAAGACCGATCCGCAGGATGAAGACCGAAGGCTGCATTTGCTCTGCGACGGGCCTGAGGATGACCTCTGCGTGTACCGCATCGCCGCGATTCGAGAAGCATTCGAGGAGTGCGGTGTCCTGCTTGCTCGAACAGCGGACGATCAGGCACTTGTCAGCGGCGATCATGTCGCCGAGCTCGACGCTTGGCGCAATCGCATTCACAAGGGAGAAGCGAGCCTTCACGACTTGCTGACGGGCGAGCATCTTCGCCTCGCCTGCGACCTGCTGATCGAGTTCGCTCATTGGGTCACACCCCCGCTGATGCCGAAACGATTCGACACATGGTTCTTCCTAGTACCCGCACCGCGCGACCAGCTACTTATCCATGATGGGCACGAATCGGTCGATTCGGTATGGATTCGGCCAGATGACGCCATTCGCGCCGCTAAGGACGGCACCCACACCATTATCTTCCCGACGCTGTGTAACATCGAGAAGCTTGCGGTTTCAAATTCGGTGGACGATGCGCTCGACCGCGCCCGCCATTCACCCGTTGTGGAGGTGCTGCCTCGCAGCGAGAAGCGCGAGGATGGGACTTATCTTGTCATCCCCGAAGAAGCCGGCTATCCGGTCAGCTGTGTGAAGCTGCCCGAAAGACAAGAGCTTACATAGGCTAAGACCCAAAGTCGTCAAACTTGATATTCTCAGGCTCGACGCCAAGACTGTCCAAGGTGGAAAGCACTGCCGCGATCATCGGCGGCGGTCCGCACAGGTAATACTCGCAATCTTCCGGCGCCGGATGCTCGGCGAGGTAGTGGTCAAGCACCACCTGATGGATGAAGCCAAGATGCCCGTTCCAATCATCCTCGGGCAAAGGGTCGGACAGCGCCACATGCCACTCGAAGTTGGGATGCGCCTTGGCAAGCTCGTCAAACTCTTCAACGTAGAACATTTCGCGCAAACTGCGCGCGCCATACCAGTAGCTCATCTTGGTGGTGCGGCCGCGTCGTTTGAGTTCATCGAATATCTGCGAGCGCAGCGGTGCCATGCCTGCGCCGCCGCCAATCCAAATCTTCTCGGCATCCGTGTCGTTGACAAAAAACTCGCCGTAAGGGCCGAACGCCGTCACCTTGTCGCCCGGCTTCAAGCCGAAGCAGTAGGACGACATCTTGCCGGGCGGAAAACTTGTTCCCGGTGGCGGCGAGGCAACGCGAATATTGAACTTGAGAATGCCTTTCTCTTCTGGATAGTTGGCCATTGAATAGGCGCGAATCGTCGTCTCGTCGACACGGCTCTCGTTGTCCCACACGCGAAAGCGCTCCCAATCGCCACGATACTCATCCTCGACCTCAATGTCGCGGTAATTCATCCCGTAGGGCGGAATTTCAAGTTGCACAAAGCCACCTGCCTTAAAGTTGACATCCTCGCCCTCCGGCAAGCGCAGATTGAGTTCCTTGATGAACGTCGCGACATTGTGATTATCGATCACATCGCACTCCCAGCGTTTGACGCCGAAGGCGTCTTCCGGCACTTGAATGCGCATCGACTGCTTGACTGACACTTGGCAGGAGAGGCGCCACTGCTCGCGAATTTCGCGGCGCGAAAAATGCCCTTCTTCGGTGGAGATGATGGAGCCGCCGCCTTCGAGCACTTGGCAACGGCATTGGCCGCATGTGCCACCGCCGCCGCACGCGCTCGACAAGAAGATTCCTTGCGATGCGAGCGTGCCGAGCAGCTTGTCACCAGCGGGCACTGAAAGCGTCGATTCCTCGTTGATCTCGATATCCACATCGCCGCTTGCCACGAGGCGCGCTCGCGCCGCCAAAATAACCGCGACCAGAAACAGTACGGTGACCGTGAACATGGCCACACCGAGCAATATGGTCGTCGTTAACATGCGTTAGCCTCTCTTATGGCCTGTTCTTTTGTGAATCAAATGTCGATGCCGCCGAAGGACATGAAGCACAGGGCAATCAGTCCAACAGTGATAAATGTGATGCCAAGGCCCTGCAGGCCGCGCGGGACATCGCTGTATTTGAGCTTCTCGCGCACACCTGCCAAGGCAACAATAGCGAGCGCCCAACCGACGCCGGCGCCGGCGCCGAATATCGTGCTCTCAACAAAGGTGTAGTCGCGCTCGACCATGAAAAGCGATGCGCCAAGAATTGCGCAGTTGACGGTGATTAGCGGCAGGAACACGCCGAGTGCGTTATAGAGAAAGGGCACGAAGCGATCAAGGAACATTTCAAGGATCTGCACCATGGCCGCAATCACACCGATATAGGAAAGGTAACCGAGAAAGCTCAGATCCACCTCAGGGAAACCCGCCCAGGCGAGCGCACCTTCGCGAAGAAGCAGGTTGTAGATGAGATTATTGACTGGCGTGGTGATGGCGAGCACCAGAATTACCGCGATGCCAAGCCCAAACGCGGTCTCAATCTTCTTGGAAATGGCGATGAAGGTACACATGCCCAAGAAATAGGTCAGCGCCATATTCTCAACGAATATGGCCTGGACGAAGAGGCCGAGGTACTGCTCAAGCATTAGTACGCTTCCTTGTACTGAAGATTGGGCGCGATCTCGTATTCAGGCTCTTCCGCTTGGCTCGGCTTCCATTCGCGCAACGCCCAGATGAGCAGCCCGATAATGAAGAAGGCCGACGGCGAGAGCAGCATCATGCCGTTGGGCACATACCAGCCGCCGTTGTTGACCGTCTTGAAGATTTCAAAGCCCATCAGCGCGCCAGTGCCGAGCGGTTCGCGGAACACTGCGACGAGCAGCAGTATGACGCTGTAGCCGAGGGCGTTGCCAAGCCCGTCGAGGGCGGACAGTCCGGGCGGGTTTTGCATCGCAAAGGCTTCTGCGCGACCGAGCACAATGCAGTTGGTGATGATGAGGCCGACGAACACCGACAGGCGCTTGGAAATATCGTAGACCAGCGCCTGTAGTACCTGATCGACCACAATGACCAAGGACGCGATGATCGTCATCTGCACGATGATGCGAATATTGGTCGGCACATGGTTGCGCACCAGCGACACGGCGACATTGGACAAGGTCGTTACAAAAATGACCGCGGCGCACATCACCAGCGTGTTGGACATACTGATGGTGACTGCGAGCGCCGAGCAAATGCCGAGCACTTGCAGGGCAATCGGATTGTTGTCGAAAATTGGATCAACCAGCGCTTTTTTGCCAGAAGCCATAACCGCTACCTCTCTTGTCGATTATTCAACTTGACCATTCGCCAATTTCAAACGCTCGAGCATCGGCCCGTAGCCAAGCTCGCCGGTCCAAAAGGCGATGAGGTTCTCAACGCCGCGCGTCGTCAAGGTTGCGCCTGAAAGCGCATCAATTTCGTAGTCGCTGCCTGAGCGCGTCTTTACAAGCCGCACTGCTGGCTCGCCTGTCTCGTCAAACAGCATCACGCCGTCCCAGCTCGCCTTCCAGTTGGCATTATCCACCTCGCCGCCAAGGCCAGGCGTCTCCTTGTGCGCATAGAAGGACAGGCCAACGGCGCTTGTCAGGTCGCGATCAATGGCCAAGAACCCAAACAGCGTCCCCCACAGTCCGTAGCCTCGAACAGGAATGACGAGACGCTCAAGCGCACCGACAGCGTCTTGCTTGAAGTAGGCGAGGCCGATGTTCTCGCGCCGGCCGAGCGTCGCAATGTCTTCTTCAGCACTCAAGTCGCGCGATGACTCAGCAAAGCGCGCCGCGCGAATTTGATCGTAGCTCGCAGCATCGACATCGCTCGTAAATTCACCTGTCTCCAGGTCCACCGCGCGCACCTCGAAGCTCTCGAACAGCACGCCGGCGTCCCGCCCTTCAGCATCGGTGGTCGCGCCCGCTGGCAATAGGCCAGCGGCGCGCAGGATGTTCTGCTTGCGGTCGAGTTCCTTGTTGACATCTTGGCGGGGCTTCAGGCTCACAGCCGTGAAGGAGACAATGATCGAGCACAGCAGGCAGACGACCACCGACACCACAAGGATGTTCTTGATGCCCTCACGCGGTCCGACTGGCACGAGCACGCCTCCGCTTGATATTGGATTGCACCACGAAGTAGTCGATCAGCGGCGCAAACAGATTGCCGAAAAGAATCGCAAGCATCATGCCTTCGGGGAAGGCAGGGTTGACGACGCGAATGAGCGCGCACATGAAGCCGATCAGCGCGCCGTAGATGAAGCGGCCGCGGTTCGTCATCGAAGCGGACACCGGATCGGTCGCCATGAACACCGTGCCGAAGGCAAAGCCGCCGAGCACCAGATGCCAATGCAAGCCCATGCCAAACATGGGATTGGTCGAGCTGCCTGCGAACATGTTGAACAAGAGCACAGTGCCGGCCATGCCAAGCACCACGCCCGCCATGATGCGCCACGAAGCGATGCGATTGACGAGCAAGATCGCTGCAGCAATGAGAATCGCGAGCGTTGAAGTCTCGCCCATGCTGCCTGGAAT
This sequence comes from Pseudomonadales bacterium, assembly GCA_028283025.1. Taxonomy (GTDB): domain Bacteria; phylum Pseudomonadota; class Gammaproteobacteria; order Pseudomonadales; family Azotimanducaceae; genus Azotimanducus. The sequence continues at coordinate 38,436 of JAPYNO010000013.1, read as the reverse complement.
GGTGCCGAGAAAGGCATCGAGCCATTGCACGTTATACGGATCGCCAATCGCCGCATTGCCGAGCGGCGTCGCGCGCGTGAAGCCATCAACCGCTACCCACACACTATCGCCCGACAGGTCCGCAGGATAGGCGAAGTAGACGAAGGCGCGGGCCGTGCAGGCAGGATTGAGGAAATTCTTGCCGGTGCCGCCAAACACCTCCTTGCCAATGACCACGCCAAATATGATGCCGACAGCCGCAATCCACAGCGGCACGTCGGCTGGCAGGATCAAGGTGTAGAGAATGCTGGTGACGAAAAAGCCTTCGTTGACCTCGTGCCCGCGCTTGGCCGCGAACAGAATCTCAAAGAGGATGCCGGACAGGAATACAACGATATAGAGCGGGATGAAGTAGGCGAGGCCGTGCATCAAGTTGTCCCACGCACTTGCCGGGTCGTAGGCCGAAGATGCCGGGAATAAAGGCGCAGAGCCACACGGTGATCATGATGCGCTTGAGGTCGAGGCCGTCGCGCACATGCGACGGGCCGTCGGTGACGTGCCCAGGCGTATATAGTGCCGTGTCGATCGCTTCGTACAGCGGATACAAGGTTTGCAGCCTGCCGCCCTTCTCAAAGTGCGGCGCAATGGAATCAAGAAAACCGCGCAGACTCACTACCCCTCCTTCTCAATACTTGTGAGCATGGCGCGCAGCACGGGGCCGTACTCGTACTTCGCAGGACAGGCATAGGTGCAAAGCGCAAGATCCTCTTCGTCAAGCTCGAGCGCGCCAAGCGCAATCGCCGTGTCGATATCGCCGATGAGGACGGCGCGCAGCAGCTGCGTTGGCAGCACATCGAGCGGCACCACCGCTTCGTAGGTGCCGATCGGCACCATCGCGCGCGGACTGCCGTTGGTCGTTGTGGTGAAGCGCGGCGTGCGCTTCAGCCAGCGCGACAGGTAGATCGGCAATACCGAATGCTTGTCGCGTCCGGGAGACAGATAACCGAAGAGCCTGCGTTCGGTGTCCTCGAATATGGCGCTGACTTGCGTGTGCAAGCGTCCGAGAAAAGCGAGCGGCCCGGTGGTCTGATGACCTGTCAGTACAGAACCGGAGATGCAGCGCAGGCGCTTGTCTTCAGCGCCAGCAAGCTGGCCTTGCACCAGATCGACGATGCTTGCGCCGACGCGCGTCTCGACAAGGTGCGGGTCCTTAAAACCAGGTCCCGCAAGCGACACTACGCGGCGCATATCGAGCACGCCTTCGGAGAACAGCCTGCCAATTGCGATGACTTCCTGATAGCCGATTGACCATACCGTCTTGCTTGCATCAACTGGATCGAGAAAATGAATGTGCGTGCCGGCGAGCCCTGCAGGATGCGGGCCTGCAAAGCGCTCAACGCGCACGCGCGGATTGTTTGTCTCTGGCGCTTCGCCGTGCGCATCCATGCACACGAAGACCGGCCCTTCGGTGAGATGCGTGAGCGCCTCAACGCCGGATGTGAAGTGTTTCGGACGCTCGCTGATGACGAGGTTCGCATCAACCGCCAGAGGGTTGGTGTCCATGGCGGTGACGAAAATGGAATTGGGCATTTGATCGAGGCTTGGCACGCGGCTGAAGGGGCGGGTGCGAAAAGCGACCCACATACCTGAGCGCACCATCCGCTCGACGATGCGCTCGCGAGACAGGGTTTCAACTGGCTGCGGATCATCAATGAACGGCGCCTCAAAGGAGGTGTCTTGAATGTCGATTTCGACTGATAAGAGCGCTCGTTTGGCGCCGCGGTGAATAGCCGCAACGCGCCCGGTCGCTGGCGATACATAGGTCAGGCCTGATGTCTTGCGGTCTTCGAACAGGGTGTCCCCAATCCGTACTTGGTCTCCCACCTGCACCGCCATGCTCGGACGCATGCCGTGGAACTCACTGCCGAGAATAGCGACGCTTGAGAGCGGCTGGCTCAAGCTGATTTCTTGACGCGGCGCACCCTCGATCGGCAGGTCGATTCCCTTTTCGAGTTGAAACATGTCTTGGGGGTGGCTTCCCTTGAACAAGTGCAAGTAATCAAGCGCGCACGAAATCGCGCTTGCGTGCGGCGATTATACAGAGGTTCGCTTGCATACCCGCTGTGAGACGCGCACTATCAACGGCATGGACACCTCGCAGGCACATCTTGGACTGCGCCGCGCATCGCCAGTGCTCGGCGCCGAGATCAGCGGTATCGACCTGAGCGCCCCGATTGACGCATCACTCGCCACCGAACTAGGACAGGCACTGTGCGATCATCACCTGCTGATCTTTCGCAACCAGCGGCTTGAACCCAAGGATCTCACTCGAATTGGACGGGTTTTCGGGAACTTGACGCAGTATCCATTTCTGTGCCACTTGCCCGGCGAGCCATTCGTCGCGCCTGTCGCCAAAGAGCCTTGGGATACGGGCGTATTTGGCGGCGGCTGGCACACCGACACGCCCTATCTTGCCGAACCCGCCAAGGCCACCATGCTCTATGCGTTGGAAGTACCGGAATCTGGCGGCGACACCCTCTTTAGCAACATGCAGCTTGCCTACCACGCCCTGCCCGATGCGGTCAAGAAACGCATCAAGCCGCTGCGCGGCATCTTCACCTCGAAGCGCGTCCATCAGAAATCCGGCGCATTCGCAAGTTCCGCAGGGCGCGCGCAAGACCGCACCGACTCGCTAGCGCATGACAGCGCAGAAGCCGAGCATCCGCTCGTTCGCCGCCATCCTGAGACTGGCGCCTTCAGCCTACACCTCAGTCCCTTGCACCTCGCCGCCATCGTTGGCCTCGGCGAAGAGGACAGCGCGCCGCTGATCGAAGCACTGAATGCACACGCCATCAAGGAACAGTTTTGTTTCCGCCTGACATGGCACCCGCACACGCTCGCCATCTGGGACAACCGCTGCCTCCTGCATTGCCCGATAGATGACTATGCTGGACAACGGCGTGAGATGCAGCGGGTGAGTATCGTCAGCTAAAGCTATCGCGAATCAGGCGCGGAGTCGAGATGAACCGCGCTTGTGTGCGCCATCTCCCATCCGTGGAACACTATCGCGAGGCCGGTGAAGCGCACCTCTGGGAACTGCTGCGCGAGCCGTGCGTCAGCTAGATAGCCTTGCAGTTGGGATTCGGCTTTGTCCGCGACTTCGGCGATGCGCTTCTCATCGACCGTGTCGGATCGCTTGAGGTACTTCAGCTCGATGACATAGCCGTAGCGGATGCCCGGATGCCGAGAGAGAACAGGTTCCAAACAGATGTCTGCGTAGCCTTTGGCGAGTTCGCGCTCGGTATGGAACGCAAAGCATTCGGTGACGTTCAGGTAGGCGGCGAGGAAGCCCTGCACCACCTTTTCGCCTTGGATGTAGTCGCGGATGCCCGTCTGCTCAGCGATGGCACCTTGAAGAAACGCCATCACCGGCTCCCAAGCGCCGTGGTAAGCCATGTCGTAGGTGATCTGCGCGAGATGGTGGAAGTCCACCGAGAATAGCTCCACATCCCGGTAGGCGTCGCGCAGGTAGCCGTAGATCAGCCGCCGGACGGTCTGGTTGGGGATGCCGAGGCGCGGACGCCCGTTGTGCTCGCCGCGGATGCTGAGCAGGCCGAAATAGTGCAGCAAGGAGAGGAAGTTCTCGCGCTGGTTGAGATGCTCTAGTGGAAATCCGCTCTGAATTTGGCTGTCCGCATAGCCTTCGCCAACGATGTGACGGAGTAGGTCGAAGTTACCATTGAGCTGTCGGTTCACGGTAAGCAGATGGCGCAGCTTGCCGTAGTCGATACGGACATTGTGGTCGATGAGTTCTCTTGGGCCTTCGCCATTGTTGACTAGCGCCTTCACGTAGTACAGCACCATGTCGGTGTTGTAGAGGTCGATGTCCACTTCCTCGGAGAATCGGTAGCCGTTGTACCACTCGCGCATCACCCCTAAGACCTGTTCGGGATCTTTGCGCACCGCGCCGCTGTCACGGTAGGTTTCGATGATCTTCCTGACCTCGGCCTCGGTGAAGCCGAGCAATTCGTTGAAACGATGATCGAGGCTGATGTTGGCGCCGATGTTGAAGCCGCTGGTGACATCGTCCATGGTGATGGGAGAGACGCCGGTCACGAACAGCCGTTCCACCGCGCCGCTGGCGGTGCCAGCCTTGAGCGTGGCGAAGAAGCTGCGATAGAAGCCACTGCTGTGGGTGAACGAATGGTAGGTTTCGGCACCCCTCGAGCTGAGCACGGTGTTGGCGAAGTTGTCGTACTCGTCGATCAGCACATATAGTGGTATCTGTCGCTCATTCGCTTGCTCGAACAATGCGCTAAGCCGAGCGTTGATTGATGGCAAGGACAGGATTTGCTTGACTGACTCGTCGGGAAACAGGTCCGGATGGCGGCGAAGCGCTGCCCTCAGCTTTATCTCGCAGTAGGTCTCGAAGCGCTCCTTTAGTGTCTCCGGGGTGTCTTCGAATGCCGAGAAATCGAATCGCAAAATGACGTAGCGGCTGCGGTTAACGGTGGGCGCTTGTCCGATGTCCGTGCCCGCGAACAACGCTTCAAAGTTTTCCTTGCGCCAACGGTCATAGTAGTGCTCAAGAATGGACACCCAGCAGGACTTGCCGAACCGGCGAGGGCGGATGAGGAATGCGAAACGCTCATTCTCCAGATCGCGCAGGAACCGGGTCTTATCTACATACAGGCTGCGCTCCCGCCGCATGAGGGCGAAGTCGGACCAGCCGTAGGGGATGGGGGGCGATGGGGTTGGCATGGCGCGAGCCGTTTCACATAGGGTTATTTTGCCAAAATGGAGTGTGCTGCACCATACAGAGAACGTAACGAAATTTTCTGACATTTAGGCGCATAGAAAGAATGCGATATGCTGAGACCATGATCCGGCATGAAGCGTTTGCGCGGTATCTGCTTCTTCACCGGAAGCGAATATCGGCCGTCGCACCCTGTCCTATCGAACTGGTAAGTAATCCTTACAAGTTGCCGCTTCCTTCGGTTTGGCCTGCTGCGCGAGGGTTTCGTCGAGAGTTCCTCCGAGTGGTTCATTCAGGGATGAACAGCAGCTTCTCCCTAGCAGCGTCATCAGCGAATCGAATGTCCCACCTCTTCTCCATGAATTTCAACATTCGAATGCCTCGTTCACGGATCTCTTCTGGACCCCAATTGTGGTATCGGGAAACTTCGATTTCCGAATGCGAGCCATCGTCATAGCCGTTGCGAAGCTTCCTTCCGTCGCTGTTGAATTTGGGGTGTTTCTTTTCCGCAAAAGAATCATTTTGAAGCGAAGAATTGATAGAGGATGAGAGAAGCAACAGGTTTCCCAAGCTATTGCGGTAGGCGTCTCGCTCTTTCTTGCGCTTGCCTTTGAAGGCAGGCTTCCATTCTCTTGTCTCGGATTGTGGGTAGATGTGCTCTATAGAAATCTTGTCCTTCGGTGTCTTGAGCAAAGATGTCCAGTCAACCTTTTCTTGCCGGCTACAGGAAAGCAGGCTCAACTCGTACTCATAAAGAAAGTAATGCAGACCCGACCAATCATAGTAGCCATCACCGTTGTTGCTAAATTTTTTCTCAAGTAACGAGTAGAAGTCGAGGTCCACAAACTTGCCTTGATCAGTAACCCAATAGCTCATCCGACTCCGAAGTCTGTTCTTCAACTCCGCCAATTCCATGTCGCCATGGTTGATCTTACGCACAGCCTTGAAGAATTCGGCACTGCTGTAATTGGAGCGAGTTCCGGTCATTTGGAACACAACGAAGATGAATCGTTCGATCTCCTTGAAGATGGGGACGCGCTGAGCAGAATCTTCACATGTCTTCAAAATCGCCATTATCAGCGGCCGGAAATATTTCATACCAAGTCGATTCAATCGCTGGATCCACGCTATATCGCTCTCCGTGAGGTTGCCGGCGATGTCAGGATAGAAAGTGCCAAACCAGTGAACCGAAGATTCCCTGAGACTCTTGACATATTCGAGAATCTCAATCGGTTGTAATTTATCCGCCATTTTCGACTCACTGGTCTCGACCTCATCCACCGCACTTTCTTCATCGGCTTCCCGATCCGCGTCCGATAGCTGCTCCTTGGCTTCCTCCATTTCAATCCGGTTGTCGATTTTAGGATGGACACGCCGCGGCGCAAACTGTTCATCAAGCAGGAACTTGATGTAGGCTCGCCCGGTGCTCCGTGAGTACTTGAAGTACATCATCCAGTGAGCTTGCAAAAATTCATCGTCATTCAAAGGTTTCGACTTGTTGCGCCCCAACTGGAAGTAAATCTCTTTCCAAGCTTCGTTGATCGAGTCACGGAGTTCTTTACGCTCTGCTGGGTCCAGCTCTTTATCTGTGTAGAGCGTCGTCAGGTAAATCAAACGGTTCTTGAGCAGCTCCAAATCTGAAAGCGTCTTGCCACGGTTGTTCATCGTCTCAAAAGCGACAAAAACGTCAAACTCGTCCTTGATCACATACTCATTGAACAGGAATCGTTTGGTCAGCGTGCGATACAAATCTTGTAGTCCTTTGATTCCTTCCCTCTCATACCAAATTCGCAATTGCTCTCTGAAATAGTGCTTCCCATTCGCGAGGTTGAGTGTGTAGAAGGTCTCAAGCACCGTGCCACTGCCCGGTTCGTCCAAAATTCGGTACCGCATGTACTGGTAGCTGGGGTTGTCAACCGTGTAGCCGAACTTGTATGTGCGAAAGGCATCTCCAGCCGGTTTGTCCTTGAACAGAAACTTGCCTTCGACATCCGCAATGGTCAGCGTATCCGTCAAGTAGATCGCACCATCTGTTTTGCACTCGTTTTCCGGCAAGCTGCGAAGCACCTGAACAAAGGCTTGAAGAAACAGTGTGAATGTCGTCAATCGCTGCTGACCATCAACGATGTGGTATAGCTTATAGGAATGGTCATCGATCAGCCAGAATTCCTTGTCGTCTTGCCGAACCTCGTTGGACGGAATCTCTTTCAGAGTTAGCACACCTGTGTAGTGAAAGCGACTGCTAGGCAGGTTAATGAGATCGTCCCAAAACGCATCCAACTGACTACGACCCCAAGCGTAGCCTCGCTGGTAGTCCGGTATTCGGAACAGTTTCTCCTTAAAGAGGCTGTCGAGTGATTTCGGCTCATCCATAGCGTCGCTCGTATTAGGGAGTTCGCAGTCTACCGAGAAGCCCTATTCGTATCAGACAAGACCCGACCGAAAACACCCATGGAACCCAAGCGGCAAGGGATAGGGCAGCCACGCGGTTGCGAGCGGGCCGTCTTCAATGTGCTGGGCGTTGAAGACATTGAGGCCGCTTATTCCGTGCTGGTAGTCGAGCACCGTCCCGACGAGCCAGCCCGCGTCTTCCTGCTCGCTCGCCTGTCGCGGCACAAACACATGCTCCTCGGGAATTTTGCCAGTACCAAAGTCGAACGTCTGCAGGCGGTCATTGTCTAGGTCGCGCTTCACGAGGCTGCGCAGATACCAGTCCTCGCTGTCGGCAACGCCTAGATGGTAGAGGTAGCGATTGCGAAGACCGACATGGCTCGGCGAAATTTGTGGAAAATCTGCACCATCAACGGTGATGTCCATGGACGCGCCGCCAGAAGGGAGTAGGCGCATTCGCGCATAGCGTCCGAAAGCTGCGCCAAAGCCGTCAAGATGACCGCGCATGACGTTGCGCAAGGCGTCGAACACAAGACTCGCATCGTCATCAAGGCACTGGTCGAAATGGATCGTACCGTCCGCTTCCTCCCAGGCGTTGCCGTGATGGAAGCCGAACGCAGGCGGCAGTTCGTACCAGCGCCTATCCTCGAAATTGTCTTTGGCGACTACAAGCACGCGCGAACCAAGCTCGGGCCGCCAGCGGTGCGAATCGATAAAGCTTGTCTCCATGCCCATCTCCATCACCAGCGGCGGAATCATGAACACGAGATGCTTGTCGGTGATGACAAAGTCGTGCAGCATCCCGAAGTCACTGATCGGTACCAAAGCCGTCTTCACCAGCGCGCCCTTGGGTGAGATGTGATAGAGCACAAGCTGATGCTGCGCACCGAGCGCATAGCCGAAGGCCCACAGCGTGCCATCGGGATCGACCTTCGGGTGTGCGGTGAATGGCACGCCTTCAAAACCTTGCCCCCAAGACTTGAACCCTTGCCAGCGCAAGGACTCAGGATCAACCCGACTTGCCGAGCCGCCTTCCCACAAGGCGAGCAATTCGCCGTGGTGTGCGAGCACCGAGATATTGGCGGTGTTCACATCATCCGGCTTGCGCAGCCGCGCGCCGTCCGGCACATGGGTGCCAAATCCAGAGTAGAGGCGCCGCGCGGCCTCGTCCTCAGCGCGCAGCTTCGGTGTCTTCAGGACGCGCGCATGGTGATCAACCCGACCCGCGCCAATGCGAAACGCCTGCAACAAGCCATCGCCGTCGAACCAGTGTTGATAGCGCAGGCCGTGCCGATCATGCACAGCGGGTCCGTTGCGCCAAAATGTACCTTCGAGCGCTCCGGGCCATGCGCCTTCAATGCGAAGAGCCGCCGCAGCAAACGCATCGGATGCTGGGGTCTTCCAGCCGAGAAGCCTCGGGTCTTGGCGAAGTGCGCTCGCAAACTCCGCCGACCAATCCTCGCTGATCGAATACGCAATGCGCGGCGCGAGGCTGGCGACACCCAACACTGCGCTCGATTTCAAAAAATCCCGACGTTGCATGGCCATGGCCCCTTATCCAACCGCCAGTCAATACATCATGGAGCCGGATGCCGTCACGCTCTGTGCGCCCTCCGCCAAGGTGACGGCAGCATCCTCAAACTTGGGCGCGCCCATAAAGCCGGTGGCATCATTGCCAAACGCATAGCCTTCGGTTGGGATGCCGAGTGCGTTGACGTTCATTTCGCCGCTGCCGTCTTCATCGTGGAAGGCGGTGAGCGCATACTCGCCAGGTGGCACATCCTTGAAGACGACGGTGATCGTCCCTGCTCGCGCGGGCGTCTTGAAGGTGTGTACCGAGCCTTCTTCCGCAGGAAACTTGACGCCAGGCGTGGGTATGTGCACCCCTGCGTACACATCACCCTCACTTGAGCGAACGCCTTTGACTTCGAGCACAAGGTCGCCCGCAAGCGTAGGCGCTGCGGCAATGAACCATGTGGACAGGCACAATATGGAAAGTAGGGTTTTCATGGTGACTCCTTGTGTCGAACTGTTTTTGTAAGATTATGCGCTTCGGCGTAGTGCGAGAAGCACGGGCGTAAGTCTATCGAAGTCCGCAGTGCGTACTGAGTCGGCTACTAGGCGGGCAGTGGCATCGGCGCCGCTGGCGGCGCGGCGAGCGGCGCTACGCGATCAAGCACTTCCAAGGCATCGTGGCGAACGTGATTGCAGCGCATCTCTTCGCGTATCTCATCCTCGCTGACCAGTCCCTGTTCGACGCATTCCTTGAGTAGCGCGAAAAAATAGCGTTCTTGATTGGGGTCTGGATGCGGCTTGTATTGACCGACAAACGCATAGTCGCCAAAGAGCTTACGCTTGGCGCGCAGTATCCATGCCGCTGGCGGAAAAAGTCGAAAGCGCTCGGCGGGGCGCCAATCTGGTGGCAATCCCGCCTTCCAAGGCTGGGTGCGCCGTTTGGTGTTGTGTAGCATGCGCGTTTTCGACGTGAATCGATCAAAGTCGTTCCATTCTGATTCCAAGATGCCGATCGTGTCCTGCTCTTCGAGCTTCAAGCCCACCCAGTGCTGATAGTCGCGCATCCCTTCAAACATCTCGCGAAACCCCGCTTCCGCATTCCAGTGCTTAAGCTTTGCGCAGTCGAGCAACATGACCGAACTCGCCCACATCTTGTCAATCAGCCCTTTGGGGCCGGAACGCATACGGGAAAGAATCGCCTTGCCGCCCATGTCTCTCGACAGGAGTTCGAAGATGTCTGCAACCGCAAAAATATCGGGATCTGTCAGCACTGCGCGGCCTTGATAGCCCATCAGCTTGGGCGCAGCGAACCGCAGGGGCGTAAACGACTGTAGATCATCATTCAGCCATGTCCAGCGCACGCCATCGCGCAGATAGGTCTTGCCTTCGTACTCGCGCATGAACGGGTAGTCGCGTGTATGGATGATATGCACATCGAACTGCTCGGCGTGCGCCGAATTGCGCTTGAGCGCATAAGCGCCGACCCTCGCCCCGAGGGACTGCTTGTCGTTAGTGTGGATGAACACACAATATTGACGCTGGTCTTCGGCAATTGTAGTCATGATTCCTTCACCTGCGCGGGGCGCCCTTCCGCCAAATCCGCAGTGCGAGCATAGCCCAATTCCGGCGTCAGTGTTTGCTCAATGATACGATCAATCCGCGTCAATTCACTTGCCGAGAAATAGTCTCGATAGCCGCCGACCTTGGCGCGGCGAACCTTGTAGGAATCAGGATTTGATTCATCCCCGGCGCGCATACGCTGTCCACCACCTTGGAACCCACGCCTCAATTCCATGTTGCGCATGTTCTTGACCGACGCAAATTCCACGGCCTCGGCGATCTCGCTCGCAGTCCCGGGCGTGCCGAGAAATTCGACCATCTTCGCAAGCCATGCTTCAGGCTCGGCGCGCAGGTCCTCATAGCGCACAATCATCAGCGCGTCGCCAAATCGCTCACGCTCGCCCGCCCACAGGTTCATGAACTCAATGATGCGGTCAAGCACGCCACCGCCTTCGAGCACAAAGTCGGCGATTTCCATCTCGGTGCCGTGCGCGGGGTAGGCGTTGATGCGCTTCTTGCGCGGTTTCATGCGGTGCCGCCACTGAAAATACTGCGAAACCGCGACATCCGCGGGGTCGCGAACGAGCAGCAGCACGCGATTGCCGAGATAGTCGGACTTGTTCGCTCGCTCACCCGTGAAGTCGGCAAGATAGTTGTCGTGCGTGAAGAGCAGCTTCGGAATCGCGCTGTGGCGGCGACTCAGGTTGTCAAACCCCATGAGGCTGTGACTCGGCAGTCCATATCGAATGCCGAAGAAGCGCGACAGCATGACGCGAAGCCAGGTTCGGCCGCTCTTGCCAAATGAAACGATGACGGCATCGGCGCGCTCAAGTCGTCGATGCTCCTCAAAGCCACGCAAATAGCGCTCATAGCGAATTTGCCGCGCAACCGGCAAGACAGGAGATAGGCACAGGAGCAGCGCGCGCGGCAGGCGCTCAAGCAGTATCTTCAACACGTCGAGTCAGCATGTAGGTGAACTTCTCTCGAAAACCCTGTACGGGTGGATAGTGTACCTACGGGAAGCGCAAGAAAAACGCGCTTGCACATGGGCGTGCGAGCGCGAAAGTTCAATTGGCAAGGAATGCGGCTAGTCGTTGTCGGACATCACGGAACGAGTCGGCTTCCAGATATCAAACCGCTCCCGACCAAGCAGCGTCGCGACATGCTCTTCAATAAGGCGCGAGCGGCTCTTGCCGTTCACCACGAGCGATACGGCAGCCGCCGACTTACCGAGATCCTGAGCAATTTGAACCTGCGATATGTTGCGACGCTTGAGTTCCTTTTTAATTCGATTTGGGGTCATGTTGGATAGCCTTCATTCGCTTTTCAAAGCCTGAATTCGTTTGAAAGTGCCTCGAATCGCTCGCGTAGGGGGGCCTTTTCGCCTCCTTTCACCAACACTCCTAGGCGTGCAAAACTAATAATCTTGCAATTGAGCCATTATGTAACTGAAAACGCTTATCGTTTCGAACAAATTCGGTAGTTGTTACGAATAGCGTAACAAAATATTCGCTTACTATCAAATTTGCTAGTAGCCTGCGCGCAGGCACCTAGCTCTTTTTTGTAGCAGATTTGTTGGTTTTGCCTGACACAGCTTCGAGCCAGCTCCAGGCATCCTTCTTATCGTCATAGAGGGCGCGCCACTTGCTTTGCTTCTCGCCTTTGATGCCTGCAAGATAAGACCCGGACTTCACCGAGTAGCGAATATCGGTTGCATTGCCGTCCGGATCGGCTTGCGGCGCACGCGCTAGATACTGTAGCTTTTCTGGGAGCGCATCCGTCAGGTGCGCAATCTCGCTCACCTTGGGGGAGCGTGATTCACGGTGCTTTGGATACTTGCTCGCCGCCAAGAACAGTCCGCGCGCACCTTCTCGGAGCACGAAATGATCGTCCGCCTTGGCGCACGGCAAGTCTGGCATAGGGATGGGCGTCATGCGCGGTGGCGCTGGGTCACCATTTTTTAGCATCTTGCGGGTATTGCCGCAGTTGGGATTGCTGCACGCGAAGAACGGCCCGAATCGACCTTTCTTGGCAAGCAAGGCACTGCCGCAGCGGTCGCATTCGTGATGGCTGGTCGCAAGCGGATCCGGTGCCAAATGGCCCTCTTCGTAGCGCATTCCGGGACACACCGGCCGGCGTGCGCACACATGCAGCTTGCCGACATTGCCAGCACGCATCAGGTCCATAGGCGCGCCGCAGATCTCGCAAGGCGCTCGAACAACGGCCTGCTCGCTGTCTTCCTGCGGCATATCAATCAAGTCAAGCGACAGCGTCTGCCGACAGCGCTCGGCCTCCGGCAGGTCATAGCCGGAGCAGCCAAGGAACATCCCGGACTTGCCGATGCGAAGCTTCATCGCACGCCCGCAGTTCGGGCAGGCGACGGGCGATTCGATTGCGGGTGCGCGCCTCATGCCGCTCTCGGATGCGCGCGCGCCGTCGAGCAAAGCTGAAAATTCCCCGTGAAAACCATCGAGCACGTTCAACCAGTCGCGCTTGCCGAGCGCGATTTCATCAAGATCGCCTTCGAGATCAGACGTGAACCCATAGTCCATAAGCTTCGGGAAGCAGTCTTTGAGGCGATCAGTCACCACCTCGCCGATGGGCTCGGCCGAAAAGGCTTTGCCCTCAAGTCGCACATAACCGCGTGCCTGAATGGTTTGGATGATGCTCGCATAGGTCGAAGGACGCCCGATACCGTGCTTTTCAAGCTCGCGCACGAGCCCCGCCTCGGTGAAGCGCGGTTTCGGCTTGGTGAATTTCTTTTCGGACTTGATGTCCTTTTGAATCTCGATCAGCGTGGAATCGTCCTCTGCACCGGCCGAAAAGCCCTGCCAATCCGGCATCACCACTTCCTCCTTGTTGCTTTTCGGCGCGACGCGCCCGAAACCGTCAAAGAGAATGCTCGTGCCGGTGCGCTTGAGCGAAATGCCATCGGTTTCGGCGAGCAGGCTCACGGACAGCGTCAAGGCATCGCTCATCTGGCAGGCGACGAATCGTCGCCAAACGAGTTCATACAAACGACGCGCCTGGGCTGTGTCTTTGCCAAGGCTGATCGACGCTGGCAGTTTGCTGACATCGGTTGGTCGTATCGCCTCGTGCGCCTCTTGCGCACTCGCGCGGCTGCTGTAGACGCGCGGCTTCGCAGGCAGATACTTGTCGCCATAGGCGCGCTTGATATGCTCGCGGCAAGCTGTGATCGCATCGCTCGACAGGTTGGTCGAGTCGGTGCGCATATAGGTGATGGCGCCAGCCTCGTAGAGCTGCTGCGCAAGTCGCATGGTGCGCGCGATGCCGAAGCCAAGCCGCGTCGTCGCCTCGCGTTGCAAGGTCGAAGTAATCAGCGGTGGCGCGGGTCGGTTTTGGCTCTTGCGCTCAGTGCGCTTGAGCGAATCAATGCGAGCGGCCGCGCCGAGCCGCTCGACAAGCGACTTGGCTTCTTGTTCATCGAACCGCTCGGCCTTTTTGCCATCGGCGCCAGCGACTTGAAAAGCGTAAGGCCCATCTTTGCCGCACTCCGTATCACGCCTCAGGTCAGCGTAGATTTGCCAATAGGCAACCGGCACGAATTCGCGGATCTCGCGCTCGCGCTCAACAATCATGCGTACCGCCACCGATTGCACGCGCCCCGCTGATAAGCCGCGCGCAATGCGCTGCCACAGCAGCGGCGATAATTCAAAGCCAACCACCCTGTCCAAGAATCGCCGCGCCTGCTGCGCGTTGACCCGATCCATATTGAGTTCGGTCGGATGTGCGAAGGCCTCCCTGATCGCCTTTTGCGTGATTTCGCTGAAGATGACGCGCTTGAAGCGGCTCAAATCGCCGCCGATAAGCTCGCGAAGGTGCCACGCGATGGCCTCGCCCTCGCGGTCGAGGTCGGTGGCAAGATAGACCGAGTTGGACTTGGACGCGGCGCGCTTGAGCTCGGCAACCACCTTCTCCTTGCCAGGGTCCACTTCGTAGTGCGCTTTCCAACCATTTTCTGGTTCGAGCCCCATGCCGCGTTTCTTGAGATCGCGCACATGCCCAACGCTTGACTTGACCACATAGTCCTTGCCGAGATAGCGATTGATGGTGGACGCCTTGGCTGGCGACTCAACGATGACGAGCGACTGCGCCACTTAAATCTCCGCCCCTTCAGTGAGGGAACGCAACAGGGCGTGACGTTTGATTTCCATTTTTTTCGTGCGATAGCGCTCGGCGCGAATCACATCGCCAAGGGCGCATACCGCAGCCTCAAAGTCCTCGTTGACGAGCACATAGTCATAGTCTTTGTACTGTGACATTTCACGCCTCGCCTCGGCAAGCCGACCATCAATGACGGATTTCGCGTCCGATGCGCGCCCGGTCAGACGATTGGCCAAGGAATCGAGTGCTGGCGGCAGGATAAAGACGCTCGTATCGGCAAACCCGCTCGCGCGCAGCTGCGCCGCCCCTTGAGTGTCGATCTCTAGGATGATGTCGCTGCCGTCACTCGTGAGCGCTTCGATCATCGGACGCGAAGTGCCATAAAAGTAGCCGAACACTTGAGCGCTCTCAAGAAACTCCCCACGTTCGCGCATCGCAACAAATTCCTCCCGCGACACAAAATAATAGTCGTGCCCATCGCGCTCCTTGCCGCGAAGTGGCCGAGTGGTATGCGAAATGCCCATCTTCAAACTGCCGTCACGCTGCATGAGTTCGCGCACAAGGCTCGTCTTGCCTGCGCCGGAAGGCGCCGAGACAAGCACAACAAGTGATGCGGAATGTTTTCTCAGCGACATTCGGTGATTTGCGAGGTCTCGCAGAATCAAATGAGGGGCGATTCTACATGATGAGTTTCTTACCGCTCAAAGCACCACGCCTGTCAATCGTATAATGATGAGTCACGAATGAGCACGACCCCCGCAATTGACTGGTTTACGCCCAAGTGGCAGGCGCACGGACGAGCTTCGTGAAGTCAACATCACGAGAGGATTCACGAGCGCCCCGCATGGCTCGGTGCTGATGGAAATGGGCGCGACGCGCGTGCTCTGCACTGTCAGCATCGGCGATGGCGTACCGAGATTCATGAAAGGGCAAGGGCGCGGCTGGCTGACCGCGGAGTATTCGATGCTGCCGGGCGCGACAAGAGAACGCGGACAGCGCGACGCAACGCGCGGTCGTCAGCAAGGGCGCAGCGTTGAGATCCAACGTTTGATTGGCCGTTCGCTGCGCGCCGGGCTCAATTTCAAGGCGCTCGGCGAGCGCACGCTGCATGTGGATTGTGATGTCCTACAGGCCGACGGCGGCACGCGCACGGCATCAATCACCGGCGCTTGGATAGCCGTCCATGAAGCACTCGACGGCATTGGTCTCGCAGAGAAAGTGCTGGCGCATCAGATCGCCGCGGTCTCGGTCGGCATCTATCGCGGCACACCTGTGCTCGACCTCGACTACAAGGAAGACCATGTGGCCGAAGCAGACCTCAATCTCGTTATGACCGCCGAAGGACGGGTGATTGAGGTGCAAGGCACTGCTGAAGGCGAGCCTTTTGAAATGTCGGCGCTCGAATCGCTGCTCAGGCTCGGCAAAGCGGGGATTGAAGAGTTAGTCGAGCGGCAGCGTCAGCACGCATAGTGTTAACAGGCCCTAATCAGCGTGCCAACGCCAGCGTTGGTGAACACTTCAAGCAGGAGCGCGTGCGGCACCCGCCCGTCAATGATATGCGCCGATGGCACGCCCTTTTCAATCGCATCGAGCGCGCAGCGCGCTTTCGGTAGCATGCCGCCAGCGATGACGCCCTGTGCAATAAGCCCCTGCACCGCTTGCGGCGTGGCGGATTGCATCGGTTCTCCAGAGTCATCGAGTATGCCCGGGGTGTCGGTCACAAGAATGAGCTTGCTTGCAGCCAATTCAGAGGCGATGGCTGCGGCCACCAAGTCGGCGTTGATGTTGTAGGACTCGCCTCCGTCGCCGGTGCCAATCGGCGCGATCACGGGAATGAAATCATCCTCGATCAATGCGAGCAGGAGGCGCGGATTGATCTTCGACACCTCGCCGACATGCCCGATGTCGATAATCTCCTCAGCGGCAAGCTCGGGCGAAGCCTTGACCACGCGCAGGCGCGTTGCGCGAATCGTGTCGCCGTCCTTGCCAGAAATGCCCACCGCGCGACCGCCCATCGCTGAGATAGCCGAGACAATCTCCTTGTTGACTAGGCCGCCAAGCACCATTTGCACAACATCCATGGTCTCAGCGTCGGTCACGCGCATGCCATCGACAAAGCGCGTCTCGATGTTGAGGCGCGAGAGAAACTCGCCGATCTGCGGGCCGCCGCCGTGCACCACGAGCGGACACATACCGACGAGCTTGAGCAGCACGATGTCACGCGCAAACTGACCTTTCAGGTCTTCACCCACCATGGCCGCACCGCCGTACTTCACGACGATGCGATGACCGTGAAACTCGCGGATATACGGCAGCGCTTCGGTCAGGACCTTGGCGAAGTCGTGGATTTCGATGCCGCGCGAATCAGTCATCGCACGCACTCAAACAAGCACTGGCGCGCGCGATGATGCGCGCCGCAATCTCATCCTTTGAACTGAACGCCAAGCGCTCGCTAGCAACACTTCCCGCCTCGCGCCACATGAGCGTCATGGCGTTGTTGACGCTATTGAAGCCGATTGTCTGATTGCCGACATCGTTCACAGCGATCATATCGATACCCTTGGCTTCGAGCTTGGCGCGCGCATTGTCCTCGACATCACGCGTCTCGGCGGCGAACCCAAGCGTGAACGGCGCATCATCGAGCGCCGCCACCTCGGCGAGCACATCCGGGTTGGCAGCGAGTTCGAGCCTCCAATTGCCAGCGGACTGCTGTTTCTTAATCTTGTGCTCGGCAAGTTTTACCGGCGCGAAGTCCGAGACAGCAGCCACTGCAATCACCATATCCATCTGCGGCGCGCACGCCATCACCGCGCCCTGCATCTCCTGCGCGGAAACCACATCGATGCGTTTGACACCTGGCGGTGTGGTAAGTGAAACCGGTCCGCTCACCAAGGTCACTTCAGCACCGGCCGCACGCGCCGCGCGGCACATGGCGAAGCCTTGGCGCCCAGAGCTGTGGTTGCTGATATAGCGCACCGGGTCGATGGCTTCGCGCGTCGGCCCGGCGGTCACCAGCACCTTGCGGCCTGTGAGCAATCCTTCAACACGCGCACTTTTTTGCAGCAAGGCCACCACTTGATCAGCAAGGTCGCACGGCTCGACCATGCGCCCCGGGCCTTCGTCGCCACACGCCTGCTCGCCTTCATCGGGGCCAATCATGGCATAGCCCATTTCGGTGAGCTTGGTGCAGTTGCGCTCAGTTGCCGGATGCGACCACATGTGCATGTTCATTGCGGGCGCAACGACAACGGGTGCGTTTGAGGCAAGCACGATCGTCGTCAAGAGGTCATCGGCGAGACCGTGCGCAAGGCGCGCGATGAGATGTGCGGTGGCGGGAGCAATGAGAATCAGGTGCGCCCAGCGCGCGAGCTCGATATGACTCATGGCAGCTTCCGCTGAACGGTCGAAGGTTTCAGAGCGCACTTCAAAACCCGACACCGCCTGCAAGCTCGCAGGGGTGACGAACTCGTGTGCTGAGCGCGTCATGACTGTGCGAATTTGCGCACCTGTCTTTGCGAGTTCTCGCACAAGCATCGGGGTCTTATACGCACCTATGCCGCCGGCGATTCCCAATAGGATGTTCGCTTGCCTTGACATGTGTCTTCTCGACCTTGCCCGTGCCCGACCTGTACCTCAAGAATCATACGATGCCCGCAGACGCGCTCGATACGCGGCGGCAGCCAATTTCGCACCATATCACCTTGCGTTCCAATCTGCCGGGCGACCACGAAGCGCATCCAAGAGTGCGCGTGTGCGAGCGCGGCGCGGATGCGCTGTGCGACAGCGAATTGCTTGCGCTCGTCCTGCGTCCGCAACTTGGGGAAGATGCGCATGTCTACGCCCGGCAACTGCTCTCCGAGCACGGTAGCCTGAATGCGCTGCGAAGGGCTGCGGAACTGCCCTCCGGCGCGCACATATTCGAAGATGCGGAACTGCGCGTGACCCTGCTCGCGGTTTTCGCGCTCGCCGAGCGCAGCGCCGCCCTACCACTCGCACGCGGAGAATCGTATACATCAGCGGGTGAGGTGCGCCGCTACTTCGAACTGCGACTCGGCCGCAACGATACCGAAGTATTCGCGGCCATGTTTCTTGACACGCGCCACAAGCTTATTGAATTTCGCGAGCTCTTTTTCGGCACCGTCAATTCGACCAACATCTATTTTCGCGAAGTGCTGCGTAGCGCCATGTCGCTCAACTCAGCGGCACTCGTCTTCTGCCACAACCACCCCTCCGGCGATGTCCGCCCGAGCGATGCCGATATCGAAATCACCCGCTCGCTGAAGCGGCTGCTCGACCTCGTCGATGTGCGCGTCCTCGACCATATTGTCGTCACCGCCAGCGAGAGCGCATCAATGATGGAGTTGGGTTTGATGTAGGGAAGGTCTTGTTTAGAGCCTGTAAGCGACTCCGATCTTAACGCTACAGGTGCATCATCCTCGCAAGTACGGCACAATGAGGCTATCAGCTTAGAGGAAACTAGCTTGAGCAAGAAACAGCATCGGATTCTGGTGGTTGACGACGAACCAGATATCGAACACTTGGTCGTGCAGCGAATGCGCCGCGAAATAAGGCGTGGTGAATACCTCTTCGAATTTGCGGCAAACGGCATAGAGGCGCTCAAAGTCCTCACCGATAGAGACGACATCGATATGGTGGTCTCCGACATCAACATGCCACACATGGACGGCCTTACTCTGCTTGAGCAGATTCCCAAGGTGGACCCGAACGTCAAGTCGGTCATCGTGTCGGCCTATGGCGATATGAAGAACATACGCACGGCGATGAACCGCGGAGCTTTTGACTTTGTCACAAAGCCCATTGATTTTGAAGATCTCCGCGTCACCATCGACCGCACACTCGATCATCTTGAGATGCTGCGTGATGCGCTTAAATCACGCGACAAGCTCGTCGCGATTGAGCATGAGCTCGGCGTCGCCAACCAGATGCAGCAGTCGATCCTGCCAACCGTGTTTCCAAAATCCGATCAGTTCGGCCTGTACGCCAGCATGACGCCAGCGCGCGATGTCGGCGGCGACTTCTATGACTTCGTGCCGCTCAAGGACGGAAAGATTGGCATGACCATCGCCGATGTGTCGGATAAGGGCGTGCCTGCGGCACTCTTCATGATGTCGAGCCGAACGTTGATCAAAGGCGCGGCCATCGGTCACAGTGAACCCCAAGAAGTGCTCGCCGAAGTGAATGATCTCCTTGAGGCCGACAACACCACCGCGATGTTCGTCACCGTGCTCTATGCAGTCTACGATCCCAGATCGGGCGAACTCACTTATGCGAGCGGTGGGCACGACCCGCCCATCGTCCTGCGCAAGGACGGCTCGGCCGAAGTCCAGCCCAATACCGGCGGCATCGCCCTCGGCATCGCAAAAGGCGCTGAGTTTGGGCAGCACACTGTCAAACTCGAAGCAGGCGACCGGGTTGCCATGTTCACCGATGGAGTGACCGAGGCCGCCCGCGACGACGAGGAGCAGTTTGGCATGACTCGCCTCACCGAAGCTCTTGGCAAGCTTGGTGCCGGTAATGCAGCCGAAATGACAGCTAGCGTCTTGGATGCTGTCCACGAATTCGTCTCCGGCGCGTCGCAATCGGATGACATCACATTCCTTGCCTTCTGCAGGCACTAGGGACGGCAGCAGGCACACGCGCCATGAAGCAGATCTTGCACTTACAGGTGGTGGCAGATCTTGACCAATTGGACACTATTGAGCCAGCGCTCGCGACACTCGGCGAAAAAGCCAATTGGGATGCCGGTCTCATCTACCAAGTGCAGCTCGTGCTCGAAGAACTCACCGTCAACACCGCCAGTTACGGCTTCAATGCGGATGACGATGCCAACGATGCCAACAAAGATCACAAGGCTACTCAGGGCATCATCGAAATCAGCATTTCGGAAGACGATGATTCCATCAGAATCGATTATTCCGACAACGGCAAGGCCTTCGACCCATTTCACGAGGCACCTCAGCCAGACTTGGAATCCGACCTGATGGAGCGAAGTGTCGGCGGCTTAGGCGTGCACTTCGTGCGCACCATGATGGATGAGGTGAGCTACAAACGTGAAGCGAACCGCAACCATATTTGCCTAGTCAAGAAGAGAACGACCTGATGCCAGCGCACCTGCTTTTCGTGCTGAGCTTGCTGTGCGCCTGTTCGTTGGCCTCGGCACAGCAGACAACGATCCCAGGTGTCACTGACGAACGTGTGCTGTTTGGTCAGTCAGCCGGATTGACAGGTCCGGCGGGCGAACTTGGGCAGGCCATGCGCCTCGGTATCCGAGCAGCGTTCCATGAAGCCAACGAGCAAGGCGGCGTGGCAGGTCGAACACTTGAACTTCGCTCGCTCGACGATGCGTATGAGCCGGAAGCCGCAGTCATCAACACCCGCCGGCTGATTGAAAAAGAGAGAGTATTTGCACTGATTGGCGCCGTCGGCACACCCACTTCACGCGCCGCCGTGCCAGTCGCCGCGGACGCGGGCGTACCCTATATTGCCCCTTTCACGGGCGCCGAACTGCTGCGAACAAACGCGCCTGAGAACATCATCAACCTGCGTGCATCCTACTATCAAGAGACCGAAGAACTCGTCGCGTACTTGGTTGCTGACCTTGGCATGAGACGCATCGGTGTCATGTATCAAGAGGACTCCTTCGGCCAAGCAGGCTATTCGGGGGTGACCCGAGCGCTCGCAAGACGCGATATGGAGCCCTCAGTGGTGAGCGTGTACAGGCGCAACACCACGGCCGTGAAGACTGGTTTACTTGACTTGGTGGCCATGCAGCCTGATGCCGTGATTTTGATTGGCGCTTACGAGCCTGTGGCCTCGGTCATCGCTTGGGCGGACAGGCTCGACTTCCATCCTTTGATGCTGACTATTTCCTTCGTTGGCAGCAATGCGCTCGCTCGCTCGCTCGGGCATCGGGCGCAAGGCACGGTTGTCAGCCAAGTGGTGCCCTTTCCTTGGGCGGACTCGCCAAATGTCGTGGTTGCGTATCGACGTGCGCTCAAGCAGGTCAGCCCTGAAGCCGAGCCAGGATTCGTCTCGCTCGAAGGCTATTTGGCAGGGCGCCTTGCCGTGAAGGCACTTGAGCTTGCGGGCGAAGAGCTCAGTCGTCAGACCTTTTTGGATAGTCTGTTGGTCGGTGATGACTTCGATCTCAGTGGTTTTCAAATGAGCTTTTCGGAAGGCGACAATCAAGGGTCCGATCAGGTCTTCCTGACCGTCATCGACGAGTCGGGCCGCTATCGACCCATCGACAGCCTCAAGGATGTCGTTCAATGAGTGAGCACGACACTGGTCATGCGTTCAAGCTTATACACCGAATTTCGGCGCGCTTGTACCTCGCCGTCGGTGGCGCGGTGACATTTACCCTTGTCGCCAGTCTGGTCGGCTGGATACTGCTCAATCAAGTTGGCAAGATGCAAAGCGAAGTCACCGGGCGCACCATTCCCGATGTCATCGTTGCATTTCGCCTCGCACGCACTGGACGCTCACTGATCGGGGCGACCCCAAGACTCGCCAGCGCGGAAACACCTGAGACATTGCAGCTCGTCAGCGATTCCATCAAAGCTGACCGCGAATCCTTCGTGCGGCAACTCAAGGACATCGCGGAACGTCAAGGCGACCCCCTGATGATTGGCGAACTGGCAACGCACAGCCAAGCCATCCTGCAGAATTTGGATGAGATTGAGGCGGTGGTGTATCGGCGGCTCGATCTTGTCGCACGCCGCAACCAATTGCGCGAAGAATTTACGACGCTGCAGGATGATCTCGACCGCATTCTCACGCACGCACTGGATGATCAGATCTTCTATATGGCGACTGGCTACACGGTGCTTGATGAGCCGCCAGCACAGCATGAACAATACTTCTCCATGCCCGAGATGCAGCGTTTTCGGTATCTTTCAGAGCTCGCTGAAGGTGCCACCTTAAGTACCCAGCTTCTCGAAAGCGCGTTCACCATCGCCGAAATCGGCTTGATTGAACCACTCGTCGAGCGGTTTGAAGCGACTGAGGTGCGGATTGATCGCAGCTTGGCAGGGCTCGGCGAAACCGATCTCTCAATCACGCTAGGTGGCCTCTTTGATCAGCTCTTCGAGCTCGGCACAGGCGAAAGCGGCAGCTTTGGCATCCGTTCTTCGGAACTCAAACTCGAGGACGAGCAGGCACGGTTGATCGCGACCAACGGCGAACTCGCAAGCGAAGTCGATGGCAATGTGCAGGCCATGGCCAACAACGCTTCTACCGCTGCCTTGAGTTCGGCACTTGCCGCAGCTTCAGCAATCGACACCGGTGAGAATGTGCTCGTCGGCATCAATCTGCTCAGCATTCTCGGCGCCGTATTGATCGGGGTTTTTGTCATTGGTCACCTCTTGCGGCGCCTTGGCGCCTTATCGCGGCGAATGCTGCGTATGGCTGATGGCGAGCTCACAGAAGCTGTTGAGATTAGTGGGCGAGATGAGGTCGCGGAAATGGCTTCCGCACTAGAGGTCTTCCGCAAGCAATCGCTTGAGGCGCGGCGGCTGAATCTGGTAGAGAAGCTCGCCGAAGAACTGCACGGCAAGAACGAAGAACTTGAGAAAGTACTCGAAGACTTACAGAAGGCGCAAGATCAGATCGTCATGGGGCAGAAGCTCGCAGAGCTCGGTGAACTGACCGCTGGCGTCGCCCATGAAATTCGCAACCCCTTGAATTTCGTCAAGAACTTCTCGGAAGTGTCCGAGGAGCTTGTTGAAGAGCTATTCGAAGAGCTCGAAGCAGTCATGGGTGAAGATGGCGGCAAGCTTGACGACGAACAAAGGTCGCTCGTTCAGGAGATACGCAGCGACATACACGAGAACCTCAAGCGCATTCAAGAACACGGCGGACGCGCCAACAGAATCGTTAACGACATGCTGCTTATGAGTCGCGGCGAGGCGCATTGGGAGGAAACTGACCTGAACCTGCTCCTTGAAGAGCATGTGCGTCTTGCCTATCACAGCCTGCGCGCGGCAGACACAGAGTTTAACGCCACCTTCAATTTTGACTTGGATTCTAGCATTGGCGAGCGCAGTGTCATTCCACAAGACCTTGGTCGCGTATTCCTCAACATGGTCTCCAATGCCTTCCACGCGACCGAGCAGAAGCGCCGCAAGCTTGCTGAAACGGCTTCGCCTAGCGATCCACCGTTCATGCCGCAGCTCGACATTAGCAGCCGCCTACTTGACGATGAGAGCGTGGAGATTCGTATTCGCGACAATGGTACGGGCATCACACCCGAGATACGCGAAAAGATATTCAATCCTTTCTTTACCACCAAGCCGCCCAATCAGGGCACGGGGCTTGGCCTCGCCATATCAAGTGATATTGTGCGTCAGCACGGGGGTTTCGTAGAGATTGAATCCGAAGAAGGCGAATTCACTGAAATGATATTGAGATTTCCGAAGACCGCATCAGACGGCTCCACCACAGGGAATTAAGGTCTATCCACTGATAGACGCAATCGCGGCTTCGCGATCTTCGCTGATGTCGATAATCTGATCGAACCCACTAATCTGAAATACCTCGCGAATAGGCGCTTGAAGAGCGCACAGTACCAAGCGAGCCTCGCGTTGCTGTAGCGCCTTGGAGATGAGCAGTACGGCGCGGAGTCCGGCACTGCTGACATAGTTAAGATCACTCATATCGATGACGACGCCAGACACGCTGTCGTCAATTTTTTCGTTGAGCGCCTGCTGAAACTGCAAGGCGTTAATGCCATCGATACGCCCTTCAGGCGCAGCGATAAGTATTCCGTTGGATTTCTCAGTGTTCAGGTCCATGGATAATGCTCGTTAGCAATTCTCTTCAGCGGCCTCATATTATATACGCAACTTTTATACCGAGTTGCGCACGCAAGGAAGCCACTAAAGAACTTTTTGGTGCGCCATTGTACGACATGAGCCGCACGAAAGCACAAGTCTCTCATTTGGCCTAAAGTCTGTACTATTGCCCGCCTTATCCCCACGCCCGGTCCATTCATGAGCGGTGTGCCCGCTATAGCTGCAAACGAGCGCGAGTCACGCCAATCAATGCGCGAGCTTGGTGCATTGCTACGCCTGTCTTGGCCGATCGCGGTCACTCAAGTGACACAGATGAGCATGGGCGTGATGGACACAGTCATGGCAAGCCGCCTTGGTCCGGTCGAGGTCAGCGGCGTGCAGCTTGGCGGCGCCCTCTTCTGGCCCGTGTTGCTCTTGCTGTCAGGTGTCGCCATGGCCTTGACGCCTTCAGTCTCGCAGCTTCGAGGTGAAGGCCGCAGCGAACACATCACCGAAGTGGCGCGCCAAACACTGTGGATCATGCTCGGCATGGGCTTGCTGCTTGTGACATTCATGCGCAGCGTGGAGCCGCTCTATCTTTATTTCGGCGTAGACCCCGAGGCCGCTGAGGTGGCCGTTGCGTATTTGAACGCACTCAGCTTCGGTGTCGTCCAATTCATGATGTATTTTTCGCTGCGCTACCTGTGTGACGGCATGTCTTGGACCAAGCCAGCGATGATCATCGCGCTGATTGCTGTCTCGCTCAAGCTACCGCTGAACGTGCTGTTCATCTACGGCGCGTTTGGCCTCCCGGGCCTCGGCGGTGTCGGCTGCGGCTATTCGAGCGCTCTTGTCATGACCGCGCAATTGATCTCGATGGTCGTGGTTGTCACCAAGGGCCGCATCGCACATCTTGGCGTGTTCTACGGATTCTCAAGACCGCGCTTCGGCGAGATGTTGAGAATTTTCAAGCTCGGCCTGCCGATCGGCGCTGGCATATCGCTCGAAATGGCCGTGTTTTCCGTCACCACGGTGCTCGTCGCCAAGCTCGGCGTATTGTCCTTGAACGCACATGCCATTGCCGCAAGCATTTCGGGCGTGGCATTCATGCTGCCGCTCGCCCTTGGCATGGGCGCGACCATCCGCGTCGGATTCTTCGCGGGCGCGCGTGACTTCGATCATGCGCGCCGTGCGGTTCGTGTCGCACTCCTATCAGCGCTCATGGTCGCGGTTATTCTCTTGACCGCGCTTGCCGTCTTTCGTTACCCGCTCGCCGCACTCTACACGCATGTGCCCGAAGTTATTTCGCTCGGCGCGAGCCTGTTGCTGCTTGTCGCCCTCTATCAACTTGTTGACGATGTGCAGATCGTTGCTGTCGGAGCGCTGCGCGGCTTCAAGGACACGCGCACCCCCATGTTCGTGTCAATCATCGCCTATTGGCTGATCGGTCTGCCGCTTGGCATTCTCATGGCGTTCGGCTATGAAGGTGCGCCATTCGTGGTAGTTGGGATCGACTGGACGCTTGTCATGCCCGCAAACGGCGTTCAGGGTCTCTGGTGGGGGCTCGTGGTCGGACTGATTGTGGCGGCCGCAGCACTGCTCGTGCGTGTCCGTTACCTGATGAATAGCCCGGAGAAGATTATCGAGATGTCCAAGCGCTGAGCGAAGTAGACTTGATCAGAGGCTCCCTAATGAAATCACACACATTCACAACAAGACACAGCGAGCTCGTCTGCTACGAATGGGGCGCGAGCAGTCCGTTCACGATTCTCATGCTGCACGCCACCGGATTCCATTCCCAGTGCTGGCGGCAGGTGATTGCCGCGCTGCCTGATGACCAGCACATCGTCTGTGTGGATTTGCCCGGCCACGGGAAAAGCAGCAACACGTTCAGCGGCACCTGGGATGCTATCTGCGACGATGTAGGGCAACTGATTGAAGCGCTCGACCTCGACAATCTCGTCGGCGTCGGACACTCGCTCGGCGGCTATACGACGTTTTCGCTCACCGCCGCCATGCCTGGCCGATTCTCTGGCTCAATGCTGATCGACCCTGTGATTCTTCACCCTACACGCTATCAGACGCCCGCCGTATACGGCACCGACCCGACTGAACACCCGACCTCGCGGCGGCGCAATCACTGGCGCAACTGGCAGGAAATGTTCGAGCACTTCGAGACGCGGCATCCTTTTTCGCTCTGGGACAGGCGCGTGCTGCGCGACTACTGCGAATTCGGATTGGTCAAGCGAGAGGATGCAAGCGGCTATGAGCTTGCCTGCCCGCCCGAAGTCGAAGCGGGCATCTACATCAATTCAGCGACGTGCGACCCGCTGCACTTATTTGCGCAAGTGGCTGTGCCGACTTGGGTGGTGCGCGGCGTTGAACGCGACTTCGAATCAGTGGCGAAAAGTGGGCGATTCGATTTCAGCACCTCGCCAACGTGGCCCGAACTTGCCGCACATCTGCCGAACGGCAAGGATGTCCACTGGCCGGAGCTGTCGCACTTTATTCCCATGCAAGCGCCTGAACGGGTGGCGGCGTTGATTGAGGAGTTTCTCGATGAAGTGAGCGCGGACACGGATATGCCCAAGCTCTCTGGGAAGTCCTTCTAAAATGTTCTACTTTCAACCTACAAGTGCAACGCTTCAGAAGTTAAGAGGGGCCGGGTGGGGTAGGCCACACAGCCCTCACTCGGCCTTGTCTGACGAAAAACGGGACTCGGCAGCGTCAGCACGCATAGTGTTAACACGCCCCAGTTCTTCATCAAGCTGATAATGCCCGATTCACCTCAATTCCATGCCCTCTAAATCGCCCTTGTCACGCCACGCCTGCAAGAGGTCATTGAACACATTGAGGCCCGGCGCATAGCCTGAATTTTGCATGTTGGCGCCGCGCCCGACAGTGCCCTCGCGGTTGTAGTAGCCAGGCGTACAATCTTCGAGAAACGCTGTCGCGCCAGCACCGGCTCGTGAGATGATCTCCTGAATCCACGCCTCTTCAGCGTCCCTCGTGACCTCGACCACCTGCTTGCCGCGCTTCTTGACTTCCTCAATGATGTAGCTGACGTGCATGGCTTGGTCGTCGAACATGGCGGTCATGTTCACTGAAAACGCATTCTGGTTGATGCCGATGGTGAACCAATTGGGGAAGCCATGACTCGCAAGCCCGTGCAGAGTGCGAAAGCCGTCGCGCCAGTGCTCGTAGAGGCTCAACCCATCGCGCCCGATGGTGTCGAAGTCAACGCGCCGGTGGGCGGAGGTCGTAATCTCGAAGCCGGTTGAGAAGATGATGCAGTCCACCTGGTATTCCTGACCGTTCGCGACCACGCCTTTTTCGGTAATGCGCTCAACGCCTTGGGCGCTTGCGACATCCACCAGATGCACATTATCGCGATTGAACGTTGCGAGATACTCATCATTGAAGGTCGGGCGCTTGCAGAACTGCCGATACCAAGGCTTCAGCTTCTCGGCTGTCTCAGGGTCTTTGACTTCCCTGCTGACGCGTGCACGAATCTCATTCATCTTCTCGAAATCGGCGATTTCGGCGCGCATCTCGATCTCTCGCCTGTCAAGATCACCCAAGTCTGAGCGGCGGTTCAGCATGGACATGCCGAGTCGCCGAGCGATGTCTGTCCAACCATCGGCCACCAGGTCCTCGCCAAAGCTCTGTCCAGTGAGCACCGCCGCGAAATTGAGACGCCGCTCGCGCTGCCAGCCGGGTTCGAGATTGTTATACCACGCCATGTCGGTTGGCTTGTTGCCGCGCAAATCCACCGACGATGGCGTTCTTTGAAACACATAGAGCGTTTTCGCGTGCTCGCCTAGGAACGGCACGCACTGAATGGCGGTCGCGCCGGTGCCGATGATGGCGACGCGCTTGTCGGCGAGCTTGGCGAGGCCGCCCGTGTGATCGCCGCCGGTGTAGCCATAGTCCCAGCGCGCGGTGTGGAAGCTGATTCCGAGGAAGTCATTGATGCCGGGAATGCCGGGCAATTTCGGGCGATTGGCAGGGCCGGTCGCTTGTATGACGAACTGCGCGAATATGCGATCGTCCCGCTGTGTGGCGACTTGCCAAAGGCACTTGTCCTCGTGCCATTTGACTTGCGTGACGCGGGTTTGAAAGATGGCCTTGTCCTTGAGATCGAAATACTCAGCCACGCGCTGCACATGTTCGTAAATCTCGGGTGCGTAGGAATACTTCTCCTTCGGCACATAGCCAGTCTCGTCGAGTAGCGGCAGGTAGCAATAGGACTCGATATCGCATTGCGCCCCCGGATAGCGATTCCAATACCAGGTGCCGCCAAAATTGCCCGCCGATTCGATGATGCGAAAGTTCGTGATGCCACGCTCTTGAAGCCGCGCACTCGCCATCAGCCCGCTAAAGCCCGCACCAATGACAACCACGTCAAGGGTCAGGTCGAGCGGCTCGCGATCAAAGTCTGCATCCGCGTAAGGGTCGTCCTCGGCAAACTTGGCAAGCTCGCCCGTCGATTCGAGGTACTGCGAATCTGCGTCCGTGCGAAGGCGCCGGTCTCGCTCCGCACGGTACTTCGCACGCAAAATCTCGGGATCGAAGTCGAGATCAGGGAACAGGTTGTGAAGTCGCTCGCGCTCGCTCGTTGTCATACGGGAGTGTTGGATTGCCGGAGAAGGAATGTAGGAGAGTATAGCCGTGGGCAAGGAAGCACGCCCAAAGCTCAATTTCTGCACGTCTGCGCTAGCGCCCTGTCGTAATGTTCGCAAGCTGAAGGGGTACGACCCGGACACTTGGAGGTATCGAATCGGCTCTTGGAGATTCTTCTATGAAATTGATGAGAAGGAGAACGTCGTTGCGATGATTGCGGCGACGCGCTGCGGATCAGCGTACAGATAGTAAAGCTGGTCGGCTGAAGGACAACTCACGGCTGCATCCAATGCTAACCTGTACGCTGAACTAGCCGGAGTCTCTCGATGAAAGGAATTTACGCGTCGGTTCAATGGTTTCAAGAACTGGCGAAAGAGGTTGTCGATGGAACACCCGAACAGTTAGCGACGCGAGCGAAAAAGGTGGAGTGGCGGGAAGGTCGAAAGCGCGGGCAGCTTCTGAATTACCGCAGAGAGAATATCGACCCTTTCTCGTTCTTCTACAGTATCTGTAGAAACTGTGATGGTCCGGAAAATACAGAGCGTGTCGTTGATAGCATCTCGCAAGAATTTAACTTGCAAACTCAGCACCCTGTCCGACCGAGAGATGTCTTTTACTTTCCAGACAAAGATAAGAGTAACGTACTCTTTCACGCAAATGGCGAAGGGGATCCTGAACAGCTCTGGAGACTCTTTTGCCAAGCTGTGAAGGGAGTAGATGACGTAAAAGGTGAAGACTTTGAGAGGGCACTTAAGGTACGGGACGCGAAGGGAGAAATCGATATCGGGAAGCTCACGCGGACGCTATCTCTGATTAACCCGAAGGAATTTTTGCCTTACGATGAGTCGACTCGTCAGTTCATCGACGTGTCGGCCACGCCGGATTGGCGCAGCTATGGGCAAGCGTTGGACAAACTGCGTGGTGCGTTTCCAGGATGTGCACTCTACGAGATCAATCGGTTCGCGCAATTGACTCGCTGCAAAAAGTTGAAGCCGAGCAGCAAATGCTTTCAAGTGAGTACGGATATTTTCGATGATGGTACGGATTACTGGGGAGAGTTTGAAAGCAATAGCTGGGTGCGCGCACCAGGATTGGCGTACAACTCTCCGTTCGGAGAGGACCTGCGCGATGGAGCCAAACCCTACCCACTGGAGAAGCCTAAACAGGGCGATATAGTGCTGGTGTATGGAGGCGGGGAAGGCAAAGCCATCGGTATTGTTTGGTGCAATGACTATGAAACCAATTTGACGGCAGGTAGCAAGGTGCATGTCATCTGGCTGAACAAGAGTCAGGTTTCGCTTAAGGGCAAGTCATATGGTCGCCACTGGTTTTCACAAGCCCCCAAAATGGAAAGTACTTTCCGTCAAATTGATGCCTACAAACCAACTTTCACATTGCTAGGAATCAACGACGATGACATTGGAAAAGCTGTTCCAATGCAAGGTCAACCACTGAATCAAATCCTTTACGGACCACCCGGCACTGGCAAGACCTTCGCCACCTTCAAGCGTTGCGTTGAAATCTGCGACGGCGAGGCGCCGAATGATGAGATCGAAATTCGCGAGCGCTATCGAGAACTGGTTGAAGTTGGTCAAGTCGAATTCGTCACCTTTCATCAATCCTACGGCTACGAGGAGTTCGTTGAAGGTCTGCGGCCGGTCTCTTCACAAGACGGACCGAGCATCAAAGTCAAGAAAGGCTTGATCAGGCGAATTGCCAAGCGCGCACGCAAGTCCGACCAGCCCCATGTGCTCGTGATCGACGAAATCAATCGCGCCAACATCTCGAAGGTCATGGGCGAATTGATCACGCTCATCGAGGCTGACAAGCGAAAAGGCCAAGACAACGAAGTGAGGGTGAGGCTGCCGCATTCGCAAAAATCTTTCAGCTTGCCGAGCAATCTCTACATCCTTGGCACAATGAATACGGCGGATCGATCCATCGCGCTCTTGGATGTGGCACTGCGCAGACGATTCGACTTTGAAGAAATGCTGCCCGAGCCAGACCTCCTGCAAGATGAGAAAGAAAAAACAGGCGTAGACCTCCCCAAAGTGCTTAATACCATCAACGAAAGCCTCGAATACTTGATCGACCGCGACCACTTGATCGGGCACGCATGGCTGATGGGCATCCAATCAAAGGACGAGCTCGACGAGTGCATGCGCCAAAAGATTATTCCGTTGATCGCCGAGTATTTCTTTGAGGATTGGTCGAAAGTCCACGCCGTCCTTGGCAGCGGCGATGGCTTTCTCGACAAAGAGAAACTCGAATCACCCAAAGGCTTGTCTGATGATCGATACAGGTGGCGACTGCGCAAAAAATTCAAACCGAGCGTTTACGACGAACTCATAGGTCAGCCTAAGTGACCAAGACAATTCGCGAGTGGGACACGATTGAAGTCCCCTGCGAAGGTGTTGACGAAACAACCGCCGATCAGCTCTGCGAATTGGCGGCGCGCGAATCCAAGCGGCTCAAGGTCGCAGTCCCTGCGCTTTCATGGAAGAACCGCACAATACTACAGGCAGGGCAAGTGGTTGGCATCCTCGCTCTTCCTTCGTTCAGCTTGGAGATTTTGCCGAAGATCGAAGGCGAGAACGATACGCAAGTGCGCGAAGCCCTCACGCACATGCTGAACATCGCTTGGGACCTTCCTGTGGTGACGAGTGCAACGACATCGATGAGACTCCAGAATAACGACCTGCTTGAAGTCCTCATTACGTCTTTTACCGAGAAGTTCCTCGCCGTCATAAGACGCGGGCTGCCGCGACGTTATGTGTCCTTTGAAGATGAATTGACACTCTTGCGAGGCCGTCTCAATGTCAAGAGGCAGATCGTTAACAACCTCATTCGGCCACAGAAGCTCGCCTGTGAGTTCGATGAGCTTTCCGTTGACACGCCGCTGAACCGGGTGCTCAAAGCCACAGTTCGCCTGCTCGAATCCCATGCTCGTTCGGCTGAGAATCGCCGCCGTCTGCTCGAACTACGTATGCGTCTTGAGTCCGTCTCGAACAGCACCTCGCCCTTCAGCGAGCGAGTGCAATTAGATCGAACCAACACGGCTTTTCACGAGCTGTATCGCCTCGCCAAGCTGCTGCTGCAACGCGCTTGGCAGAGCACGAACATCGGAATGAGCTCCGGCATTGCGCTGCTGTTTCCGATGAATGATCTCTTTGAGGCGTTTGTTGCACGCAACCTAAAACGTGCCTTGCCAGAGCATGATGTTCGCATTCAGGACTCAGGCAAGTCCGTCCTCTCGGATGGGACTCAGAACCTGATGCACCTTCGCCCAGACTTGGTTGTGGATGGCGATACAGTCATCGACACCAAATGGAAGCGCTTAGATACGCAAAAGTTAGATCTCGGTATCAGTCAAGCGGATGTCTATCAGATACTCGCCTACGGACACGCATACAACGTCAAGCGCCTCATTTTGCTCTATCCGTGGCATCAAGGGAGCAAACGAGACAGCATCCAAAAGCGCTGGAATGTCCATGACACAAGCATGGTGCTTGATGTGGCGACCATCGATGTTGGTACGCCTCAAGACGTGCCGAAAAAGCTTAAGGCGATGTATGGCTATCGCGATGGCTGACTTTAGTCAAGCAGCTGCTTTCGGATAAGTCCATTTGTTGCCAACAGGCTAGCGCTCTAGCGCACGCACTATTGCTAATAGTTCACCGGCACCGCATCAAGGCTGCGCCACAAATACCACGTGGCAATCGACCGCCAAGGTCGCCATCGGGTGGCGACTTCCAACATTTGATCGTTTGTTGGTCGTTCGCCCGCAAGATAATGATCGCCGATTGCGCGTTGCAACCCGAGATCGCCGAGCGGCAGCACATCGGCTCTTAGCAAATGAAAGATGAGGAACATCTCCGCTGTCCAGCGTCCAATGCCTTTGACTTGCGTCAAGTCGTCGATCACCGCCTCGTCGTCCATTTCAGACCAGGATGACAATCGCAAGCTGCCATCGATAAAGTGTTCGGCAAGGCTCAAAATGTAGCGAGCTTTGGCATTTGAGAGTCCGCAGGCACGTAAGGTGTCGGATTCCTTGCCAGCGACTGCGTGCGGCGTCACCTCCTGAACTTCCGCTTCGAATCGCCTCCACACAGAAGCCGCAGCCTTGACCGAAATCTGCTGCCCTACAATCGAGCGCGCAAGCGAGAAGAACGCATCGTGTCTTGGCTCTAGCATCGCCCCCGAATGGGCATCGATAATCTTGCATAAGACCGGATCGGCGTGCCGCAGATGCGTACATGCTTGTTTCCAATCGCTTGTGCTTTGCCGTGCTTCTTGTGTCAATGCGCCGCCGACTCGGTAGGATATGCCCCAGTATATGAAGAATACGGCGACACATGGATAGCACATCAAGGCGCGGATTCGATCCGCTGACCTACAAGTTTGAAGAACATCGGCCACGCCCCGGCGAGGCCTTTGAGGTGGCTGATGGCATCTGGTGGATCTGCATGCCCATGCCGGGGCGCCTTGATCACATTAACCTTTGGCTGCTGAACGATGGCGAAGGCTGGACGATCATCGACACGGGCCTTCACAACGAAGAGGGGAAGAAGCACTGGCGGCGCATCTTCGACAAGTATCTTGATGGCAAGCCGGTCACGCGCGTTATCGCCACGCATCTGCACCCAGACCACACCGGGCTTGCCGGCTGGCTCGTCTCCGAATGGGACTGTCAGCTTTGGATGAGCCGGGCCGACTTCTACATGTGCAAGGTGATGTCGGCGGCTCGACCTGCCGATGTGCCCGAGGATGCGATTCGCTTTTACCGGCGGGCGGGCTTCACAGAAGAGCGTCTCGACCGATACCGCCAGCGCTTCGGCCAGTTCGGCGCGAGAGTCTCGTCATTACCTGCTGGCTACCGGCGCATCAGCGACGGACAGTATCTTGAAATCGGTGGGCGCGAGTGGCGCGCGGTGATTGGTCATGGCCATGCGCCTGAGCATGTGTGCCTCTACTGTCCCGAGCTGAAGCTCATCATTGGCGGCGATCAACTCTTGCCGAAGATCACGCCGAACGTCAGCGTGCAGCCTTCCGAACCGCTTGCCAACCCGCTCCGTGAATGGATTGTCTCCTGCGAGAGATTCAGGGAAATGCTGCCGCCCAACCTGCTCGTGCTGCCCGCGCACGAGTAGGGGACTCGAACCCCTGTTGCTGGGATGAAAACCCAGAGTCCTAGGCCACTAGACGAAGGGGACCCTTGTCAAGAGGACGCGAATTATACGCGCACAGTGGCCTGTTGTGTGCGGTTCTCTATGTCGCCTTCGGATGGCCTGCCCGCTCGGCAAGGCCACGTCTGATCTCGGCGTGCCGCTGGCGATCAATTTTGTAGCGGCTATAGAAGTAGATGGCAAGATAGGCCGGAACAGTAGCGATGACGCCTTCAAAGAGGCCAAGCTCGAAGATGATCTGCGGGTCGATCTCGCCCGGCACCGGATTGGCCGGGAACTCGATGATGTCGATGGCGATGCCTGCAAGCAGATGCCCAAAGCCCACGGAAACCTTGGAGAAAAGCGTGCGCACGGCGTAAAACACACCTTCTTGCCGCCTGCCGGTTTCAAGTTCGTGTTCATCAACGACATCGCCAATGGCTGAGAACACCGTGGCGGTGAGAATGGACGCGCTGCCATAGAAGAGTGCGACGAAGAAGCACATGGTGAAGAACAGTTCCAAGCTGCCGTTCGCCGGAAAATAGCCTGCGAAGCGCGCCAAGACAGGAAAAGCCGCAGCGAACACTGCGAGGCTGATCACCGCACCCATCGTGCCGCCCTTCTCGAAGCGCTCGTTGAGCTGTACCACAATGGACATGCAGACGATATAGGCAACAATGGCGGGGATTGGGAAGAGGCCAATCCAAGCTGGCTTCAGTTCCCAGAAGTAGAGGCCCATGTGCGCGCCAAGCGTCTCGCGTATGCCGAGCGTTGCGCTCAACGCAAGGAGTCCGAAGAACAGCATCCGATAGTTGCGATTCTGAAAGACGCTCAAGGACTCTTTGATGAACTCGCGAAAAGAAAACACGCGCTGATCTTCAGGGGGCTGCGACAGGTGTGGAATCTGATCTCTGGTGAGGTGTGCCGTCAGGAAAATGGCGACAGCGGAGAAGATGCCTAGCCCAAGCGCAAACCAAGCAGTATCAACTCCGAAATACGCGCCATCGGGAATGACCAAATTGTAGAAGCACAGCGATAGAATCGCGCCACCGGTATAGGAGAAGAAGGTGTTGTAGCGAAAGATACGGGTGCGCTCCATGTAGCTCGTCGAAAGCTCAGCACCGAGCGCAAGGTGCGGCAGGCTGTAGAAGGTCAGAAAGACCTTGAGCAGGCTTGATGTCACAAGCAGCCATAGCGCGAGTAGCCACTGATTGACGGTCGCCTCGTAGCCGAGGATGAGCAGAGATTCGTGTGAGGGCAGAGTGAGCGCTGTTGGCGGCAGGTAAATGGCGAAGGCGAATAGCCCAACCGGTATGGATGCAAGATAGATAAAGGGATGGCGCCGCCCTAATCGACTGCGCCAACGGTCCGATAAGTGCCCGATCAACGGGTCGGTGATGCCGTCGAGGATGATTGGAATTGATGTTGCGAGTCCGGCGAGCGTACCCGGCAGCCCAAACACCACCGTGTAGACAAGGAACGTGACTGCCGCGAACACCTAGGTAAGCGCGCCTTCAGCGGCGCCGCCAATACCGAAATAGATTTTTGTTGAGGCCGGAACCAATCGGCCTCTCTCGACGTCCGTTCCGATGTTCGATATCAAGTGCTATCGCTTGATGTGCGCATCCAAGCCGCCCTTCGCTCAATCATTGAAGAGAGATTGACTTTTCAGCGAGCGCGCCATGGCGCATGCAGAAGTTCAAGTATTCGCCGAGAAAGCGATTGACATGGAGCTTTTCAAAAGCCGCTTGACCTGAGCGCGACTGCGGCTTCGTCCAAGGTCTGAAGGCGCGTTCGCGCTGCATTTCAACGACTTCGGCGGAATTGGTGTCGAGATAGATGCGCACGAGAAGATTCGGCGCGCCGAACTGGCAGAAGTCAGACTGCGGGAAAAAGCTCGGCTGCGCGATGCGCAGCAGGCAGGTGTACCTGTCACGCGCTTCGACCGTGCACGCCACGCCGAACTCTTGATCGCCGACGAGCAGCACAAGTTGCCACTCGTGACATGATTCGAGGTTGGGAAACAGCCTTCGAATTCGCAGGTAATTGGCATCGCATTCGCTGATAAGCGCTGCAAGGTCGAATGTTGCGTGTCCAGCAGACGGCATCACTTCTGTGCATTGATTCTTCAGGGCGAGAGGCGCATCTAACCACAAGGAAACGCAAGGCGTAAACCCAAGCGCCTCGTCGCATCCTTTTGTCATAGGGGTTAAGGTCGTTTCTGCTATCATTCTTCACTTGAAATAATATCGTACATGCCCACTCAATATGCGACTTCCCGTCTGCGTCACTAGTCTTCTTGTCTGCCTACTCGCGCCTGCCGCTTGGGGCATCGACCTCAACGGCGTCTACGGCGATGCGCTCACCGAAGACCCGGCAATGGCCCGTGCCAAAGCCAATCTCGAAGCGGTGCGCGCGCGCGTTGTACAGGCGCGCGCGCCCATGCTGCCGTCTCTCGGATTCAACTATTCAAAGCAATGGCTTGACCGCAGCTTCCCCGGCAGCCAGACCTTTGAGTTCGATGAGATGGGCAATCTGGTGACGGGGCCCGCAGACGATGAGTCTTTTGACGACAAATACTGGGAGACGCGGGCTGGCTGGAGTCTCTTTAATGCGCCCAATTGGTTTGCGCTCAAGACCGCAAAGGCAGGCGAGAATCGCGCCGAAGTCGAATACGCCGAAGCCGAGCAGGACCTTGTGCGCCGGGTGCTGCATGCCTATCTTGATGTGCTCGAAGCGCAAGACTCTCTTGAGGCTGTCGAGTCCGAATATGCTTCGGTCTCAAGGCAGCGAGAACAGATGCAGCAGCGATTCGATGTCGGCTTGGTGCCGATTACCGATGTGCTTGAAACCATCGCTGTCGAGGATTCGTCCTATGTGCGCCTACTTGAGGCGAGCGCGCTGCACGACGCGGTGTTTGAAATGCTCGTCACCTTGACTGGCAAGCAATACGAAGGGCTCGCACCGCTCCTCCCGGACTTTGAAGTGCTGCCGCCGAGTCCGCTCGACGAGAAGGCATGGGTCGATGCAGTGCTTGAGACGAATTACGCCATTCGCAGCGCCGCAGAGACAGTCAACGAGGCCAAGAGTCAATTGCGTGCGCGGCAGACGGCGCGGCTGCCAATCGTGGAAGGCACATGGCAACGCTCGAAGGCGGTCACCGGCGGGCGCTCGTTTTTTGGCGACACCATCGACAATGAAGTGCTCGGTGTCACCATCACCCTGCCAATCGTGCAAGGCGGTGCCATGTTTGGTCAAACGCGCGAAGCTCGGCATGTACTTGTGGCCGCCGAAGAAACGCTGCGCGAGCGTCGTCTGCACGCAACGCGCGATGCGCGCAATCAGTATCGGGCGGTGCTCACGGCTGTGAGCCGAGTTTATGCATCGAACAAAGCCGTCGCCTCGCGCGAAGCGGCGCTGCAAGCGACGCAAACCGGCTATGAGGTCGGCACGCGCACCTCTGTCGACGTCCTCATCGTAGAGAGCCAAGTGCTGCTCGAGCGCCTGCGGCAAGCCGCCGCCAAGTATCAATACATCAAGAGCCTGGTTGATCTGAAGTATCTCGCAGGCAGCCTCTCAGCAAGCGACCTCGTGCGCCTCAACGACCATCTAGACCGCACACGGCTCGTCGAGCCGATTCAGATGGACTACGAGCAGTTGGTAGCAGA
Source organism: Pseudomonadales bacterium (assembly GCA_028283025.1). Lineage (GTDB taxonomy): Bacteria > Pseudomonadota > Gammaproteobacteria > Pseudomonadales > Azotimanducaceae > Azotimanducus. Next base: position 863 of record JAPYNO010000013.1, on the reverse strand, counting down.
GCACATGTCCGAGGCGGCGTCTCAATAGATCATCGCGAGTTAAGAGCAACCTTGTTGCCAATAGTTGACAGATTGTAGCCAGTTGACTACAGTTTTATGGATGATTCAAATACTCAGCTACATCACTCCGAACGGAAGAGACGAGTTTGGATCATGGCTGGAAAGGCAGAACCGACAGGTAAGGACACGTATTCAGGCGCGTATTGACAGATTGGAGCTTGGAAACTTTGGCGATCACAAAGCAGTCGGTGCAGGTGTCTTGGAACTTAGGATTCACTATGGTCCCGGATACCGTGTCTACCTTGGTCGGGATGGCGATTTGATTGTCGTTCTGTTGTCCGGAGGAGTGAAAAAGAATCAAGAGAAAGACATCAAACATGCAATAGCCAGTTGGAATACCTATAAGGAGGAGAAGCGAAATGCCCGCAAAGCCCTATAAGGCAAGCGACTACCTAAAGACGTCAGAAGATGTTGCCACCTACCTAAACGTTGTGATTGAAGATATGGACGATCCGCGGCTTCTCATGGTCGCGTTTCGAAACATTGCAGAAGCGCAAGGTGGCGTTTCGGAAATCGCCCGCCGCATTGCGATGGATCGCGTCGCGCTGTCCCGTGCGCTATCCGGGCGCAGAAATCCTCGTCTCGACACGCTCGCGAAGATCGCCGAAGCGTGCGGTGTTAGGCTACAGTTTTCTGTCATCGCAGAGCAAAACGCCGCTTAACTAGGGCGTGTTCATACCGCCGTGTGCCACTCCGGATAGGCGTTGCCGCGCAAGCCTCTGACCTGATCAAAATACATCGACTGCACCTGCTGCGTAATCGGCCCGCGCTTGCCTTCGCCGATGGTGCGCCCGTCGAGCTGG
>JAPYNO010000129.1 GCA_028283025.1 Pseudomonadales bacterium | reverse complement strand
GGTGGTGGACGACGACAACCCGGCGAAACCGCTGGTGTCGGTGTCCTCGACCCACACGGCGCCGGTCGCGGAGGGCGGGGCGCTGACGTTCCGCCTGGCGGCGGCCCCGGCCCCGGCGGCGGACCTGTCGGTGGTGGTGCGCGTGGCGGACGCGCCGGGGAGCGACTTCCTCGCCGCCGGCGACGAGGGCGTGCGCACGGTCACCATCCCGGCGGGGGAGTCCTCGGCGGACTTCACGGTGGCGACGGCGGACGACGCCGCGGACGAGCCGGACGGCGCGGTGACGATCACGGCGATCGGGGGCGGGAGCTACAGGCTGGGCAGCGCCTCGGCCGAGGCCATGGTGGCGGACGACGACATCCCGGGCGCGGTGGAGGTGCCGATGGTGACGGTGACCGGCGGCGGGCCGGTGACGGAAGGCGCGGGGGCCGCGTTCACGGTGCGGCGCGCGGGCGATGCTTCCGCGGCGCTGACAGTGCTGCTGGCGGTGTCGGAGGACACGTCCGGCGGCCAGGACTTCGTGGCTGCGGACGATGAGGGCGACAAGCAGGTCGTCATCGCGGTCGGGCAGACACGGGCCACCTATACAGTGCCCACGCAGGCGGACGGCGCGGACGAGCCCAACGGCGCGGTGACCGTGTCGCTGCGCGGCGACAGCGCCTATGCAAGAGGCGATCCCTCATCCGCGACGGTGACGGTGGCCGACGATGACGGCGCGCCGTCGCTACCGTCGGTGAGCGTGACGGCTGGCGCCGGAATAACGGAGGGCGCCAACGCGGTGTTCACGCTGACGGCGGCGCCTGCGCCGGCGGCGCCGCTGCCGGTGTCGGTGACGGTCACCCAAGCCGGCAGCTTCGCCGCATCGGGGCAGACCGGCGCACGCACGGTGACGGTGCCAACAACAGGCACCACAACGTTCACGGTCGCGACGGTGGACGACACCGTCGACGAGGCGAACGGGGCCGTTGCGGCCACGCTAAGCACAGGCGCGGGCTACACGCTCGGCGCCGCCTCGGCGCGCGTGGCGGTGGCGGACAACGACCCCGCGCTGGGCTGCGCCGCGACCGCGCAAAGCCTGGTCGCCACGGTGCGCGACTACTACGCACTGAACCAGAACCGCGCGGACCGCAACTACGGCGAGAACTGGCGGCGCGTGCTCATCGCCTTCGGCGCGGAGACGCACGCGACGCTGGCGCCCTACACGGCGGCCGAGGCGCGGGCAAGCGAACGGGTGTGGGCGGGCTGGCACCCGGTGCGCGTCGAGCTTGAGCGCCTGGAGGCGTGCCCCGGCCGGCGGCCGCCGCCGGACACGCCGCGGGTGACGGTGGCGGCTTCCACGGCGGGGCCGGTGACGGAGGGCGCGTCGCCCGCCTTCACGCTGCGCGTGGATCCGGCGCCGGCAGCGGACTTGGTGGTGAACTACACGGTGTCGGACGCGGCAGGCGCGGACTTCGTCGCCGCCGACGGCGAGGGCGCGAAAATGGTCGTCATTCAGGCCGGAGAGACTTCAGCGGGCATCGAGGTGGCGACCGCGCAGGACACCGCCGACGAGCCGCCCGGGCGGGTAGCGGTGACAGTAGCCGCCGGCACGGGCTACGCGCCGGGCACGCCGGCCTCGGCCGAGGTGCGGGTGACCGACGACGACGCGACGCTGGTGACGCTCGCCGGCCCGGCGGACGACATCGCCGAGGCGGGCGGCGCCAAGACCTTCACGGTGACGCTCGGCCGGGCGCTCGGGCCGGACGAGTGGCTGCGCGTGCCGCTGACCTTCGGCGGCGCGGCCACGCGCGGGGCGGACTGGACGGCGCGCTGCGCCGAGGCGCCGGGCATCGCCTGCGGCCCGCTGCACACCTACGTCAGCCCGCATGTCGAGTTCTCCGGCGCTGGCGGCGCGCCAGCGGTGGCCACGGTGACGCTGACCGCAGTGGCGGACAGCCTTGACGAAGGCGCGGGCGAGACGGTCACGGTCGCGCCCGGCGAGGTCGCCACCAACGCGGGCGGGGGCGCTACGGCGTCGGGCTCCTTGCGCTTCCTCATCGCCGATGACGACGACCCGCTACCGGCGGTGTCGGTGGCGGCGGGCGCGGGCGTCACCGAGGGGGCGGCCGCCACCTTCACGATCAGCGTCGATCCGGCCCCGTCCTCCGACCTGACGGTGAAGTACACGGTGGTCGATGCCGACGGCGCGGACTTCGTGGCCGCCGGCGACGAGGGCGCGAAGACGGTTACCATCGCCGCGGGCGCGACCAGCCAGACCGTGACGGTGCCGACCGTGGCGGACGACACCGCCGAGGCCGACGGCCCGGTGACGCTCCGGCTCGCCGCCGGCGCGGGCTACCGGGTGGGCGGCCCGGCCCTGGCCAAAGTGCCCGTGGCCGACGACGACCGCAGCGCGTCCGTCCTGCCGGCGCTGTCGATCTCGGACGGGCGCGGGCCGGAGGGGGCGCCAATGCGGTTCGACATCACCCTGTCGGCGGCATCCGCCAAGGCGGTGCGGGTGGCGGTGGACGCCCGGGACGCGGTCCCGGCGTCGGCGCGGTGGCGCGAGTACGACTACGCCCGCGTCCTCTACGAGGTGGAGTTCGCGCCGGGGGAGACGTTCAAGCGCGTCTGGGTCTACATCTTCGACGACGCGCACGACGAGGGCGAGGAGACCTTCGAGATGGCGCTCCTGCGCGCGCGCGGGGCGGTGGTCGCCGACGCCGTGGGCGTGGGCACGATCGTCAACTCCGACCCGATGCCGGCGGCGCACCTGGCGCGCTTCGGGCGCACGGTGGCGGAGCAGGCGCTCGATGGCATCGCCGGACGCATGGCGGCGGCGCGCGAGCCGGGATTGATCGGCGCCTTCGCAGGCAGCTCGCTCGGCCATCAGGCGACACTAGAGGAAACAGACGGCGTGGCAGGCGCGCACGGCCAGACCGATGCGGGCAGCGCGGTGGCGGGCATGACACACAGCCTTGACGGCGGCCAGCGCGCCGATACGTTCGGCGGCGAATTCAGCCTCGATCTATCGCAAGGGCATGCCCAAGGCCAGCATTCCGGCACCGGCCTCGCGGGGCTGTCCGCGTCTATCCGCGACGCGCTGATCAGATCGAGCTTCTCACTGACCGGCGACGAGGACACCTCGGGCGGCAGCCTCGCCCTCTGGGGCCGCGCGGCGCAAAGCCGCTTCAACGGCGCGGAACGCGACCGCGGTAGCGGCGTCACCCTCGACGGCGAGGTGACCACCGCCATGCTCGGTGCGGACTACGCCCGCAACGGCTGGCTGGTCGGCGTCGCGCTGGCGCAGAGCGCATCCGAAGGCGGCTACGCCGGCGAAGGCGGTGGCGCGTGCCCTGCCGGGTTCGAGGACGAGGCACCCTCGCTCTGCGCCGCGGGCGTCGCGCGGACGCCAGGCGGCAAGGTGGAGGCGTCGCTGACCTCGGCCACGCCCTACGCCGCGCTGCGGGTCTCGGAGCGCCTCAGCGCCTGGGGCGCCGCCGGGCACGGGGCTGGCGAAGTGACGCTGCGGACGGCGCATGCGGACTACAAGGCCGACACGCGATGGAGCATGGCGGCGACAGGGCTGCGCGGCGAGCTGCTCGCTGGCGGCGGCCCGTCGCTGGCACTGACCGCGGATGCGCTGTGGTCGCAGACGGCCTCGCAGGCGACGCGCGACCTGGTGGCCTCGGATTCCGCCACCACGCGGCTCAGGCTGGGGCTTGAGGGCGGTTGGCAGCTGGCGCTGCCGGACGCGGCAAGCCTCGCGCCGAAGCTAGAGGCGGGTGCGCGCCACGACGGCGGCGACGCCGAGACCGGGTTTGGCGTCGAGCTCGGCGGCGGCTTCGTATGGACGGTACCGAAGTTTGGCCTGTCGCTCGACGTGTCGGGCCGGGCACTGGTCACGCACGAGGACGGCGGCATGGGCGACCGCGGCTTCTCCGCGGCGCTGGCCTTCGACCCGTCGCCGGCAAACGCGCTCGGACCGTCCCTCAGCCTGCGCCAGGACTTCGGCGGGCAGTCGCAGGGCGGGCTCGACGCGCTGCTGCGACCAGCAACGCTCGACCTCGGCGGGCGCATGGGCGGCGAGGCGGCGAGCCGCTGGGCGCTGGAGGCCGCCTACGGGCTGCCAGCCTTCGGCGGGCACTTCACCGGCGTCCCGCATATCGGTTTTGGTCTTGACGCGGGCGGGCGCGAATACAGCCTCGGCTGGCGGCTCGCGCCGGACAATGCCGACAGTCCCGACGCGCCCGACATCTCGCTCGACGTAAAGGCCGCCCGCCGCGAGAGCGGGGCGGCTAAGCCAGAACACGCCATCGGCGTCGATCTCACAGCCAAGTGGTGAGGATTTTTTGCAGCGCGTGGACAAACGCCTCGGGCTGATCGAGAAAGACATGGTGATGGGCGTCGGTAATGCCTTCCACCAGCAAGGTCCCGGGAATCAGTTCGCGCATATATTCGACCGTGCGCGCCGGGCAATGCGCGCTGTCTTCGCCGAAGATGAGCGCGACGGGCAGGGCCAAGGACGCCACCTCCTCGGCCGCAAGCGCCACGTCTGAACGCGCGGCAAGCAGGTCGTCATCGAATTTCCAGGCCCATCCGCCATCAACAGGCATCAAGGACTGGCTTGCGATATACCGCACGGTGTAGGGCGCCCGCACTGCCTGCGGCGGCTGCACGCGGAATCTTGCCTCAGCACTCGCCCGGTCAGGATAGGCGCGCCTCACGCGCAAGCTCGGGCGCTCGGGTTCAGGTTCGCCCGGCGCGCGCAGGCCGGAATCCACCAGCACCAAGGCAGCGAAGCGATCGGGATAACGATTGACGGCCTTGATCGACATGGCGCCGCCAAAGCTGTGCGCGACCAAAACGACACGCTCATCGAGCCCGGCGGCATCGCACACTGCCTTGATCTCATCCGCAAAGGTGTCGCCCGAATAGTCGTAGCGAAAATCTGAATCGCCCATGCCACCAAGATCAATAGCGGCGACCAGCCAGTTATCGGTCAATTGCGGCGCAATGAAGTCCCACCAGCGCGAGTGCGCCATCATGCCGTGCACCAACAGCAGCGGCGGCTTGGACGCATCGCCCCAGCATCGGTAGACGATTTCGCACCCATCCACCAGTGCGCGGCCTTCGCGCGACGGCGTATCAACGGCACGCCAGAACCATGCCGGCACCTCGGCGTCAATGCTTCGCTGCCAGCGCGGCACGAGTGAGGACTATGCGGTCGAGGCGAAGCGCTTCAGATGGTGGTCGGTATTCCCAAAGAGTGTTTCAATCACCGTCAAGCGCTTGAAGTAGTGGCCGATATTCAGCTCGTCGGTCATGCCCATGCCGCCGTGAATCTGCACCGCGCCCTGCCCCACCGCACGGCCGGATTTGCCAACTTGCACCTTGAACGCCGATGCAGCTTTCTTGGCCTCCACCGCATCATCCTCATCAAGCCGAATGGCGGCCATGTACATCAGCGACTTGGCTTGCTCATGCGCCATGAACATATCCACCATGCGGTGCTGCAGCACTTGGAAAGAACCAATTGGCACGCCGAACTGCTTGCGCTGCTTGGAATACTCGACCGTCGACTTGTAGAGCACTTCCATGGCGCCCACAGCCTCGGCGCCAACGGCAAGCAGGGCTTCATCGACCACCCGTTCAATGATCGGCGATGCCGCGCCAAGGCTGCCGAGCAGCGCATCCGAGCGAAGCTCGACATGCTCGAAGGTGACCTCAGCGGCGCGCCCGCCGTCAACGGTTACATAATCGGTGAGCGTCACGCCGCTTGCATTCGGCGTCACCACAAACAGGCTGATGCCATCGGCATCCCTTGCCTCCCCGCTTGTGCGCGCGCTGACCACCAAGAGGTCGGCATTGGGCGCACCAAGCACGACAGCCTTGCTACCGTTCAATAAAAAGCCGCTGCTTGTCGCTTCGGCAGTCGTTGATACGGCATTGAGATTGTATCTTGAGCCGCTTTCCGCAAAGGCGAAACAGCCGATCAGCTCGCCTTCGATCATGGGCGCAAGCCAGCGCTGCTTTTGCTCATCGCTGCCCGCCTTGGCGATGAGTCCGCCGGCCAAGACAAGCGATGAGAGGAACGGCTCAAGAATCAATCCCTTGCCGACCTGCTCCATGATGACCATGACATCAACGGCGGAGCCGCCGTAGCCGCCGTCCGCTTCGCTGAACATCATACCGAGCCAGCCGAGTTCGCCGAACTTGCGCCAGTTGCGCCGGTCCATACCCTCTAACGTCGAGGCGATCTGCTGGCGGGCTTCAAACTGATATTCGTTCTGAACATAGCGCTGCAAGCTCTCAGCAATCAGCGCTTGTTCTTCGCTCAATGAAAAATCCATTGCGGTGTGCCGCTCCTTTCTTCCGATTGATAAGCGAATGCCAAGAAACATCGCATGATACCGAACAGCGTGAGAGAATATCGTGTTGCTAAGTAGGCGAATTGTGATCGATGGTTTCGCGACGGTTTCGCAATCGTGTGAATTTGAGTGGCGGCTCAGCGGATGCCATCGCCGCACGCATCGAATCGTTGGAAACGGACGATGTGTCGATCTACCGCAAAGACCTCGCAGAAATTGCGCGCGCAGACGAATCCTTTGATCGATCAGTTCGACTGGCCGCCATCGCCAAGCTCGACGATCTCGCCACTCTCACAGACCTGCTGACGAACGACACTGACTTCGCGCGCGCGGCGGCGGATTCGATCGCACGCTTGCTGCACAGCGGCAGCAGTGCGGATGCGGCGGCCCTGCTTGAATCGGACACGGTGAAACTCGCCTTCATTCGCGCATCGCACAACGAAGCGAGCATCTCGCCCATGCTAGAGGCGCTTGACGAAGCGAATCTTGTCGCCCTCGCGTGCGAAGCAGGCCATGCGAATGTGCGCCGAGCCGCAGCCGACCTCGTCACAAGCGAAAGCTCGCTTGGCGACCTTGCAGGCCGCGCAAAGAACCGTGACAAGAATGTCTACCGCACGGCGAGAACGCGCCTCGACCGTATTCGTGCGACACGCAGAACGCTTGTTGAGGCTGATGCTCGCGCTGGCGACATCGCCGAGCGCATCAAAGAGCTTTCGCAAATGCCGGTTGATCGCACCTTCGCTGCGCGCGTGAAAATCATCGAGCAAGAATGGCAGGAATGCGAAGGCGCGCGCGCTCATGCGCTTGAGGCCTGTCCGCCGCTTCGCGAGGACTTTCCCTGCCTTGCTGGCATTGATGCCTATACGCCTGCGATGCAATCGGCCAAGGCGCGCATCTCGCAAGAATCGCTCGCTCGCTCAGAGCGCAGCGAGCCCGAGGTTGAAACGCCTCGCCCCGCCAATGATACGCTTTCTCGCGAAGACGCTGAACGCATCGAAACACTGCTGCAGGAAGCACCGCCAACCTTCAGCCGTCCTAAGCAGGTTGACGACTACCGCCGGCTTTGGCAGCAGGCGAGCCAACTCGCTTCGCTTACAAAGCGCATCGAAGCGTTCACGCACCAGGTCAACGCCGCCATGGCGACCAATCTCAACGCATGGCTACGCGCCGCAAGCGACTATCGCGCAGCGACCGACGCCCTTGAGCACGAGCTGATCGGGCGCTTTGAAACAACAGCCGATGCGCTCAAGTCCGAAATCGAGCTCGGACATCTTGGCAAGGCAAGCGATTTGCGGCGCGAATGCGGCGACACGCTTCGCCTGCTCAGTCAAGCGCGCGCCAAGGGTCTTTGGAAGCGCCTGCGGGCAACCGATGGCGATATGCAGCGGCTGCGCGATTGGCAAGCCTATGCCGCCACGCCGAAGCGTGAGTCCTTGTGCGAGCGCATGGCTGAAATCGCCGACAGTCCGCTGCCTGCGAACGAGCAGGTTGATCAGATCCGTCTGCTGCGCGAAGAATGGAAAGCGACCGGCCCGCTCACTGGCGCACGCGATCATGAACTGCGGCGACGCTTCGAGCGACTCGCCGAATCCGCTTATGCGCCTTGTCGCGAGCACTTCGGGCAGCAGGCCGAGCTCCGCAAGCGCAATCTCGCGGCGCGCAAGCAGATTTGCCAAGACCTTGAACACTATATTGAGCAAAAGGACTGGCGCAATCCAGATTGGAAATCCGTCGATCAGATCCTACGCACGGCGCGCAGCGAATGGCGCAGCGCCTATCCGCTGGAACGAGCCAAAGCCAAAGCGCTACAGAAACGATTTGACGGCCTCTGCGACGATCTGTACTCGCGCCTGTCAGGACATTGGAAAGGCAACGAGGTGAAAGCACGCGGTCTCATTGCCGAGCTGCGCGCGCTGCTTGAGTCCACCACTTCCACTGAGCGCCTCGTTGAAGGCGCCTCTGCCCTGCAAGCGCGCTGGCGCGAGGTGGGCACCATGAGCCAGTCTGCCAATCGCAAGCTGTGGAAGGAGTTTCGCGGCCTGTGCGATCAGGTCTACTCACAGCGCCGGACAGTGAGGAGTCAAGAGAACGAAGCCTACAAGGACCGACTCGCCAGGGCGCGCGATCTGATTCAGCGACTTGAGGAAACCTTGGCGAATTTGCAGGCAGCTAGCGCAACACCGAGCGAGCTGACGCAGCTAAGCGTTGAATGGGAAGCCTTCAAGGACATGCGCGGCGAGTCCTTCAAGCGCCTTGAAGCCAAATGGCGGGATTTGTCGCGCCGCTACCGGCAACTCTTGCGCGAAGGCGATGCGGCGCGGCAGCTTGAACTGCTCGCTCTTGCCGAGCAGCTCGATCGCGGCCTCAGCGATGCCGAGGAGTCGCTTTTGCAAGAAGGCGGCCGCATCGCATCTGGCGCATCTGGCGCATTGCAGCCGCTCGCGAGCGCATCCATGCGACTGTTCGGCAAAACGCCGCTCGCGAGACTCGAGCGGCTGCAAGCGACCGATGCATCTGGGGCATCGCCGCTGACAAGAGCCGACCTTGAACCGAGTATCACGCAGCGCAGGCGCATGTGCGTCCTGCTCGATATTTATCTTGAACGCGAATCACTGCCCGAGGACAAGGCGCTTCGCCTTGAGATTCAAGTGGAGCGCATCAATCGAGGCGCCAGCGGCGCACAGAGCGAGCAGCAAGACCCCATCGAAATCGCGCGCGAGTGGTGCCAATCCGGCCCGGCCGCCGCAGCCGGCAAGCAATTGGCAGAGCGCTTCTTTTCCGCACTCAAAGACATGACGGAGTAGTGCGCAGTCTCGTCGCCAGCGCGCTCAAGCTCGGCCTCGAACTGCTCTGAAGTATGGCTTCACTGCGGCGACCAACCCTTTCAGCCGTACCTGCCTGCGATGTAGTCCTCGGTGCGCTGATCCTGAGGATTCGTAAACATCGCCTGCGTGACGCCAAACTCGATCAATTCGCCAAGATAGAGGAAGGCCGTGTAGTCGGACACGCGCGCCGCCTGCTGTATGTTGTGGGTGACAATGATCAATGTGTATCTGTCCTTGAGCTGATGAATCAGCTCTTCGATGCGCAGCGTTGAGATCGGGTCGAGCGCCGATGCGGGTTCGTCTAAGAGCAGCACTTCGGGCTCGACCGCGATGGCGCGTGCGATCACAAGCCGCTGCTGCTGACCGCTAGAGAGCTCAAATGCTGACTCGCCGAGCCGGTCCCGCACCTCGTCCCACAGCGCCACTCGCCGCAGCGCCTCTTCAATGCGATCATCGATTTCAGACTGCGGCAAAGCGCCGTGCAGCTTGAGGCCGTAGGCGACATTCTCGGCAATGGACTTCGGAAAAGGATTGGGCTGCTGAAACACCATGCCGATGCACCGCCGCAATTCCGAAACCTCGACATCCGGCGCATGGATGCTCTTGCCGCCCAAGCGAATCTCGCCATCGAGCTTGGCGTCGTCGATAAGATCATTGAGTCGATTGAAGCAGCGCAGCAGCGACGACTTGCCGCAGCCAGACGGCCCGATGAACGCCGTCACGCTGCGCTTGGCAATATCAAGCCGGATATTCTTGAGCGCCTGCACATCGCCGTAGGCGAGCGAGAGATTATCGACCTGAAGACAAATCTCTTCGGCGGGCGCGCTTGACGGCAACCCTTCAAATTCTGCTGCACCCTGCTCTGACATCGCCCTAATCCTGATAGCTCGATCGATAGCGCCGCTCAAGCCGGCTGCGAAGCAGTATTGCGCTGCTGTTGAGCAGCAGGATCACCATGACCAGCAGCAGGGCGGTGGCGAACACGAGCGGGCGCGCCGCCTCCACATTCTGGCTTTGAAAACCAAGATCGTAGATATGAAAACCAAGGTGCATGAATTGCCGCTCAAGATGAATATACGGAAAATGCCCGTCGATCGGCAAGGTCGGCGCGAATTTGACAACGCCAACGAGCATCAGCGGCGCAGCTGCGCCTGCGGCGCGCGCCACCGCCAAGATAACGCCAGTGAGTATCGCAGGACTCGCCATCGGCACAATGACCCGCAGCAGCGTCTCAGCCTTGGTGGCACCGAGCGCAAGGCTACCTTCGCGAATCGACCTTGGAATTCTCGCGAGCCCTTCCTCGGTGGCGAGGATCACCACAGGGGCGGTGAGCAACGCAAGCGTGAACGACGCCCAAATGAGTCCCGGCGTGCCGAACGTGGGCGCAGGCCGCGCGTGCGCATAGAACAGCTCGTCGATCGAACCGCCGATGAAGTACACGAAGAAGCCGAGGCCGAAAACGCCGTAGACAATGCTCGGCACACCAGCAAGATTGCTCACGGCGATGCGCACAATGCGCACGAGCAGCCCTTGCCGGGCGTATTCGTGCAAGTACAGCGCGGCTAGGACGCCGAACGGCGTGACAAGAACCGACATCAGCAGCACCATGAGCGAAGTGCCGAAAATCGCTGGAAACACACCGCCTTCGGTGTTGGCCTCGCGCGGCCCTTCAGTCAAGAACAGGCGAACGCCAACAAAATAATGACCGAGCTTTTCGCTCCAAGACATCTGATTGGGCCGCCATATGCGAATCAGATCGCCAAGCGGCAGTTCGATGCGCTCGCCGTTCATCGTGTCAAGATGCAGCCTATCCCGATTGAGCGCCGCATGAATCTCGCGTAGCTGCTGTTCGTATTCGGCAGAGCGTTCTTTGAGCTCGCGCTCGCGGAACACCAGTTCGAGCGAAGGCGGCAAGGCGTCGAATGCGCGCTTGCGACGCTCGATCCGCAGCTGCTCAAGCGCGTGATCGATGGCGTCCACGCCTTTCGATTGCACATCGGCCGCGGCGGCTCGCAGCGATTGTAGCTGCTCGCGGCGCGCTTCGATCTCAGCCCAAACGCGCTCGCCGCTTGCCACTCGCGCATCGCCCTCATAGAGGGCGCGCAATCGACCATAGGCCCTGCCCCACTCTCGTCGCTCGACCACGACAAGATCAGCGGGCGTGCGCAGGTTGGCAATGCCGTCGCGCGCATACCAGCGAAAATCCGGAGGATTGACGCGGCGGTTGCCGGTCTTGACCAGCCACTGCTCTGAGGCGGCCTCCAAGCCGTCGGACGAAGGCGACTCCCGACGAATAAGCTCGCCGACCACGCGAGTCTTCACGCCTTGGTCGAGATACTCGAACGCAAGCACTTCGGCAGGCCAGAAGTGCGCAAGGCCGCGCACGGCGAGCAACGCAAGCAGCCCGGCCACGGCCGAGATCGACAAAGCCACCGCCAGCGCGTTGAGCCAGACGAGCGGCTTGCCAGATCGCCACCAATCCGACCAGCCTGCGGCCTTGCCTTCAGCGACCTCAACCTGATCTGTCATGGGCTCTGCACTCATTCCTACAAACTCGCATAGCGCTTGCGAAGGCGCGTGCGCACGACCTCGGCGACGGTGTTGAACGCGAAAGTCACGACAAAGAGGATCAGCGCACTCAAAAACAGCAGGCGAAAGTGGCTGCTGCCAACTTCGGATTCCGGCAGTTCGATGGCAATGTTGGCGGCAAAGGTGCGCATGCCTTCAAAGAGGTTCATATTGGCGAGCGGCGTGTTGCCGGCGACCATGAGTACAATCATGGTCTCGCCGACGGCGCGCCCGAAGCCGATCATGATTGCCGAAAAAATGCCGGGGCTCGCAAACGGCACCACCAAATTCGACAGCGTCTGCCAAGGCGTGGCGCCGAGCGCAAGCGAGCCGCTCGTCAAATGGCGCGGCACGCCGTGGATGGCGTCTTCCGAGATGCTAAAGATGACCGGCACCACCGCGATGCCCATGGCGATGCCGACGATCAGCGCGTTGCGTTGATCGTAGTCAAGGCCGAGCACCGTTCGCAACCAGTATTGGGCATCGCCGGAAAAGAGCAGCGATTCGAGCGCCGCATCGAACCGAAACAGCAGCCAGACCATCAGCGCAATGAGCGGTACGCTTAAAGCCCCGAGCCACGGCTCGATCATCCGCGCGTATTGATCAGGCAGCAGCGAGGCAAGGCGCGAGAGCAGAAGCACGCTCGCCGGCAGGGCAATGAAAGACAGCAAGGTCGCGGTCAAGTGCGATTCGACGAGCGGCGCGAGCCAAAGCCCTGCTAGAAATCCGAGCACCACCGTCGGCATGGCCGCCATGACTTCAATACCCGGCTTAATGAGCCTGCGCATGGCGGGCGCCATGAAGTAGGCCGTGTAGATGGCGCCGAGCACGGCAATCGGCACGGCGATGAGCATGGCGTAGAAAGCCGCTTTGAACGTGCCTACGATCAGCGGCACGAATGAAAACTTCGGCTCAAAATTGGATTCCGACGCCGAACTTTGCCATGCGTGGCTCGGCGGCGGCGGATGGGTCTCGCCATCGCGTGGCGGCCTGGAGGGGAAGAAATTTAAGTAGCCGTCAGCATCAAGCAATGCATAGGTATCGTCCGCTCCGAATACGCGCTGGCGCGTCTGAAGGGGTGCATGACTCGCGGGATTCGTGGGCAACGCCGCCGCCGCTTGCGCATCAATGATGTCAAGCTCGGTCACGCTCGGCGTCTTGAACGCAGGCGCAGCCACGAATAGGAGATAGCCAAATATGAGCGTGATGATCGCAATCACCCCGCCGCCGCCCATGCCAGCAAGGTGCTTTAGCAGCGCATCAACAAAGCGCCTCCTGAATGCCAGCGGCCGCCTCACAAACTACTCAATTTTTCGCCGATAGCGCGAGAGCGGATAGCTGCGCTCTGATGCGCTCATCGCGCTCAGCGGCCTGATCAAAGCCAGCAGAATGACTGCGTCTAGCAGCCTCATCGCAGCTCACTCAGTGCTTGTTGCGAATTGGGCATCCCTAAGTGCGGCAGCACACACCAGAATCGGCTGCCTTCGCCGGGCGTACTCTCGACGTTGAGCACCGAGCCATGACGCCGCAGCACATGCTTGACGATGGCAAGTCCAAGACCGGTACCACCGCGAACGCGAGCGCTGTGAAAATCTACTCGATAAAAGCGCTCGGTCAAGCGCGATAGATGCTCAGCAGCAATGCCGACGCCTTCATCCTCCACCTCAAACACAGCGCCTTCGGCACGGCGCATCCACCGCACGCGAATACGCCCGCCATCGGGACTGTAGCGAACAGCATTGATGACAAGGTTGTGAAAAGCGCTATACAACTCCTCGGAAACACCCTCGACAACTAGCGTCGCATCACTTGTCAGCGATATGTCGTGCTTGCCTTTCGACAGGTTGTGCGCTTCTTCCACCACCCCTTGCAGCACATGGTCCACCACAACCCCGACCACCTTCGAGTCGTCTGGATGCGGAGACGACTCAAGATTGGTCAAGGTGAGCAGGTCTTCGGCGAGCGCCTGCATGCGCCGTGCTGGCCGCTCAAGCTTGGCGATGGCGGCTTTTCGTTGCGCCTTGCCAAGCTTCTCTTCCGTGAGCGACTCTAGATAGCCAAGAATGACCGTCAGCGGCGTCCTCAGTTCGTGTGAGATATTGGCGACGAAATCTCGGCGCAGCGTCAGCAGCCGATTGCGCTCCGTCACATCGCGCGCGATGACGATATCGCGGTCCGCTTCGAGCTTGACGCGGCGCATTTCAATGCGCATGCCAATGTCCACAGGCGAGTCGATTTCGACAAGCGCCTCGCCGACCCCTGCCTGCAGCGCCTGTACGTCAGGGTCGCGAATCAGCGCGAACAAATTTTTGCCGCGATCACTCTGTAGCAGGCCAAGCAGCGTGCACGCGCCCTGATTGAAATACTCGATCTCGCCAGCACCTCGCACCACCACAAGCCCATCGGGAATTGCGTCCGCTGTGCGCTGCATCTGCCTGAGCACACCCGCGAAGCGGCGCGTGCGAGCACGTGCGCCACGAATCGACTGCCCGATGCGCAGCGCATCCCGCGACCAAACCAAATGTGCTGCGGGCCGCTTGAGCGGACGTTTCGCCCAGCGCGAAAATTCGACGAACTCGCATAACTGAAAAGCCACAAGGACTGCGAGCACCGCCACCAGGCCCCACGCAAAACCAAGCTGCGCCCACGAAACAAAGCTGGCGAGAAAGCCTATCGCAACCCAAGCCAACCTACGCACGCGCCTCGCAAGCCCCTCTCACACTGTGGCAATTTCATCAACGACCGCCTTCTTTTTCTTCTTTTTCTTCTTCTGCTTGTGCGAAACCGAGAATCGATAGCCGACGCCTCTCACCGTCTGCACCAGGGCGTCAAGTTCGTAGGGGGCGAGAACTTTGCGCAGCCTCAACACGTGCACATCCACTGTTCGTTCATCCAAGAGTGCTGTACGTCCCCATACTCGATCTAACAGCTGTTCGCGCTCATAAACGCGGTCAGGGTGGCGCATCAGCCATTCAAGCAGCTTGAATTCGGTAGGCCCGATGTGCACGAGCTCATCACGTATCAGCAGTCGATGCGCCACATAGTCGAGCTCGATATCCCCAGCGCGCAACTTACCGTCGCTCGCCGCGCCTGTCCGACGCATGAGCGCCTTGATGCGCGCATTCAATTCTCTCGGCGAAAAAGGCTTGGTCACATAGTCGTCAACGCCGACCTCGAAGCTCTTGAGCTTGTCCACTTCCTCGCCGCGCGCAGTGAGCATGATGATCGGCGTTTCCTTGGTGAGCGGGTCTCTGCGCACCCTGCGAACCAATTCGATGCCGCTGATGCCCGGCAGCATCCAATCGATGATCATCACATCCGGCAGGACATTCTGTTCAATCCGCTCGAGGCACTGCTCGGCAGTTTCGGCCTCAATCACCTCAAAGCCCGAGCGCATGAGCGAAAGCGATAGCATCTCGCGGATATCCGCCTCGTCTTCAATGAGCATCACCGTCACCGACATGACCATCCTCCATGCGCGTGTACTCGAAAGGGCATCAGTATTGCTTCATTATTGCTTCATTTCATGTCAAGCGTATGACAAGCAGCGGCGGGTGCTAACGAGAATGACTGTATTGTGTCATGTTGGTGACCTTTGCATGATAGGCGCTACAGGCGCGTGAACACGCCCTAGATTGCGTCTACAATGTGAAACCATACCTTGATGGAACTAGCCGTGAGTGTTGAACGCGAAAGTAATGCTTCCCCGAAAATCTTCCGGCACGCCGAGAATACGGCGACTATGATGGACATCCGCAGCGTTTTTCTGAATCCCACAGATGAAGAGCGCGGGTACTTTGACATGATCGATAAAGTAGCGGCAATGCCCTCCAACGAGGTCATCAGCAACGGCAAGCCAGCGCATGCCGTTTATCTCGTTCACAAGTTTCTTGAATCTGCGCAACACACTGTCAAGATTTGCACGGGAAGACTTGCAAGGCAGATGGCTGGCGTACTTGCCTATGCAGACCCCAAAATAGCTGAAGCCGCAATTCGCTTCCTTCGTAAGGAAGGTTCAGAATTGACGATAATGGTCATCGGTAATGATGGGATCGATGTTGATGTCGGCCAAGATGAAAGTCAGCACCCCTTGCTTCTCGCACTCGGCGAAGCCAAGAACGACATTGTTGGAACATTCAGGGTTCTCAGGCGTAAATCAGGCATGCCAAGCCTTGGGATCGAAGATCATTTCATGGTCAAGGACGGCGCTGCGGTGCGCATTGAAGTAGATACAGAAAAGGCGGAAGCCTATGTGAATTTTGAGGACGAGAAGTTCGGGGAGACCCTGACCCATATCTTTGACCTCCTGCAGGCCAAAGACTGCTGGCAGGAGGTGGCGTTCAGCGCCCAAGCAGCCTAAAACTCAACAGGAACCAGTTCGATGGCCGATGCAGCCACAACGCTCGGTTCGCTTTCCACCGCCATAGAAATGGGGTTCACAGCGAATCTGCTATTGACTGCTTGGGCTGGGGTTTATGGATCACAGGTGAAGTGGTGGTCGGAGAAATCGAAGGAGACGAAAGAACTCGAAGATGACGTATTCTTTCGAGAGGAAATAGCGATTGGCAACGCCCAAAAGTCGATACGTAGATTCGCCTCTTCTACAAAATGGCTTTGGAGAATCGGAAGCATTGTTTGCGTTGTCGCGTCCTTCGCCCTGTATTTCTGCGTTTGGCATCTTGACCAGCACCAGCTAGTCACCAGATTTTCACAGTATCTTCTAGAAATTCTGGCACATGCCGGGCCATTTCTCATGTCAGTCATGTATTTGGTCGGATGGACTGGTCGAAGAAAAATCAACAAACTCATCCATCAACTCAACCAAAAGAAGGAAACAACCAAGAAGAGGTATGAGCAAGCCAGCGACCTAGTGAACGAGGTAAGGAAGCTGATGAATTCACTGCCCGAGAGGTCTTCCTCGCCCCGCAGCTAAGCAGGTGGCAAGAACGCACGCACACGCCGAAGAGATAAAAGCGACGCAGGCTGAAATTCCGTGGCAGACGATCAGCGGTTTTCGCAATGTCATTGTTCACGATTACTTCGGTGTTGATCTTCGGGCAATAGAGAGCATCCTCGTACATCATATCGAACCGTTAGAAATAGCATGCAAGCAAATGCTTGTGCAGATCGATAAGGCACAAGAACGCGAAAAACCGGAAGGCTTCTGTCGGTGAAGGACTTTTTGCGCTCGCCCGCAGCATCATTCAATCAGAGGGATGTGAGCGCATGTCCGATGAGTCTGAGGTCAATATCGTCATCCGTGCTCACTGCCCGCACCCACCGGCGCGTGAACTCAAGCTCCTTCTCACGGCTGTGGAATACGCCGTAAGCGTTGGCCGTGCCTGCATCGCCCGGATAGGCGCCTTGCGCGTCGGAGAAGAGGTCAACGCCAGCGACAGTGATATGGCGCGGCTTGAGTGCTTGCGCAAGGCTCAGCATGACGCTGCCGTTGGTGGGCGCAAAACTACCGAAGCCGTCTGCTTCTAGCTGATTCCAGTGGTCGAGAATGCCTAGATCTTCAGCCACGACGAGTGAGCGACCTTGTGCTAAGTGCAGGCAGGCCAAGCGCACCTTCTCGGCGCGTTGCGCATCCTGCACACAAAAGATGCACGGCGGCGCGATGCTTCGCACCGGCTTTGAGCCTGCCGCGAATACCATGTGCGGGCGCGTAAAGATACTTCGATCAAGCCAGCGATGATTGACGCGAAACACAGCATCGAAATCAGCATCAGCAAGCGCCCTCACCTCATCGGCCTCAGACGACGGACCATTGCCGAGGCACAGGATGCGCTGCGGAAAGCGAAGCGCGCCAGCGAGCGCATTGAGATCAGCAATCGGCATCAAGCTGCGCTTCGACAGCCTGCGAATGCCAGGGATGCTGAGCAGACGCACGAGCGTCGCTGTGTACTTTCTGTCCATATTCAGGATTGAGGCTTGCACATCGGCCTTGAGACTCGCCGTATCAGCGTGCAGCAAATGAACCGGAACCCGCTGCCGCCGCGCGGCATGATCAAGCGCACGATGGCTTCGTACATCCTTCGCCACTAAAATCGCTTGCGGCCTTGTGCGCGAGAAGAACACGGCGAGCACAGGCTTGAGTACGGCAAATGGCGCGTGAGACACTTGACGCACACCGCTAGGGCACTCGAACAGGCCGGACTCACTGACGATGAGGAAATTAACGCGCGGATGTTCACGGCTAAGTTCGGCGAGGATGCCACGAATCGGCGCTAGGTCCTCTTCGCTGCGCACCCAGACGATCACGCTTCGCCCTTTGCGGCGCTGCACCCACCCGAGTCGCTCAGAGAGCGTTGAACGTCTCATAGAGAGGATGTTGCGCCTTGAAAATAACGTAATTTGATGCCGGGCCGAAAAGGGCTTTTGCGCCTTTTCAATGAGAAATAGCTCTTTTCTCGCGTACACAATGTCCAATGCACATGTGCACCAGGCGTAGTGACTACCCGACGTCTTGCTGCCGCCTCGACCTGTCCATGCCACCACTCGGGCGGCATCACCGTGCAATGTGCGTTCTGGCCATCGGGCAGGTGCTTGCGCGCCGGAAAGCACGCTGCGACCACATACAGGAAGCCTGTGCACAAGGAAAATAGTTCGTCGAGCATCCAAGGCACATCCTCCTCCGGCACATGTTCAAGCATGTCGGTCGAAATGACTGCGTCGAATGGCCCTGTCACAGGCGCCGCATAAGGCGCGTGCCCCAGATCAAAGCAGGTAATGGCAACGCCCGGCCAGTCCTGCAAGACTTTGTGACGGCTGCCGGGCGCATGGTCAGGGCTGTCTTGATACACGAGTCCTTTGCCTGAGCCATAGTCGAGCAGTGTTGAAGGCTGGTGGCGCGTAACGAGCTCGCCGATGCGCGCGAGATGAGGCTTCAGCAAACCACCGCCAAACGCAGCCTTCTTCTGCTTTCCAAGCTGCTTTTCGAGTGGCTTGCCGTGCCCTTCAGCGTGCATCTGCCGGTAAAGGTCGTAGAGCGCTCGCTGATGTTCGCTCGGATTCGCCTTGCACCAAGGCGTGAACCCTGCCGCATCAGCCTCATCCTCAAGCGCGTGCCAGACCTCACCAACTTCGTTGGCCTCGTATTTGAGTTCGCCTGGAAACGGATGCCACGGCTGCTTGTGCAGGGTGGTGAAATGCAAAAGCCCCGATTGACCTGCGACATACTCGGTATCGCGTGCATGCCAGCGAGCCGGCAAATGCCCCCACAGGCCGCACGCTTGCACCTTGCGGCGAAACACCTTGTGCTGGTGTTCGGTCTTGGCGTCAGCTTCATGCCAGATCTCGGCCATGCGCTCACAATCTATCAGCATCACCGAAGAGTCGCGATCATCAATGCAGAGCACACCATGTCCGCCCATATCGAGATCGAAAAACTCGGCTGGATCGTGCAG
Organism: Pseudomonadales bacterium; assembly: GCA_028283025.1. Taxonomy (GTDB): domain Bacteria; phylum Pseudomonadota; class Gammaproteobacteria; order Pseudomonadales; family Azotimanducaceae; genus Azotimanducus. Next base: position 17,554 of record JAPYNO010000129.1, on the reverse strand, counting down.
GTAGACCTGATCGACATCGTTGTAGATCGCCCTGCCCTGATTGCCCGCAAGCGATGGCACGGCGTAGCGATAGGTCTTGAAAGCAGTCTTCCAGCCGTCTCGCTGGTAGCCGGTGAGATCCTTCATCAGATACACCTGATACTCACGGGCAGGATTGCGCACCTTGATGAGTGACCACAGAAACACGCGCTCAGCGCGGTGCTGCAACGGCTCGGTGCCAACAAAGATGCGCACCGGCGGACGGCTCGCCGCCTCGGTTTCGGCTGGCAACCGAAACAGGACTGGCTCGCTCCTGTGTCCGGGCCGACGCTGAGTTGAGCGTAATAGCCCACCGTACTTCCAATGCTTACGCTTGGTAGCGAATCGCGACATGATGCTGTTAATGCGCCCTTTCGATGTTGATCGTGAGCGATTTGCGCAATACCCCCGCTGGCGCATGAATCGGCCTCACCGAATGCAATGAGTTAAAAGTTTTGACAAAGATCACGCACTGATTAGGCTCGAACGCATAGGTGTGGAGAATCTCGACATCGGAAAATTCGAGCGAGCGATTGGCGTAGTTGTAGGCATTGCGCTCGTCGCACGCTCGGTTGACATCGGTGCCGCCGCCGTACTCAAGCGGCCATTCTCCTTCGCCGATCATCGAGATCACCAAGGTGATTAGTTTTTTCGGCGTATCTGTGTGCGGCTTCAAGTAGCCGCCGTCGCCGTGCACAACCGAAAACTCAAATCGGGCGCTCAGGCGCGTCAAGTCGTAGGGGGGCTGGCCTCGCAGCAGTGAGACAAGCACTTGCGCCCATGCGCTGGCCAAGGTGGTGGGCTTGCGCTCAAGCTTCAAGTTGATATGCCGCTCGCGCAGCATCTTCAGAATGTCGCCAATGAATCCACGCCGCTTGATGTAGGCATGAAAGTCTCGCCACAGCGGGTTCGATTGTACAAAGCGGCGATAGCGAAGCGAGTTGCTCTTCTCAGAGAGGGACAGCTTGTCGATATCCCCTTGCAAATGCTTCATAAGCGCAATGTCGGGAAAGGCTGCCACCAATTCAAGGTAGTGGTCGGGCGCAAGCACCTGCTTGGCGAGGCCAATTGGAAACGGCTCGTAGCGAAACTCGGCCAGGTCAAAGGAGAGCATGTGAAAACCGAATGTACGAGCGCCGAATGGTCAACTTATAATTTGACATCTGAGTCGCAAGCCGAAGGTAGTTTCAGTATATCTGAGATGTGGTAGCGGGTTTCATGCTTGCTTGGTCGACCAACCCGTTCGATCTCGTCCTTTGAAACGGGCCCGATGGTACGCTTCACCCGGCAGGAATCGTAATCGACAAAAACGATCAGCACACAGTCGGCGTATTGGATTTGGCTTGGTGACAAGGGGATGTAGGTGCCAGAATCCGAATGAGCGCCATGCTTCGTTGACTTGACTTCTAGTCTGCGACCATTCGGCAAGGTTCCGTCATACCCTTCTGTACCTTTCTCTGCCTTCCTCATGCCCAAGTTCTCTTCTGCCCAGATTTCAGCGACAGCGGTCACGGTCGAGCCGTCGTAGTCTTTTAGTAAGTGGTGGGCTTTTTCTATTTCTCGTAGTCGTGCTGAAGTCATTTTATTCTCCGTTCTGTAGGTCTACAGGCAATCGAGACTTGATTTCCTGCCCAACGTGATGTTACGCCCTCGTGTATATGACGTTCGCAGGATATGGCCTGCCGAGGTCCCGGATTCGCTGGCCTTGGGAAGAAAAATGACGGCAGCTTTCTCGATAGCCAAGACTTCCCAAGAACACCCCTATGGCCTGATCAAGTGAGGGGTCGCTTTCGACTTGCAAGCTGCGGATTGACCGAGCCCTCAGAACCTTTTCCATTCCTTTGAGTATGTTTAACTCATTCCCATCCACGTCGATTTTCACCACATTGGGAAGCGAAAAAGCCTGCTGTTCAATCAACGAATCAATGGACTGGCAAAGTTTGAGTTCATACAGGATGCTTTCGGTCACTGTCATTGGACTTGCTTCGACCTGCGAGCCGCTAGATCCACTGACGAGACTCGCATAGTGAAAGGGCTGTAACTCACAACTTGACCCAAGTGCCAATGATAGCGGCCGTATCACCCCGGCGAGGTCATTCGATACGATCGTTTCCATAAGAAGGACGAAGTTTTGGGCATGAGGCTCAAACGCATATACAACGCCATCGCCAATCCTAGACGACGCGAAAGCCGAATAGATGCCCATATTTGCGCCAATATCGAAGAAGACATCGCCTGCTTGCAGTGAGGCATCGAGCCATGTGATTGTGCCAGGCTCTTTCGTGGCGAATCTTTTGGCTCGTTTGTAACTGCGCTTGGATGGTGTCGGAAAGTAATATGAAATCTCGGGCTTCAGCGGGTCGGGCACACGCCACCGACGCACAAACACAGCAAATAAGATTCGCTCCAACCATGCGCGTAGCCGAGTCGTTGAGAGAAACCTTATGCCAGGTTCAGTCGCCATGTGCGTGGCATTGCCTTTGGTCATTTCTTCGCGGGCTCGCGCAATTTCCGAATGCACGCGGGCAGTAGCCCCATCTATGATTCATTGAACGGTACGTTCTTGTCGGGCTTGTGGTCGCCCGGCATGCCTAATATGCGCTCAGCGATGGTATTACGCAGTGTCTCGTCGGTACCGCCCGCAATCCGAAAAGGCGGCACTTCAAGCCAAGAGAACTTAGCACAACTGGCCGACTTGGCATGTGGCGCTAAACTGACGCCTGTGGGACCGAGTAGGTCGAGGGCAAACGCGCCTATACGCTGCCGGTTGTTCGCCGAAACGAGTTTGCAAATGGAGCCCTCGGGACCCGGCTCCTTACCAGCAGCCAGTGCGGCAAAAGATTCTGACTGAATAGACAACAAACCCTGCTCCCGGGAGTACAAGTCGGCGAGTTCGTACTGCACTCGACCGTCCTGAATCGCAGGTTGATTCTCTATCAGGGTGTCCTCGGCAATCTTGAAATAGGCTTCAATCTTGGGACCGTAGCCGGATACATCGGTCACTGAATAGCGCTCTATCATGAGCGTTTCTAGCGCCACCTTCCAACCTTCATCGACCTCGCCCAACCTGTAACTATCGGGAACTACAACGTCATCAAAAAAGACTTCGTTGATCTCTGATTTGCCGGCAAACCGCCGCACTCTTCGCACTTCAACGCCCGGCACCCGGAGATCTACAAAAAAGAACGTCATGCCCCGATGCTTTGGCACATCGGCATCAGTTCTCGCCAGTAAAATACCGTATTCTGAGACGTGTGCCCAGGAAGTCCAGAGTTTCTGACCATTGAGAATCCAGTGATCACCGTCTCTTGCGGCAGTGAGCCTGACCGCCGCTAAGTCAGTACCCGCAGAAGGTTCTGAAAACAGTTGGCACCAGATCGTCTCGCCGCGAATACCCGGAGGCAGCAAGGCTTCCTTTTGCGCCTCGGTCGCACGGTTGCACACTATTTGCAGCGGCATGCCTTGGGAAATGTGGAACAGATGACTGGGCGTCTCAAACTTGCTTTCTTCTTCTTCGTAGATGAGCTTCTGAACGATAGTGCCGCCACCACCTCCATATCGCTTCGGCATGGTGATGGCCGCATAGCCATGTTCCGCTCTCAGCGCCATCCATTCCTTTGCCTTTGCAACCCACTCGGCCTCGCTCAGCCCCTCAAGGGCTTGCGCAGAATAAGCAGGCGCATGTTGCGTCAACCACTCCCTCACCTGCGCACGAAAGCACTTCAGGTCTTCAGGCTCTACATGGCTTGCAAGCTCATCTGTCTCTTGTCCTCGTGACACGACAGCATTGACAAGCCGCTCTGCCCAGTAAGGCGTGCCGCCCAAGACCATCGACAAGGTCTTACTGCGACGATAATAGAAGTGGCAGTTGGCCTCCCATGTGATGCCGATACCACCGTGAATCTGGATATTTTCCTTGGCGCAATATTCGAAGGCCCGGGATGCCGCAAACCTTGCGGCGGCGACCGCCGCCACCCGGGTGGCAGAACCGGCGAGTTGCGCAAGCAATGCCTGACTCGCAGCGCCTCGCGCCAGCTCAACAAGCGTGTACATTTCGGCCAAGTTATGCTTGATGGCCTGAAAACCACCAATTAGCTGTCCAAACGCCTTTCGTTGCAATGCATAGGCACTCGCCATATCGAGGCACGCCTGGGCGCCACCAACCTGCTCAAACGCATACACCAAAGCGCCCATATCGAGAATGTTCGCCAAAGAAGATTCGGCATCTGAAGCTAGGGCAACGGCGGGAGCGCCATCGAAGCACACATCGGCATACTGCATATTGTCGTCTAGATAGGTCCCCACCTTCACTGTCACCGCAGGACTTTCTAGCGCCCCAAGGTACAAGCCGACCTCTCCACTCTCTGCACACCTCGCATAGACTATACTGTGGCTGGCGCAGGCAGCCCCCGCGACCGAGGGCTTGCTTCCATACAGAGCACCTCCCCGACACTCCACCTGCGGCGCACTAGGGATGGCGGCGCTGCCCTCCTCGGCAAAAGCAATACACCCGATCACCCTGCCTTGGGAGAGCGCTGGCAACATGCGTTCTTGTTCCGCTGCATCGGCCAACTGAACAATGGCGTGAGTAAAAAGTACGGCCGATTGTGTAAAGGGAATTGCGGCTACTGATCGGCCCAATTCTTCCGCAAGGACAACCGCCTCGGTCAAGCCGAGCCCCAACCCGCCGAATGCCTCGGGCACCAGAACCGCCTGCCAGCCAAGCTCGGCCGCCCGACGCCAAATCTCCTCATCACACACATGATCAGAACCAGCCAACTCCCGCAATCGGTCGAAATATGCCTCTCCCGAAAGCAATCGCTGCGCCTGGTCTTTGAGTATTGATTGCTCTTGTGTCAATTCCACCGCTTTTCCCCAAGTCTCGCGCTATCAGGTGAAAGAGTTTGCGCTCTATCTCTTTGGATTCTCGTTCCAGAACCTGTGCCAGCTTGGCCACGCCTGGGGCAGAAGCTTTGCGGTCAGGCCGTGGTCGCTGAAGTCTGTGTCTACCCGCTTGAGTTGGTCAACGACCCCCCAGCGATTATAGTGACGCCGCTGAAAATACCAGCGCCCATCGCGTCGCTCGTAGTGGTCCCAATACTGCAAATGCCCGACAGTCCACTCACCATTCTCTTCAACCTCGTCGCGACAGTACACGACGCCTCTGGCATGATCAGCATCGAGAAAACTGATCACATGATTGCCGACCAGATGAATCGTGCGATCAAGCTTTGACAGCGCGTTTGTCATCCATTGCTTCAAGCTTGTCCGTCCAACAGCGTCTCGGCCAATCTGTACATCGGCCACAAAAAGCGCTGCCAGGTCATCCATATTTCGCGAATCTATCGCCAGCGCGTAGCGCACAGGCAACTGGCGAATTTGCGCAGTGGAATCGAGTCGATCCAGAAGTTCTTCACTGCTGGCAGGCTGCCATTCGGCATCGCGAGAAAGGATATGATCAGCACTCATGTCAGCACCTCCAAGGACTTTTCGTCAAAAGGGGATGGGGCAATGCCTCGCTTCACTTTCCGGCTCCAAGCCGGATCTTGCAGGATGGCTCGCCCGACCCCCACCAAATCAAATTCATGCCGATTGAATCGCGCAAGCAGCAAAGGCAAATTGTCCACTGACTTCCCCTTGTCACCCTTGAGGGTGTCGTACATACCGGTGTTCATACCAACGCCGCCAATCGTCATACTCATCTTGCCGGTGATCTTCTTCGCCCATCCAGCCAAGTTCAACTCAGAATCCGCAAACTCTGGCGTGTTGAAATAGCGCGTACTGGCATCAAATACATCGACTCCAGCCTCGGCGATTGGCACAAGAACTTCCTCTAGTTCAGCGGGCGAATTGGCCAATCGAGCCTTAAAGTCCTGCTGCTTCCACTGAGAGAAACGAAACAAAATAGGCAGCTGGTCACCCACTTCCCGGCGTATAGACTTGACTACTTCCACGGCAAAACGGCTTCTTGCGACCCTGTCACCACCCCACTTGTCTGTTCGGATATTGGTTTCACGCCAGAAAAAGCTGTCAATCAGGTAGCCGTGCGCCGCATGAATGGCAATGCCATCAAAGCCGACATTCTTGGCGTTGGCTGCACTGCGCCCATAGGCCGCAATCACATCCGCAATATCCGTTTCGCTCATGGGGCGTGTTGGCTGCAGCTGCTGAGCGATGTGCTCATCACTGAAATTGGGCGGTGTCAGTCCCTGTGCGGGGCCCCAGAGACCCGACGGTCTGCAACTCGGCGTCTCTGGATGCTGCCCAGTGCCCTCGACACGCATGACGCCTTGATGCCATAGCTGCGGAAAAATGACCCCGCCCGCGGCATGAACCTGATCAACAACTCTGCGCCAACCCTGCAAGGCATCGTCCCCATACATATGGGGAATATCAGTCTCATCTAAGCCAGCACTACCCAAAGCAGCTGGGTGGTCAATACCAACACCTTCGGTAATGATCAGGCCCGTTTCGCCCTCGGCGCGACGCCGATAATAAGCGGCAACGTCCTCGCCCGGCAAGCCATTTGGAGAAAAGCTCCGCGTCATGGCGGACATGACGATGCGGTTTTGCAGTGTGACGGAGCGTATCGATAGCGGCGTGTACAAGGCGCTCACTGATGAACTCATAGCTGTGCTCACCGTGTCAGCTTGGCAAAACCATCACCAAAAGGGGCATCCCGATTGGTGAGCGCCACCTTCAAGCCGTGTTCTGCCATGTCTTTTTTGAACTGGGTTCTACGCGGCCCGGTGGACAGGTGTGCTCGCGCATCCGCCTCAATCGAATAGCTCTGTAGCAAAGATGAGCCCATTTGTTCCATCGCCATATTGACGACACGCTTGTGGGAAGCGAGCAATTCGGGGTCAACAGCGGCAATTCTCTCGGCCAACTCGCGAACGTGTTGGTCTAGTCGATCTGCGGGCACGGCTTCAAGAACGAGGCCTATCTTCGCGGCGTCCTCTCCCGACAACTTGTCGCCAGTAAAAAGCAAGCGCTTCGTCCACTGCGGGCCCATGTGATAGAACCAAGTCTGGTTGGGCGGCGTGCCATTGGCCCTTGTCGCTGGGTGCCCGATCTTCGCATCTTGTGCCGCGATGATCAGGTCGCAGACAAAGGCAAGCTCTGCCCCACCCGCGAGGCAGTTGCCATGAACTTTCGCAATCACTGGCTTGTGCAGCTTCGGGATCAGGTGAAAGAGCCGCTGCACATTGTGCTGCATATTCCAGATGTCATCATCATAGGTGGCTGAGTGGCTGCGATAGTTGATCTCTTTGCCCGAGGCATCGAGATCTTTGCCTTTCTCTGCGTACAGTCCGGTCAAGTCATAGCCAGCGCAGAAATCTTTCCCCGCTCCAGCGAGGATGATCACGTTCACGTCCACGCGGTCATCGGCCTCCAACACAGCACTATGCAGCTCATGGAGCATGTCGAACGACAGGCAGTTGCGCTTTTCCGGGCAGTTCAGGGTGATGGTGGCAACAGCATTGCTCACCTCGAAGGTCAGGCTGTTCGGGCTCTGCAGCCATTTTCCGCTGTAACTTGTCATAGGTCCTCTCCAATTACCGGCCCTTGAATTTTGCTTTTTCGCCACCCGTGAATGCTCTGACCGCCGAGCGGTGGTCTTGGCTAAACAGCGTGAACACCTCCATGCCCCAGTGAGCCTCAACCAAGCCCTCTATCTGGCGCTTCAACAGCATGTTGACGCTACGCTTGGTGGCATTGAGCGCCATGGAAGGGCCCTTCGCCAATTTCTCGGCCAATTCATCGACGAAGGCATCTAGCTCCTCGGCGGGCACGACTTTGCTGATAAGCCCTATTTGCTCCGCCTCCTCAGCGGTCAAGGCTTCGCCGGTCAGCAGGTGCCATTTCGCCTTTGCAAAGCCGATATTCAATGGCCACAGATAGGAGCCCCCGTCGCCAGCAGAGATGCCCATGACGATATGAGGGTCAGCTATTTTTGCATGAGGCGCAGCGACACTGAGATCACTTAACAGCGCGATAGATGCCCCCACCCCCATAGTATCGCCGTTGATTTTGGCGATGATGACCTTATCGAGGTTGATCATCCCGTAGGCGATAAGGTAGGTGTAAGGGCTGATCGCGTTTTTCAAGTAGGCATTGACATCGTCCATGTTGTCAGCCACGAGCTGCATATCGCCTCCGGCCGAAAATGCCCGCCCCTGACCGGTGATCACCACCACATTCACCTCTGCATCGCTCGCGATATCCGCAAATATCGACATGAGTTCGTCATGCATGCCTTGATCGACAGCGTTGAGCGGAGGGTTATCTAGGGTGATGGTCAACACCTTGTGCTGGCGCACCAACTTAAGATGTTGATATTTTTCGTACATGACATCAATGTCCTTAAGCCGTCCTTCAACCGGACAAGTCTATTTGTTGCCAGCATTTTATACTTCTGTGCGCAGGACTACTGCGTGTTGGAGTTAGTTCCTAGAACGTATTTCCATCAGGTCAATGTTGGCATCTCTTGGCAAAGACAAAAGGTGCAGAATAGAAGCTGCTACTGTGGAGCCTTCCATTCCCGCACCTGTCTGTGCCAAGAAACCGCTTTTCTCATAGACCTTAATCAGCTCCGCAACAGCTTTCTCATCAAGTGTGGGGGCCGCCGCCGACACGATTGAGCCACACCGCAGCACCGACACCCTAACACCGTCACCGGCGACCTCGCCACGCAGGCATTGAGAGAATGTCTCCAATGCCGATTTGGATGCCGCATAGACGCTGACCAAAGGGGGGTAAAATCGCACGGATTCCGAGGAAATGTTGACGATGTCTCCCGATGTCTTCTTTAGATAAGGAAGAACCTCCCGACAGCAATATATCGCCCCCAGCAGATTAGTATTGATGACCGTTTGAATTTGCTCATCCGTGGCTACCTCAAACATGAACGGCGGATAGACCGCGGCATTATTGATCAATGCATCTATACGACCCATCTTTTGAGCGATAGCGGTGAATGTCTTGCGCACAGAGGCCGGATCGCTGATATCGCAGGCAAAGTCAAGGACGGAATCCCCAATTGACCTCTGCACCTGCTCCAGCTTTAGCTTGTCCCTGCCAATAATGGCGACAACAGCGCCTTCCTCAACCAGCGAGGTTGCCAGAGTTTTACCCAAACCTTGGCTGCCTCCCGTGACAACAACCACCTTCGCATCAAGCTTCATTTTTGAGCAGTTCCTCACCGCAAGCATCAAGACCCGACATAGTATCTCCCTGTTAAGAGGGGATGCACAGCGTAGAATTTCTTTCGCGTTTCAGTGGTGAGCGTTGCCTAAGTTGGCGGCGCATTGGGAAGTGACCCGAATGGTCGTGGGTTCTGATGCCGCCGTTCACCCCGCATACACGGTGACATATGAACCGAGAACTCATTTCCTTCAAGCGATGGCCGGCAGGCGAATATCGGAAATACTTGATCTCTCACGAAGCATTCTCTATTTGTTGCCAAAAGTGATAGGTTTCATATACTATCCGCCGTGCTTCGTGGCTTGGCTATGCGGATGAGCGGGAAGTTCCCTATACTCATGATTGCGTTCGCTGGCATCGCAGGCTCCTTTTCAGTGAGCGCGACAGATTATCCAGAGAAGCTTCTCTGGGGCGACACCCACGTTCATTCAAACAACTCGCCCGATGCCTACTTTCTTGGCAATCGGGCATTCTCTCCAAAGGATGCCTACGACTTCGCCAAGGGCGAGCCGCTGACGCTCGCTGGCACCGAATACCGCATCAACCGTCCACTCGATTTTCTGGTGGTCGCCGATCATGCTGAGTATCTTGGCGTCTTTCCCAATCTCGACGCGGAGAACCGGTCCTTGCTCGCCACCGAACTAGGCGGTCGTTGGATTCGCTATTTCAGGGACGGTGACTACGAAGCCATTTTCGAAGAATTTGTCGCGAGTCTGTTCACCGATGAGCACCGCTATCAGACATCAGCGGCCTTTGAGCGATCAGTCTGGCACGAGTCCATCCGAGCGAGCGACGATGCGAACGAGCCAGGCGAGTTCACCGCTTTGACCGGGTTTGAGTGGACTTCGATGCCGGGCGGCGACAACCTTCACCGCAACGTGATATTCGCGGACGGCTTCGACAGGGTGTCCATGGCGCTGCCCTTCTCTCAGCTCGACAGTGACCGGCCCGAGGACCTATGGCGCTACATGGCGAACTACGAGGCTAGAACCGGCGGGCGCGTGCTGGCGATTCCCCACAACCCGAACCTGAGCAATGGCCTGATGTTTGCGCTGGAAGATCGCGAAAAGCGGCCGATGACACCCGAGTACGCGCGCGAGCGGCGACGGTGGGAACCCATTGTCGAAGTCACGCAAATCAAAGGCGACAGCGAAGCCCATCCGCTGCTTTCGCCGGAAGACGCCTGGGCCGACTTCGAGACTTGGGAGACCTTCGGGGGCACTGATCGCAAAAAAACTGAAGCGATGCTTGAGTCCGAGTATGCGCGCGCGGCACTCAAAAACGGACTGCGCCTCGCGGCCGCGCTCCCGGTCAACCCCTTCGAGTTTGGCATGATCGGCAGTTCGGACTCGCACACCTCGATGGCCGCCGTCGAAGAAGACAACTATCTCGGCAAATTCATTGTGGGCTTGCCGAAGCCCGGGCGTTGGCGTACAAGCGCCACGGGTGGCGCGGCGGACACCGATCAAGGCGACGAAGGCATTTGGCGGCAAGCCGCTTCGGGCTATGTCGGCGTATGGAGCACGGCCAATACGCGCAACGCCATATTCGACGCCCTGCTCCGCCGCGAAGTCTACGCAAGCACCGGGCCCCGCATCGCGCTGCGCTTCTTCGCAGGGTTTGAGTTGGAAGAGGCCGGTCTCGCCGGGCGAGACCCTGTGGGTCACGCCTACGCAGCCGGCGTCCCCATGGGCGGCAAGCTCACGGCGGCGGATGGGGATGCAGAACTAGAGTTCTTCATCATCGCCGCCAGAGACCCGGAGGGACAGGCACTTTCGCGACTGCAGGTCGTCAAAGGAGGCTTGACCGCGGAAGGAGAGGTGTACGAGCGGGTCTTCAATGTCGAGGTGGCAGCCGAAGCCGGCGTGGGACAGTTCGCCACGTTCTGGCGGGACCCTGAGTTCGACCCACGTCAGCGGGCCTTCTACTATGTGCGCGTGCTAGAAGTGCCAAGCCCGCGATGGACCGCTTTCGACAAGGCGCGGTTCAATGAGCACATGCCTGCCGAGGTTCCGCTTGTGATTCAGGAGCGGGTCTATTCATCGCCGATCTGGTACGAGCCTCGGGGCCGCGTCATCAATTAGGTCGTGTTAACACTATGCACGCTGGCACTGCCGCTAAAACTGATAACCAACACGAAGGCCATAAGTTCTCGGTGGCATTATCATCGAGATGGAGCCGACCACGGTTTGACGGATATTTGACCGGATATCATCGTCCTCAAGATTACGAGCCCACAGTTGAACGAGCAATTTGTCGTCATTGCTGTGGTAGGTAATACCGACATCGGTGCGAGTCCAAGCCTCCTGAAGATCTTGATCACGATTCACCAGGTCGTGGTAGACATCGTCCTCCCAGTAAAAATCAAGCCGAGGCACCAAGTCTCCCCAGGGAAGCCGCCACGTATGCTCCACGCCTAGGCGAAAAGAGGACTCGGGCGCTTTGCGCATTCTATTGCCGCTCACGTCGACTTGGAGGGCTGCGGCGCCGCTTAGGGACTCGTCAATGATCATGCCCTTCTGAATTTCAGTCTCTAGCATCGCAAATGCGCCGTCTAGGCGCAGACCGGGCGTCGCCTGCCAGATCCATTCGACTTCAGCGCCATACATTTCAACGTCGCTGACGTTAGCAATGACCTGTTCCGTTGCCACAAGAAAGCGACCGGGAAGGTTTGGATCAGGTATGCGCTCGCCGTTCTCATCAAGTCGCGGTACCGCAACCAATCCGTCATTCTGCAGGTCGCTGTAGTCATTGAAGAAAACACTGCCGTTCAGCTGTAGCGCACCACCCCGCAAAGTATTCTTGCTACCAACTTCATAGGTAATCACCGTCTCTTCGTCGTAGGTAGGAATTTGTGTGCTAGCTAAATTCACTCCGCCGGTCTTATAGCCAGAGGAAACCGTCGCATAGAGCATGGATTCAGCACTCATGTCCTGGTCAACAGACAGCCGTCCGCTCCAGTTTTGGAAATCGACCGCTGTCTCATTCGGAGGGGCTTCTGGCATGGCCGTGTTTTGCACAGTGCCATCGATTTCATCTTCGCTATAGCGAACCCCAACCGTGAGACGCAACGCATCGGTCAGTTCCAAGGTGCTCGTGCCAAAGATCCCGAGAGACTCCTCATCAATAGATCTGATGGCACGTAGGACGGATGCTTCCTCTTCCGCCGCCTGTTCATAATAGTAGAGGCCTGCTTGCCAATACAAACGCTCCCCTCCGGAGACTCGCAGCTCATAGGACTGTTCCTTGTCCTTCGAGTCAAAATTTGTGCGAGTGGGGTAGCCCCAAGCGCCACCACTGCCCAAATACAAATCAGCAGAATCGCGATAACCCACTAGGAAGCTTAGCTCGATTTCGTCGAAATCGATTCTGAGATCGGATAGATACGCATCGCTAGTGAGGTCGCTATCGTACGCCCAGCCCTCCACAGCGACGGAGCCTTGGCGAACAAGGGGACGGGGGTCAATCGGCGGCTGTGCTCCTCGTAATTGGAGACCAAGGAGGTTAACGGGGTTAATGGGGCTGAATCGCACATCAGAGGCGATTTTGGCTTGGATATCCGGGGGCAACAGACCGTAGTAACTTGAAGGATGCAGGAATCCCGCTGTTTGTATGTTCTCTGCCTGACCTGCCTGTATGAGCTTTTGTGTTTGATCTTGGAGTGGAATTATGTGATCGAAGTCGAGCATAAACCGTGGACCGGGGCCTTCCTGACTGGCCGTTTCCGCACCCAACAGCCAAGATACACGGCTCGTAGGCGTCCACAGCACACGAGCCTTAAACGCCTTGTTGTCACGATTGTCACTGTCTTCGGACGGGACCCCAAGCGCGTCATGCTCGTTGTATCCGTCACGATCTTCGTACAGGCCGGAGAGCCGAATTGCCAATTGGTCGCTCACAATTGGCATATTGATTGCGCCCTCGGTACGGAACAAGCCGTAATCGCCTGCAACCACGTCTGCCCGACCCTCGATCTCAGTCAAGTTTGGTCGCTTGGCTATGACGTTGATTGCCCCCGCCGTCGAGTTCCTGCCATATATGGTGCCCTGCGGGCCTTTGAGCAACTCCACGCGGTCCACATCAAGAAACGCCAGCATGCCGGTCTGTGGTATCCCGGAATATATGCCATCTGCATGGAGGGCGGTTGCGGGAGGTACGTTTTCATTATTCGAGATACCTCGAATAGCAATCTGGATGCCATTCTTATCATTCGTGATCGCCACGTTGCTGGCCAAGGCGGATATATCGCGCAAGTCCGATACGCCTATGCGTCTCAGATCAGCATCGTCGATCGCGAGTACCGTTAAAGGCACTTCTTGGAGACTCTCTGTGCGCTTTTGAGCCGTGACAATCACTTCCTCTATCACTTGCCCATGAACCAAGCCACTCAGGGATACAACGCCAGCTAATCCGGCGGCACACATTAGCTTATTCATTACACCCCCTCCTATGTATGTGGTTACCAGCGCACTGGCTGAACGATGAATCAGAATTCCGAGACACAAAATCTCGCTGTTTCCGTTAGCAAATCAATGTGTACCACATATCCCGGTTGCTAATCAATTGATATCCTCAGTCCCTGTTGTGCGGGTGTGCGGGCATTGACACGAATAGTCCACCTGCGCTACGCTTGCGCCGTCTACAGTACAGTGTAGAATAAACGCACCTTAGAAGGAGAACGTGACATGAAGCACTATCAACCTAACGCAAGCGCTAGCCTAGTAACCCGATGCCTGAGGGGGAAGAGGGCATTGGCCTGCCTTGCCGCCCTCATGCTGGCGGCGCTCACCCAGCCAGCGATAGCAAACAGACCTGTCTCTGGTGTCACGGCGGACCTCCAAGCAGCGGATATCATGGTCAGGGAAGGCGAGCAGGCAATCTTCAGATTCTGGCTCTCCAGCCGGCTTGACTTTGATGTCCGGTATGCCTACCGCACACAAGACCTCACCGCCAAAGCTGGCGAGGACTACGAGGCAAAGCATGGGTATGTGGTGTTCCCCGCTGGCAAACCGTTTGCTGAGGTGCAAGTCAAAACCCTCAAGGATGACGACATCGACAACGAGCATTTCGAGCTGGTGCTGTCCGATGTGCAGACACACGGCTACGGAAAAGTCTGGGGTCAGTATATATGGACAAGCTGGTGGCGTGTCGAAGGTCTTCCCGATACGAAGACGGTGAGTGCCCGGATTCGGAACGTTCTTGATAACGATGGCCTGCCAGCCCGAGTCGGCAACGCAAAGCAGAAGAGGTGAGCTTCTGATTCCTGCTTAAGATGCACTGACTTAGGCGTCTCCGGTTGCGGGGTCGCCTCGGGTATCTTGCGAGGAAATCTTCCATGTGCTCTGCGGCCTCTTTACAGGTGCAGCAGGGTCATTCAAAGTGAATGGCGGGGCACCATGAAGGGACTGACTGGTCTCGTCCAAGGGTGCGACTGACGACCAGCCCATGCGAAGGGAGCGTCGCGACCGCAGCCTGGGCTGGTTGCCAACCGCGCACCACCCCAAGCAGCTCCGCCGCCCCTCCTAGCTTCCGCTCACTTCGCAACGCCCATCCGCACACCCCAAGGTTCTTCAAACCACAGATTGTGCGACCGGACACTTCACGTGTTCTAAAACCGGACACTTTATTTGTTCCCAACAGTCAAGAAACAGGCACTATCCATGATGCGGATTCTGCTACAGAATTCCCTATAATACGAGGAATGCATCGAATCGGCGGGCAAACGCCTGTCGAGTGGTCATCCAATGAGCGACGAGCCGATCTATTACGACCAGTATGATCGATTGATCGACGACGATCCCTACCCCATATTCAAGCGCCTGCGCGAAGAAGCGCCTCTTTGGTATAACGAGAAATATGATTTCTGGGTACTGAGCCGCTTTGAAGATGTGAGACAAGCCTCACTAGACACAGACACCTTCAGCTCAAACTATGGGACAGTCCTCGAACTCATGGATGACGACCCAACAAATCACACATCGATCATCAATGAAGACCCGCCCTATCATAATCAGCTGCGCGCGGTGGTTGCACCCTTCTTCACGCCAGCAAAAATATCCTCCTTTGAAGATGAAGTTCGCGAGATCGTTGTCGGCTACCTTGCGCCGCTAGAGGGCAAGGGCGAGTTCGATTTTGTGCAAGATTTTGCCCGCTGGGTGCCTATGGACGTGGTGAGTGCTCTGCTGGGCATACCACAGGAAGACCGTAAAATGATCAACACATGGGGCGACCAGATCAACCACCGCGACGAAGGACAGGTCGAACTAGGGCCTGTGCAGGTTGAAGCATTCAGCAGAAGCAATGCGTACTTCGAGAATATGCTGATGCAACGACGTGCACATCCACGAGACGATCTTGCGTCGGCAATCGCAACGGGCAGCTGCGTGGATGAACAGGGCGAACGACCGCTGACCACTGACGAAGCTGTCGCCATGATTCAGATTATTGGCATTGCTGGCAACGAAACCGCCTCAAGATTATTGGCCTCAGCGGCTTGGCTCTTAGGCAAATACCCAGAGCAAAGACAAAAACTTCGCGATGACCCGAAACTGATTCCCAAGGCTGTCGAGGAATTACTGCGCATCGACCCGCCCTCACCCATACAATTCAGACGGGTATTGGCAGACGTTGAAATGCACGGCACCGTGATACCCAAGGGGAGCAATATCGGCCTACTGACCGCATCAGCCAACCGCGATGACCGGCAGTACGAAGACCCAGACCGGTTCGACATAGAACGCACACCGAAACGTCACGTCGCTTTTGGCTACGGCATTCATTCCTGCCTCGGGGCATGGGTAGCGCGACTTGAGGTGCGAGTTGCACTCGAAGAAGTGCTTGCAAGGTTTCCGGACTGGCAAGTTGACGAAGCGAATATGCAGCGTGTCAGAACCAGTACGGTGCGCGGTTTCTCACATGTACCCGTGCGTATGATGGGTTTGATGGAGCACTGATGGCTGCCAGCAAAACAGCGCAACCTGCGGCCGCTGTGATCAGCGGTATTGGGCAATCTGCCGTCGGGCGCCGTCTCGGGCGATCCGGCCTCGACCTGACCATAGAAGCCGTCAAGGATGCCTTGCAGCACTCCGGCCTATCCATCAAAGATATCGACGGCCTGGCGTGCTGGCCAGGGCGCACCGCGGCATCAGCCGGGTTTGCGCCAGTCTCCATCCCCGAGCTGCACGACGCTATGGGCATGAACCTGAATTGGTACAGTGGTGGCGGAGAAGGGCCGGGTCAGCTAAGTTCAGTCATCAACGCTGCCGCTGCCGTCAGTACCGGCTTGGCTGATCATGTGATCTGCTTCCGCACGATCACTGAATCTTCCACACGCACAAACTTGACATCCATGGGACCGCTCACGGATTGGATGCAGTGGCTGCTCCCGTTTCACGCCTATTCAGCTGCAAATTGGACTGCACAGTACGCACAACGCTACTTTCACGAATTCGGCGCCACCCGGGAGGCTCTCGCGGCACTCGCAATTCACTCACGCAGTAATGCAGCCCTCAATCCAAAGGCCGTCTACAAGGAGCCATTGACCTTGGATGACTACCTGTCCTCACGGATGATCTCTAGCCCACTTTGCCTGTACGACTGCGATGTTCCGGTCGATGGCTCAACTGTCATTATCGTATCTCGCCGGGAGTGTACGTCAGATTTACATCGCCAGCCCATCCACATTGAAGCGATGGGTTGCCGGCTGGAAAAACGCCACTCATGGGACCAGGCTTCCGATCTCACAACGATGTCGATGAGTAGCGCGGCGGAGTCAATGTGGTCGCGAACCAAACTCACTCCTGATGATGTGGACTTCGCCGAACTCTACGATGGCTTTAGCATCATCACCTTATTATGGCTTGAAGCTTTTGGTTTTTGCGGCAAGGGAGAGGCAGCCGATTTTGTCATGGACAATAGCAACATCGCGCTTGATGGGAAACTCCCTCTCAACACCCATGGCGGCCAGTTGTCTGCCGGGCGCACGCACGGCTTAGGCTTTGTCCATGAAGCCTGCGCGCAGATTTGGCGGGAAGCTGGGAGGCGCCAAATCCAAGGGCCGAGCGACACAGCGGCCGTGGGCGTCGGCGGCGGGACGGTGGCCGCAGCAATGATTTTGAACGGAGGACGCTAGATAACATGAACGATGCCTGCAACAGGATGCTACCTGAACTCGACGACACCAATCGCTTCTTCTGGCAAAGCGGCAAGGATGGCAAGCTCAGGTTTTTGCAGTGCGAATGCTGTGCGCACTATGTACATCCGCCCGCGCCCGTATGTTCGAACTGCCTGTCAACAGAACTTTCGCCGCAAATCGTATCCGGCAAGGGCC
>JAPYNO010000128.1 GCA_028283025.1 Pseudomonadales bacterium | reverse complement strand
GCGCCTGACGGGGGACTTCACTGCCGAAGGCGCGTGCAATTTGTTCGGGCTGGCCGTCCGACTCCGCCAAAATTCCTCTTTTTCAACAGGCTGCTAGGTGGCTAGGGACCGAACAGCAAATTCTCAATGCCTACATACGCCGAGGTCACCATGATCAACATGCACAGCCAGCCAACGGCGATGGCGCCCCGCATCACCCAATTCTGACGAAAAAAGTCTTGAATGAGTCGCCACATGGTCGTCGCTCCCGATGGTTTTGCCTGATTGTTTTTGATTGTTGTTATGTTCGTTATGTTCGTTATGTTCACTACTGATGAACATAGCTCACTTCGAAGGCGATGGTGCGCGGTGCGCCCCAGCCCTGAAAGCCCGTGTTGAACTCACCGAGGAACAGCGCTTGCTCCAGATATTCTTCGTCGCTCAGGTTCTTGCCGAAGAGGGAAATGCTCAAAGCGTCCCCATCGAGCGGCACTGTCCATGATACGCGCACATCCAGCAAGCCGTAGTCGCCGCCGTACAAGCGCTGGTCGGCGCCGCCGCCTGTGTTGACGATCAGCAAGTCGCCTGTGTAGCGATAGCCAAGATAGAGGCTGATGTCACCCATACGGACCGGCGTGTCATAGGCGGCGGCGAGCGACCAAGTGCTCTCAGGCGCGCGCGAATCCGAGTCGCCGCCTCGGTTTCGCAGCGTGCCGGGCTGGTCAGCACCAAGCTCGCCATTGCGCGTGCAGCCATCGAGCAGCTCGCAGGGAATCGTGTAGGCCTTATTATCGACACTAAGCCAGCCGGCATTGGCGATCAGCGACAAGCTTTCGGTGACTGCATAGGTCATTTCAAATTCGAACCCGGAATTCTCGGATACGTCTGCATTGTTGATCAGCGTCGTCGTGCCAGGAATCGACCTTGGCGGCAAATTGATGATGCTTGAAAACTGGCTGCCGTCGCGCTCAAGGAAGTAATAGGCGAAATTGGCCATGAGGCGGCCATCGAGAAACTCGTTCTTGACGCCGACTTCGATTTGATAGGCGTCTTCGTTGTCGAACGCAGACTCCGAAGCTTGACGCGCCGAGCGAATGCTAAAGCCACCGCTCCGATAGCCTTCGTTGTAGCTCAAATATGCTCGCGAAGCGTCATTGATGGCATAGCTCGCAGAGGCCGTGAA
Organism: Pseudomonadales bacterium; assembly: GCA_028283025.1. Taxonomy (GTDB): domain Bacteria; phylum Pseudomonadota; class Gammaproteobacteria; order Pseudomonadales; family Azotimanducaceae; genus Azotimanducus. Next base: position 27,923 of record JAPYNO010000128.1, on the reverse strand, counting down.
AATAGTGTCCCCCCAGCTATCACCCCCCATTGACGAATTGCCCGCGCGTCCCGGGATGCCAGAAAAGTCGAATTCCTGCGCCGACGAGCCGGTGTCAAAGGTGTTGGTTGTGTAGTCGAAATAGGAATTGAACGCTTCTTTCTCCTCGTCGATATGACGCAAGCCAAGCACGAGTTCAAGCTCCGGTGTCGGTGTCCAAGTGAGCGCGCCAAAGAAGGCTGTTGATTCAGATTCCTCACCCGCATACTGGGTGCTGCGCGCATTGGGGAATTGGCACAGAACGTTGCCAAGTGCTGGATTTTCCCGCAGCACTGGCCTGGCCCTCGAGCAGGGCACGTTCGGCGGCAACCGAAAAGGCACTTGCACAATGTTGTTGGTGTCCTGACGAAATATGAGATCGTGGTCGAAATAGTACATGCCGACGAGAAAGGCCAACTGTTCGTTGAAATCCCCCGTCACCAGAAGCTCCTGAGAGAAGATCTCAAACTCCTGATTACGCAGCGTATGAAGCTGCGCGAAGGGCGATGCGCCGCCTGTCACGCCCGCCCCGTCAAAGTCTTGATTGACCACATCATGGCCAAAATGATGCCCGGTGATGGAGCGCACGTTCACATCGCCAATATCCCAATTGATGCGCAATCCCCACTGATCGACATCATAGACGGTCGGTTCGCGCTTATCAGCGAGATTCTCGTGCGGGTCGTCGCCATCAAAGCGCGGATCCTGCGGCGGAATCTGGCTGCGATCCTTAATGTGGTCGTAGTTCAGGACGGCCTCAAATTCAGTCGTCGGTGCTAAGCGAAGGGACACGGTTTGGCCGCTGATATCGACATCGCCGGCTGAGCCACCAATGTTGTTGTTGTCGTAGTAGCCATCGCGGTCGCGATCATAGGCGGAGAATTTCAAGGCAAGCCTATCGTCAATGAGCGGTACATTGACCCGTCCGCGCAGCAGCTTCGACGCATAGCTGCCGACTTCCACCGATCCCGCGACACCGAATTCATTGAACTGCGGCCTCACCCGATTGATCACGATGTTGCCGCCAATCGTGTTGCGACCAAAGAGCACGCCTTGCGGACCGCGGGCGATTTCCACCAACTCGACATCGGTCATGTCCACGAGTTGACCTGTCGATGAGCCAAGCTGCAAACCATCGACAATGACGCCGACCTGCGGCGACTGCGATTTTTCAATGTCAGGATAGCCGACACCGCGAATATAGAGGGCGCTCGCGCCAGGCCCCGCCGTGTTCATACCGATGTAGACGTTGGGCGCGATGGTGTCGAGATCGCGCAGCGTCGTTGGCTGCAGCCGTTTCAGTGCCGCAGAGCCGAGCGCGGTGACCGACAGCGGCACATCCTGCACCGACTCATCGCGCCGCCTTGAGGTGACGACTATTTCTTCAATGAAACTGCTGGCCTCAGCACCTTGAATGCCTTGCTGCGCTTGGGCGACAGATATCGGCACGATGCAGCCTGCTAGCACCAGCAGGCCAATGCTACGCATAGAGTAATTCATATCCCCTCCGAATGAACTCTGGCAGTACACAAACCAAGCAAACCGCGCAATGACAGAACGCTGCTCGCGGAACGAATGCGCCTGTTGACAGCATGTGTGAGGCCGTCTGCGTGCTCGTCTTGTACGTTACTTGTGCGGACGCTCGCAGTGTACATACTTTAGGGCCTATTCACAGGACAGACAAGAGCTTCCCTAGTTGCTCGCTCAAAGTAAGCCAGAAGTAGGAGAAGTAGGATTGTTGAAACACTGACACTATGACCATGTGCGCGATACACTGACAACCGTCGAACGATTCTGGCAGGAGGCACTCTCAGAAGTGACAGAAGGCTCCAAAGTCCTCAGCCTCGCGCTGAAGAACAGTAACACTGAGTTGCTCAGGCTGTCCGAGGAGGTCGATGCGTTCGCCGACCGCCACGCGCTCGCTGACGATACCCGGTTTGGCCTACAGCTTTGCCTTGAAGAGGCCGTGATGAACGTCGTCAATTATGGCTTTGACGATCTAGACGAGCATGACATCCTGATCGATCTCAGCTTGCAAGACGATGACCGCAGCCTGCGCCTCGCCATCGTTGATGACGGCGTGGATCTCGGCTATCTTGACGAGCGCGGTTCATTCCTTGAAGATCAGACGCTCGGCGGGCTCGGCTTCCTGCTCATGCGGCAGTACAGCGACGACCTCTCCTACGAGCGCCGGGACGGCCGCAATCACCTGCTGCTGGTGAAAAAAATCAGCTAGCCGCCTTAGCCCCGAGCGGGACGAGCGTTTTGCATTCGCTATCAGACCTGTACATTCTTACCGGTATGAAGCACGCGCGATGGCGACTATACTCGCACCTTTGACAACAACATGGTTGATGACGGTTGATTCGTGGCTGAGCAGACTTCAACGCCAAATTACGGCTACGAGAACACGGTGCCCATCGCCGAAGGGCTATTCACCTGGCCATCGAACGACCCGCGGCTCTTGGGGAGTCAGTGTCAAGATTGCGGCGTGGTGACGTTTCCTGTGCAGTCCGGCTGCCCAGCGTGCAGCAGCACCAATGTCGAGACGATCGAACTTGAGCGAGAAGGCACGCTTTGGACTTGGACGATTCAAGGATTCTATCCGCAGCGCCCGCCCTACGATGGCCCGGAGACGCCCGAGAATTTCAAACCCTTTGGTGTCGGGTACATTGAATTACCGGGGCAAGTGCGCGTGCAATCGAGAATCAAAACCGAGGACGTGTCAAAGCTTCGCATCGGCATGAGCATGAAGCTCCTTGTCGAACAGTACATCGAACGCGACGGCAAGCAGGTCATGTCCTATTTCTTTCAACCTTCAGACGAACTCTAGGAGATACGTTATGGATGTCGCGATCATTGGATTAGGTATTCATCCGTTCGGGCGCACGCCGGGCAAATCCGGGCGCGAGCAAGGCGTACACGCCGCACGCGCAGCGCTCAAAGACGCCAGCATGGCGTGGAGCGATCTTGAGTTCGCCTATGGCGGCAGCGCAGCGGCGGGTGCGGCAGACGCTATGGTCAAGGACATGGGATTGACCGGGCTACAGTTCGTGAACGTCTCGAACGGCTGCGCGACCGGCGGCAGCGCCTTGCAGTCGGCGTACATGGCCATTCAGTCGGGCATGTTCGATGTCGGCATGGCGATCGGCTTCGACAAGCATGAGCGCGGCGCGTTCCGAGTCGATCCCAAGGGCGGCGGCCTCGGCAAGTGGTATGGCGATGTTGGCATGGCACTCACGCCGCAGTTCTTCGGCATGAAGATTCAGCGCTACATGCACGACTACGGAATCAGCGAGGATGCCCTCAATCTTGTCGCCGTCAAGAATTATGCCAACGGCACGAAGAATCCAAATGCGTGGCGGCAACAGGTGATTCCCTATGACGAAGTCGCCAATTCGATGATGGTGTGCCATCCGCTAAGGAAGTTTCACTTCTGCTCGCCTGCCGAAGGTGGCTGCGCGATGATTCTCTGCCGCGCCGACAAGGCCAAGCAGTTCACCGACAAGAAGCCGGTGTTCTTGAAGGCGGTGAGCGTGAAGACTAGGCTCTTTGGCTCGTTTGAAGTCTTTTCGCAATCGCAAGCGCTCGATCGCGCCGATGCGCCGACCGTGCAAGCCTCCAAAGCGGCCTTTGAACAGGCTGGCATCGGCCCTGAAGATATTGATGTCGCCCAGCTTCAGGACACCGAGTCCGGCGCTGAAATCATGCATATGGCCGAAAATGGCTTTTGCCAGCACGGCGAGCAGGAAAAATGGCTGCGCGAAGGCCAGACCAGCATCGACGGCAAACTGCCAGTCAACACCGACGGTGGCTGCATGGCGAACGGTGAACCAATCGGCGCATCCGGCTTGCGCCAAGTGCATGAAATCGCCATTCAGCTACGAGGCGAAGGAGGCGCCCGCCAAGTGCCGAATTCGCCCAAGGCGGGCTACACTCACGTCTACGGCGCGCCCGGTCTGTCTGGCGTCTGCATCTTAAGCAACTAGGTCGGTCCCATGGCGCGCGAGCTTATTCTGGAGATGGCCAGAGAGAACTTGGCGCACGTCAAGACTGGCGATATTCCGCTCGCTGACAAGGTCATTGAAGTGCCAGCCGAGCACTACTACGATGAGGGGCGCTGGAAGCTTGAGGTTGAGCGCGTGTTCAAGCGCATGCCCTTGATGCTCGCAATGTCCTGCGAGCTCCCGAACCCGGGCGACTACAAGGCCATGGAAGCGGCCCGAGTGCCCGTCATTATCAGCCGAGGTCAAGACGGCAAGGTGCGCAGCTTTGCCAACATCTGTTCGCACCGCGGCTCGCAGATACTGCCTGTCGGCAAGGGCAACGCCAAGCGATTCTCCTGTCCTTATCATGCTTGGACCTACAACGATAAAGGGGAACTCGTCGCCATTCTCTCGGAGAGTGAGTTCGGCGAGATTGACCGTGCGTGCCACAGCCTGACGCAACTGCCAACGTGTGAGGTCGCCGGACTCATCTGGGTGACATTGAATCGGGATTCACCGCTTGAGACTAGCGACTTTCTGTGCGGCTATGACGCGCTGCTTGCGCATTTTGGCTTCGAGACATGGCACTTTTTCGATAGCCGTCGCATTGACGGTCCCAATTGGAAGATCGCCTACGATGGCTATATGGATCTCTACCACCTGCCCGTTCTGCACCGTGACACCTTCGGGCCGCAGATGCCGAATCAAGCGATCTACCGGGCGTTCGGGCCGCATCAGCGCGTCAGTTCGCCCAATCCGCTGTTACTTGAATTCGACGGCAAGCCTGACGATGAGTGGGATGAGGCGACCATGATGATGAGCGTGTGGACGATTTTTCCGCATGTGTCCATTGCTTCATTTGACGGTGGCGGACGCGGCGTGATGATTTCGCAGCTTTTCCCCGGAGACACCCCAAGCACGTCCTACACCGTGCAGAACTATCTCATGGAAAATCCGCCAACCGAGGCGCAGATTCCACTCGCCAACGAGCAGTTCAAGCTACTTAAGTATGTCGTTCGCGAAGAAGACTACGCCACCGGCATTCGCCAGCAAAAGGCGCTTGAGACAGGCCTCAAGAAGACCGTCATGTTCGGACGCAACGAAGCCGGCGGTCAGTGCTTCCACGCTTGGCTTGACACGCTCCTTCACACAGACGACCAAGACCTGCCGCAACTCTTTCAAAAGGAAGCAATCAATGGCCATCAAGCTTTATGACTTCACGGCGGCGCCAAGCCCCTTGAGAACACGTATTTTTCTGCGCGAAAAAGGCATTCCGTATGAATCTGTGCAGGTGGATCTCGGTACTGGCGAGCAGCTTTCCGAAGCCTATCGAAAGATCAACCCAAGCTGCACGGTGCCAGCGATTGTGCTTGAAGACGGCAGCGTGCTCAATCAGAATTCAGCGATCGCCCTTTATCTCGAAGGCACCTATCCAGAGCCGCCGCTGTTTGGGCACGGCGCGGCCGATGCGGCCAAGGTGATGAATGCCTCAAGCCAAGTCGAGATAGGCGGCTTCATGGCGGTAGCAGAAATATTGCGCAACACCTCGCCGCGCATGAAGAACCGCGCCCTCCCGGGACTAGAGAACTACGCCCAGATTCCAGAGCTTGCCGAACGAGGCAGGCTGCGGCTCGGAGGCTTTATGAACACAATGAACGCGGCGCTTGAAGGCCGCGAATTCCTTGCCATCGACACATTTTCATTCGCCGACATCACCGCATTCGTCGCAGTCGATTTCGCCAAATGGGTGAAAGTGACACCAGAGGCGCACCATACGCACCTCAATCGATGGTTCGAGGCTGTGTCAGCGAGGCCGAGCATTGCTGCGGCCAAGGCCAGTTAGGGAAGCTCTGCATAACAGAGCCTCCCGTGTGGCACATGGATGTGCCACCACCTTCAGTGCCGTAAGGGATTGAAGGCGCGAGCAAATCTTCAATCACAATTGAAGATTTGCGAGTCTGAACAAGTCCAAGGACGGACTTGTTCAGAGCATACTTAGCTACCGGGCAACCTGTAGGTCACAGTCTTCCTAGACGCCGCATCAACCGACTCGGGTTCAATGAGTTCAGTGAAAGTGAGCTCAAGCACACCAGCACTGTTGATAATCATGGAGACGGCCACCGCAGTCTCTTGATCGGGCAGGTCAGCGATCATGAAGAGGTCGGTATCGCCAACGGCGTAATAGAAGCTCTCAAGACTGCCGCCGACGCCTTCAATAGTTTGTGTGAGCGCTTCGCGCCGCTTCGAGCCCCCTTCCTGCAACAGACCTTGCATGCCAGATTGGGTGTAGTTTGCGGTGAGTAGGAATTTCGCCATGGTGTAGCGGTCTCGATTCGAAGGAAGTGACAAAGCTACTCGTTCGTGGATAGGGAGTCAAATCCACCCTCTTCAAAAAACCCGCAGCGACCAGCCTGCATCCACCATACCTACATTCAAGTCAGAAGTGCAGCGCTCGGTGAGGACAGTTTTTGGCGGGCTTTTCGCGGTGTAAGCTCTGCTACACTAGGGCGCATGGATTATCTTCTCAGTATCCATACATAGGCTCAAGGTGAAAAACCGCTTCACAGCGCTAACCGGCAACAAGAAACACACCAAGGAATATTGAGGCATTGATTCGCGTGTCTGCCAAGCTGACGTGTCCCCGTCCTTGAAGCAGCATCAATCTCGACTCGGACGCGCGTTTCTCTTGATCGCGAGTTTTTCGCTCGTCGAACTCGCCACCGCCATCTATAGCAATTCACTGACGCTGCTCGCTGATGCAGGGCATATGCTGCTCGATACAGTCGCGCTTGGCCTCGCATGGCTTGCGCTCAAACTTTCACAGCTGCCAGCAACGAGCCGCTTCACGTTTGGGTATCACCGCACACAGGTGCTCGCGGCTTTTGTCAACAGTCTGCTGCTCGGCCTGCTGGTGCTATGGATATTGATCGAAGCCTTGATGCGCATCACTTCCCCGCAAGCGATGCTGCCACTGCCAGCGCTTGCCGTTGCGCTGCTCGGCCTGATCGTCAATCTCATCGCTTTCTTCTGGCTCAATCGCGGCAAGGAGAACATCAATGTCCGCGCCGCTGCGCTGCATGTCCTCGGGGACATTCTCGGCAGCCTTGCTGCGATCATCTCGGCACTCATTGTCTATTTCACAGGCTATCTGACCATTGATGCGCTGCTCGCACTGCTCGTTGTGGTCATACTTTCATTGTCAATCTGGCGCGTGATGAAGATGAGCATCTCAGTCTTGCTCGAAGCCGCGCCATCAGGGCTCGATGCCGACACGGTGAGGCAGGTGATTGCAAGCATTGATGGGGTCGTGGAGGTTCAAGAGTTGCGCATATGGGCGCTCACCCCAGAACAACCCTTGGCGACGGTGCGTGTCGCGTACAGGCAGGGCCGGGATCATCAACTCATCGCGCAGCGCATTGAGGACGCACTCGCCGAGAGATTCGGCGTGACTTCGGTCACCGTGCAAGTGATAAAAACCCTGTAAGCTTGCGCAATCCGTCCAAGACATGAACATGCGCACATTTGTCACCACAATACTCCTCGGTCTCGCTTTGAACGTAGCACGAGCAGACGACTACCAACTCACACCTATCGCAAGCGGTCTCGATCATCCGTGGTGCATTGCTTTTTTGCCGGATGGCGGATTCCTCGTGACCGAACTCGGCGGGTCGCTTCGCGAAATTTCCTCATCTTTGCAAGTCGGAGAGCCTATTGAGGGCGTTCCAGAGGTCTACCACCGCAGCCAAGGCGGACTCTTCGATGTCCTGCTGCACCCAGACTTCGCTGAGAATCAAACCTTGTTCCTTTCATACGCCGCACTTCCCGCGAAAGACAATGCCACCGAAATCCTACGCGCCAGGTACGTTGACGGCGCACTCACCTCCGCGCAAGTCATTTTCACCGTGTCGCCACGCAAGCCGACACCCGTGCATTATGGCGGTCGCATGGTGTTTCTCGAAGATGGCACACTGCTGCTGACCACCGGCGATGGCTTTGATTTTCGCGAGTCGTCACAAGACCTCGCTAGCGGACTCGGCAAGGTCATACGCATTCACACCGATGGCAGCGCACCCGACGATAATCCCTTTGTGAATACGCAAGGCGCACTTCCCGAAGTCTTCACCTACGGGCATCGCAACCCGCAAGGTCTTGTCGTGGCAGCAGACGGGCGCGTGTATCTTAATGAGCACGGCCCACGCGGAGGGGATGAGACGAACCTGCTCGTTGCCGGCGCAAATTACGGTTGGCCAGCCGTCACCTTCGGCCGCGAATACAGTGGCGGCACCATTTCGCCATTCACTGAAGGCCCGCGCTTCGAGCCGCCACTCAATCACTGGACACCGTCCATCGCACCATCCGGCCTCGCCATCTATGAAGGTGAGCGCTTCCCCGATTGGCAAGGCGACTTGCTTGTCGGCGCGTTGGTTGACAAGGAGGTACGGCGGCTCGACCTTGAGAACGGCGAAATCGTTGCCGAGGAAGCACTCTTTGGCGACCTTGACCGTCGCATCAGGGATGTGCGCGTACACGACGGGTATATCTATGTGGTCGAAGACGGGGCGGACGCTACGATTTGGCGCATCGAACCTGCGGTAAACTTATCCACAGTACTGTAGATGGCGTTTATGAATTCCAGTAGATTATCGGCGCTGGTGCTTGTCGCAGCGCTCATGCTCGCAGCCAAGGCTTTTCCGCACGATGCGGTGAGTGTCGAGGCATTTGCCGCCCAAGTTGGATGGGATTTCGATGCGCCTGTGAGCGTGCAAAAGGTGTCTCCCAACTTGCTAGTCGTGTTCGGCGTTGGCGGCAATGTCGCCGTCTCGATTGGTGATCAGGGCGTGCTGATTGTCGATGACCAGTTCCCACAAACCATCGGCAAGATTCAGCAAGCGATCACTGATGCGGGCGGCGGCGACATCGACTTCGCAATCAACACGCACTGGCACTTCGATCATGCCGACGGCAACCCGGCGCTTGGCGCTGAAGGCACATGGCTCGTCTCACATGCTGCATCAAGACGCATGATGATGAGCGAACAGCTCGTTGATCTTGCGGTTATGAGCCTTATTCAGCAGCCCTATCCCGCAGCAGGCGTGCCGGTGATCACCTTCGATACCGCCATGCAGTTTCATTTCAACGACGAAAAGATCGAACTCCTGCACTTTGGCCCCGCTCACACCACCGGAGACGCTGCCGTGATTTTTCGAGGCTCGAACGCCGTGCATCTTGGCGATGTCTTCAATAACTCTGGCTATCCCTTCATTGATGTGCACAATGGCGGCGATATCGACGGCATGATTCGATTCTGCAAGGGCGTCTTGTCTCAGATTGACGCTGACACTCAGGTGATTCCCGGTCACGGCGCAATCGTCGGCATTGAGGTGCTTGAGGCATATATCGATATGCTTGAAATGACGAGAAAGCGCATCTCGCGCATGATCGATGCTGGCATGAGCCTTGCCGAAGTCGCCCTCGCCAAACCGACCGCCGACTATGATGAGCGCTACGGCGATCCAACAATCTATGTGCATCGCAGCTACGCATCGCTAGCGCGCAAAGGCGGATAGCGCCAATAGGGTGAACGCGAGCCTCACACCAAGTTGACCGCTTGCCCACGCGCAAACGCCTCGATGTTCTCAACCGTCATGCGGCATAAGTTTCGCTGCGTGTCCAAGCCCGCGAAGGCGACGTGTGGCGTGACAATGACATTGGGATGACCGCTGATGCGCATGAGCGGCGCATCCGCAGGCGGCGGCTCGACTGGCGCGACATCGATGCCAGCACCAGCGATCCAGCCTTCTTCAATCGCCCGACAGAGCGCATCGCCATCAATGATCTCGCCGCGTGCCGTGTTGATCAAAATCGCGCTCGGTTTCATCATTCGAAACTGAGCTTCACTGATCAGTCCATAGGTGCGTGCGCTCAAAGGCGTATGACACGATACGATGTCCGATTCGGCGAGCAGCGCCTCGAGCGCAACTGTCTCAATAGTCTCGATGTCCGTGCGTCCGCTCGGACTGTGAAACATCACCTTCATGCCGAAGGCGCGTGCGCGCGCCGCCACACTCTGCGCAATCGCGCCAGTCCCAATCAATCCGAGCACTGAGCCACTCAGTTCGAGAATCGGCCGGTTGAAGAAGCAGAACTGACCAGAGTCCTGCCATGCGCCTGCCAGAACCTGCTCGCGATACTCAAAAAGGTTGCGTCGCAGGCTGAGCATGAGCGCGAGCGTGTGTTCGGCGACGGAAATCTCGGCATAGCCTGGTACATGACACACTGAGATGCCATGGCCCTTGGCAGCTTCTAAGTCAACGATATTGGTGCCGGTGGCGATCACTGCAATGAGCGCAAGATCCGGCAGCGCCTGCATGTGCACGGCTTGTATGGGCACTTTGTTGGTGATCGCAATTCCCGCGCTCTGCAGCCGCTCAATGACTTGGTGCGGCGTGCTGCGCTCAAACTCGTGCCAAGTATGCGCAAAACTGGGCGGCGGAATTTCCACATCGCGGCTAATCGTGCCGCGGTCAAGAAAGACGATTTTCGACATGAGCTTGTCCGTACAATAGGCCTATTCCGCATGTGAGACATCAGCGAGCCACCCGCATGACCCCATCACCGCACACGCTCGATGCACACAAGTTCGCACGGGAAGCCCCACTCGTGCAACAGCTCGCGCGCGAGGTCAGCCTGTCTGCGGCGGCGAGAGAGGCGATTCACACTCAGGCTGCTGAGATCGTGCGCGCTGTGCGCGCCTCAAAGAAGGGGCCGACGACCCTTGATGCTTTCTTAAGCGAGTTCGGCCTCAAGTCAGACGAAGGCGTTGCGCTCATGTGCCTTGCCGAGTCGCTGCTGCGTGTGCCTGATGCCCGCACCGCCCAAGAACTGATTGCCGATACGCTCGGGCCGGGCGCGTGGAATGCGCACCTCGGCCATTCGGACTCGCTGCTCGTGAACGCCTCGACCTTCGCGCTCATGCTCACCGGACAGCTTGTAGCGATGCACCGCTTTCAGGGCGCCTCGCCAAGCGGCGTCCTGCGCAAGCTGACCGCGCGCCTCGGCGGCCCCGCCATCCGCCGCGCCGTGCGCAGGGCCATGTCCATCCTTGGCGATGAGTTCGTCATGGGCAGGACGCTTGAAGAAGCCATGAAACGTGCCTTCAAAACAGACCCGAATGTGCAGTACTCCTTCGACATCCTCGGCGAAGGTGCGCGCACCATGCGTGTTGCCGACGACTACCTCGAAGCCTATCAGCGCGCCATCCCGCTCGTTGGCAAGGGGCAGCCATCAGGGGGCGACCGACGCTCCGGCATGTCCATCAAGCTCACCGCCCTGCATCCCCGCTACGAGGCGCGGCAATCACAGCGCGTCCACGATGAGATGTACCCGCGCCTCAAGACCCTCTTCGAGCTTGCGCGCGAGCACGACATCGCGCTGTGCATCGACGCCGAGGAATCTTGGCGCCTCATCACATCGCTTGAGCTCGTGACACGCCTCTGCCGCGAACAATCCCTTGAAGGCTGGGACGGCATCGCAGTCGCCGTGCAGGCTTACGGGCGGCGCGCCAAGCCTGTCATCCGCTGGCTTGCGGAACTCGCGCGCGCGAGCGGGCGGCAGATTCCCGTGCGCCTCGTCAAGGGTGCCTACTGGGATGCCGAGATCAAGCACGCGCAGGTTGAGGGGCTTGAGGACTACCCTGTGTTCACGCGCAAGGCACACACCGACATCTCCTATCTGTCGTGCGCCGAAACCATGCTCAAGGCCCGCCCGAACCTCTACTGCGCCTTCGCGACGCACAACGCGCACACACTGACGGCCATCTTGCACATGGCGGGCGATCACTCGCATATGGAGTTGCAGCGCATCCACGGCATGGGCGAGCGGCTGCACGAGACGGCGCGCGCCATGTGGAACGACTTCCCGCCGGTGCGCGTCTACGCGCCAGTGGGCGAGCACAAAGACCTGCTCGCCTATCTCGTCAGACGGCTTTTGGAGAACGGCGCCAACTCAAGCTTCGTCCACCGGCTCTATGACGGAGATATTGACCCGGAGGACATCGCAGCCGACCCGCTCGCCGCCGCTGGCGAGGTGCCCGACTTGCCACTGCCAAATCCGCGAGAACTCTACGGTACTCGGCGCCCGAACTCAGCTGGTATGGATCTGGATTCGCCGGACGTGCTCAAAGACTACGCGCAGCTGCAGCAGGCGCAGCCGCAGCGACAGGCGCCCGCAGCGCTTGGGGAAGCCGACATCGATTCGATCATGTTGCGGGCGCAAGCTGCGCAGCCTGCGTGGAACGCGCTCGGCGGGGCGGCGCGCGCGGGCGTGCTCAAGCGCTTCGCAGATCTCTGCGAGGCGCGCTCAGGGGACTTCCACCGCGTGCTCGCGCATGAAGCTGGCAAGACCATTGACGATGCTGTTGCGGAAGTCCGCGAAGCCGTAGACTTCGCACGCTACTACGCGCTGCAGGCGGCGCACGACTTCGCAAGCCCGCTGACCTTAAGCGACGGGCCGACGGGCGAGTCGAACACGCTTGGGCTGCATGGGCGCGGCGTGTTCCTGTGTATCAGCCCTTGGAACTTCCCGCTCGCAATCTTCACTGGCCAAGTCGCTGCCGCGCTGCTCGCAGGCAACTCGGTGGTCGCCAAGCCAGCCGAACAGACGCCGCGCATCGCGGTCATGGCGGTCGATCTGCTACGCGAGGCGGGCGTTCCGAAGGATGTGCTGCATCTCGTCACTGGCGGCCCCGATGTGGGTGCCAAACTTGTGGAACATGCCTTCGTCGCTGGCGTCGCCTTCACTGGCGGCACTTTGACTGCATCGAAGATCCAAGCCGCGCTCGCACATCCGGCCTCGCGTCCGATCATTCCGCTGATCGCCGAGACCGGCGGGCAGAACGCGATGATTGTCGATTCATCGGCGCTTCTGGAGCAGGCTACCGACGACATCGTCCGCTCGGCGTTCTTGAGCGCCGGGCAGCGCTGCTCGGCATTGCGCGTGCTGTGCGTTCAGGAGGAGGTCGCGGACGAGTTGCTTGCATCGGTCAAAGGCGCTGCCGAGGTGCTCAACATAGGCGATGCGCGCGACCCCGCCACTGACATCGGACCGATCATTGATGACGCCGCGCGCAAACAAATCCTTACGCACATCAACCATATGCGCAGCCTCGGCTGCGAAGTGTGGTCGGGCGGGCGAACCGCCGCCAATGCGCACGATACATGCCTACTGCCGCATCTCATCGAACTCGGCAGCTTAGCGCAGATCAATGGCGAGTGCTTCGGCCCTGTGCTGCACGTCATGCGCTTCAGGGCCAAGGGCATCGATGCGCTGATTGACGGCATCAACGACCTCGGCTACGGGCTGACCCTCGGCATTCAGAGCCGAATCGAGGCGCGCATTGAGGCCATCGTCGCGCGCGCGCATGTTGGCAACATCTACGTCAACCGCGACACGGTCGGTGCTGTCGTCGGCGTGCAGCCCTTCGGCGGCACGAGACTCTCCGGCACCGGCCCGAAGGCTGGCGGCCCTCGCTACCTGCACAGGTTCGCGGTCGAGAAGACCGTCACCGTCAACACCACCGCCAAGGGCGGCAATGTCGAATTGCTCAGAGACATCGCGTGAGCGAATTCGACTTTGACACGCGCTCGAATCGCGGCGGCACAGGCGCTGTCAAGTGGACGCGCTACGGGCCTGATGATCGCGATGAGATGCTGCCGTTCTGGGTGGCGGACATGGATTTCCGCTTGGCGCCGGTCATCCAAGAGGCGCTGCAAGCACGCCTTGACCATGGCTTCTTCGGCTATTCGGAACCAACACCGAGCCTGAACCAAGCCTTTATCGAGTGGCTATATGCACAGTATGCTTGGCAGGTGCGCGAAGATTGGCTGGTGTGGGTTCCCGGCATCGTGCCTGGATTCAATCTCGCTTGCATGGTGCTTGAGACGCAGGGCGCGTCCATTATGATGAATACACCCGTCTATTATCCTTTTCTCTACGCGCCGCAGAACACAGGACACCGTGCGATCTATACGCCCTTGACGCAGAGATGGTCACGACCAGCCGAGATCGACTTCGAGCTCATGCGCTCGAGCCTCGCGAAGGATACCCGCATGTTCCTCGCCTGCAATCCGCAGAACCCAACGGGGCGTGTGTATTCAAGAGATGAGTTGAGCGCTCTTGCCGGGTTCTGCATCGAGCATGATCTGCTCATCTGCTCGGACGAGATTCACTCGCCATTGGTGCTCGATACGAAGCGCGAGCACCACACCATCGGCGAGGTGGCACCGGAAATCGAATCCAAGCTGATTGCCCTGTTCGCGCCTTCCAAAGCGTGGAACTTCGCTGGCCTTGGCTGTGGGGTCGCGGTCATTCCTGACCCCACACTACGCGCGAGATTCCGCGCCGTCCACAACGGCTTGGTGCCGATGATGAGTCCGATGTCGATGACCGCAGCCGAGGCTGCGTATCGACACGGCGAACCTTGGCGGCAAGCACTCTTGGCATATCTGCGCGAAAATCATCGCCTCTTGCATGATCGTATGAACAAGCTTCCCGGCATTCACATGCACGCCGCCCAAGGCACGTATTTGGCTTGGATTGACGTCTCGTCTTTGCAACTCAACTCGCCCGCAGAGTGGCTACGGTCTTTTGGCATTGCGCTCTCGGAAGGTTCGCAATTCCAAGGGCCGGGGTATGTTCGGTTCAATTTCGCCTGCCCAAGGCCCATGCTGCAGGCAGGCATCAACAGATTTGAAACTGGTGTTCACGCTGCCATTGACCGGAGAGATGACACATGAGCATAGTCCTTGCGCTCGATCAAGGCACATCAAGCTCGCGTGCGATTGTGTTCAACTCGCACGGTGAAATTCTTGGCGTCGGCAACCAGCCGCTTGCATCAAGCTACCCTCGACCAGGGCATGTCGAGCAAGACCCAGAAACCATCTGGCAAGGCACGCTACGCTCGGCGCGAGAAGCGATTGACAAGGCGGGTATTGAAGCGAGTGAACTGACGGGCATCGGCATTGCCAATCAGCGGGAAACCTGTATTTTCTGGCACCGAGAGAGCGGGGAGACGATCGGCCCGGCCATCGTGTGGCAAGATCGGCGCACGGCAAAGATGTGTGAACACATGCGTGCCGATGGCCTAGAGCAGACTGTCGCCGATGCCACCGGCCTCGTGCTCGACCCGTATTTTTCTTCAACGAAGATTGCGTGGCGCCTAAATCAGGATGCACGCCTCAGAGCGCTCGCTGACAAGGGCGAGCTTTGCTGCGGCACAGTCGATGCCTTCTTGGTCGCTCGTTTGACGGGCAAGCAGGCGACTGATGCCAGCAATGCCTCACGCACCCAGCTGTTTGATATCAACGAGCAAACGTGGCATCAGGGCTTGCTCGACTATTTGTGCATCCCAGCCTCAATTCTGCCCGAAGTGCTTGATTCCGCTGACGACTACGGCGCAACACCGCGTGCACTATTGGGCGTGCCTTTGCCCGTGCTAGCCATTGCCGGCGACCAGCAGGCAGCACTGATTGGCCAAGGCTGCTTAGCTACAGGCGCCACCAAAGCCACCTACGGAACAGGCTGCTTCGTGATGAGCAACACCGGCGGCGAGCGTCTGGCATCTGGCAATCAACTGCTGTCAACAGTCGGCTACCGGCTCAGTGGCGTGACCACCTACGCACTCGAAGCAAGTCTTTTCGTCGCGGGCATGGCGATTAAGTGGCTGCGCGACAACATTGGTCTCATTGACAGCGCCGAAGACACCGAAGTCTGCGCACTCGAAACCGGAGGCGACACCGGCGGCGTCATGTTCGTACCGGCACTGTCTGGACTCGGTGCGCCGCATTGGCAGCCAAACGCACGCGGCCTTATCTGTGGCTTGAGCCTCGACACCAATCGCGCACAGCTTGTCACTGCAGTACTCGCGAGCATCGGCTATTCGACCGCTGAACTGCTCGATGTCATGGCACGCGACGGTGCCAAGACCGAAGCGCTACGGGTGGACGGCGGCATGGTCGTCAATAGCTGGCTCTGCCAGTGGATCGCAGATATTTGTCAAGTGACAGTCGAGCGCCCACAGGTTGCAGAATCAACGGCGCTCGGCGCAGCCATGCTCACGTTTCTTGGTGCGGGCGAGTTCGCATCGCTTGACGAAGGGGCGGTGGCGATGCGCCAAGTGGACAAGATATTCGAGCCAAGGCGGGCGCCAGTGGAGGCGCACATGCAGGCGTGGCACAAGGCCGTGCAGACGACGCTCAAGAATGTATGAGCGGGGCTTCTACCCGTTTGAAGCAAGCTATGCGGGAGTTCAAGAAACTCCTTGACTTCCCGTTTGAAGGCTAGGAGCCTGTGTCGTACTTGAGCGCGCCAAGTCGAATGTGCCAGTTCATGCAGGACCACCTTAAAGTCGCCGTTAACCAACTGAAGTACCTTTGGAAGTTCCGGTCGTGAACGCCGGGCACTATCTAGGGTTCCGGGGCATGTTCGGGCACGGCATCCGGCATGTGGCGGCGGGGCTGGACGGCGAGTGGCTCGCGCTGCTTTGAAACCAAGGTTTTCCAATGTATTTATCGATTCGGACGAGCGCCGCTGTACTGAAGTGCTTTTCTTGCTGAAAGGTGAGGATTCAACATTGAATTTACGGGCTGTGATATGGACGAGTGGTACAATTATTGCTCGGCACAGAGCCAACTTAAGAGCTCCTGCATCACGCTCGACAAATAGTCAGCGCAACGGACAAATGATGCGTATTTAGAATAGCTAAATAGGACAAGGATGCATGACAATATCTGAGAATACTCCCATCCGGGAAGAACTAGCAGATGACGGCACAAGTACGGGCGTAGAACAGGAAGTCATAGGCGATCAGATTGATAGTCTGTTCGATCCGGACCGAATTAAGGTTCGTACGAAGAGCATGTCGGTCGACTTGCTACTTGGGCGATTGCAGCAAGAGGCACTCAATCTGCAGCCTGATTTCCAACGCGAGGCCGGTATATGGAGCGAAGAGAAGCAGAGCAGACTTATTGAGTCCTTACTACTAAGGATTCCGTTGCCGAGCTTCTATGTTTCCGAGGATGAGCAAGAGGTTTGGGAGGTGATTGACGGTGTGCAACGCCTAACGACAATCCGCCGTTTCGTTCAGCCATCACCCGGTCAAGGCGCACTCAAGTTACGGGGCCTCGAGTATCTTGGGCACGAATACCAGGGGATTGGGTTCAACGATCTCGAAAATTCTTATCCTCGCTTGGCTCTACGTATTCGCGAAACTGAGTTCACTTTTCATATCATCGAAAGTGCCACCCCAGCACCAGTACGGTTCAACATATTCGCACGAATCAATACAGGTGGGATGCCTTTGTCCAATCAGGAATTGCGTCATGCTTTAGTCCCAGGCAAGGCGCGAGAACTACTAAAGCAGTGGGCTAGCAGCGACGAATTTCAGTGTGCAACGGCCAGAAGTGTGAGACCTCATCGCATGGCGGATAGAGAGATGGTGCTGAGGTATTTGGCGTTCTACAAAGTGGAATCACCAGAGTCTTATTCGCGAAAAGATTTTGGAAAGTTTCTTATGTATGCCATGGAAGAGATAAATCGCTGGTCCGATGAGGATGTGCAAGTCTCAAAGCAGATATTTGAAGAAGCGTTGCGCGTTTCTCACAAAATCTTCGGAGATGATGCTTTTCGAAAGATGTCTTATGATGGAACCTCTAGAAGCCCAATTAATCGAGCTCTCTTTGAGTGTATGGCGGTGAACTTCGCTAATTTAAGTGATTTGGAAAAAACGAAACTTGTTTGCAGAAAAGAGAGAGTTCGTGACCAATTCAAGAAGCTCATGACGATCGATACTGATTTTCTGCAGGCCATTTCTGTTGGAACTGGCGACCCCAAAAAAGTGAATACACGATTCAAGAAGACTAGGGAAGTACTCGCAGAGGTAGTCCGTGCTTAGCTCACTTTCGCTTAGTTCATTCAAGGCATTTGACGAGGTCTTTCTGCCGCTAGGGGCATTGACACTTCTCTCCGGGGTGAACAGTGCAGGGAAGTCCACCATCCTTC
Organism: Pseudomonadales bacterium; assembly: GCA_028283025.1. Lineage (GTDB taxonomy): Bacteria > Pseudomonadota > Gammaproteobacteria > Pseudomonadales > Azotimanducaceae > Azotimanducus. The sequence goes on along the minus strand of JAPYNO010000128.1, from coordinate 9,864 downwards.
AGGCGATCTCCCTAGTTCGGCAATCGTTCGATGCAGGCATGCTAGCTGCTCAAGGCAGAGGTGAGTTGCTTTTGAATGGTGGGTGGGTTGAGCTTGGCACAATACGAGACTTACATTGCGAATACTCCCAGCGGAAACCGGCGACTATCCAAATCGAGTTTGGAATTGCAGACGAAGAAAATCCAATGGTCTTCTCTGGGCCTGTTGAGGACTTAGAGGCAACCTTCTTGCGAGTTAGCAACTCCGCAACGACCGACTCTGAAATTAGGGATCTCAATATTCTTAGTCAACCCTTCAATTACCTCCGTGCGGATCGAATATCTCCCGAATCCATATTTCCGCGCTCATACAAAGATGTCAGGCTTGGGCATTCTCTAGGTGCACGGGGTGAGTATACGGTCCACTACTTAACAGAATATGGTGATGCAGCTGTCAACAATTCAAAGGTCATCTCAGATCAGGCAGGGCCAAGCCTAAAGAGCCAAGTTTCACTCTGGATGGAGAAAATCACACCTGGAGTGCGTTTGGAACCTGACAAACTTCAAGGTACAAATTTCGTCACTATTCGCTTTGGCTTCGGGTCTTATAGTGGACTGACCGGCAGTTCATCCTACAGACCTACACACGTCGGCTTCGGATTGACATATACGCTGCCTATTATCGTTGCCCTAGTCGCTACGCCTCCCGGTGGAGTAGTATTGATCGAGAATCCAGAAGCTCATGTACATCCGAGGGGACAAGCGGCGCTCGGAGAGTTGATGTGCAGGGCTGCGGATGGGGGTGTTCAGGTACTGTTGGAAACACATAGCGACCATGTGCTGAATGGCGTGCGACTTGCGGTAAAAAGAAAGTTGATTGACAGGCATAGCTTGCAATTGCATTTTTTCTCGCGCCGAAATGACGGTACGATGATAATCGAGAGTCCAGTGGTCGAAGCTGAAGGGCGCCTTTCCCGCTGGCCGGAAGGGTTTTTCGATCAATGGGATGTCGATCTAGATCAGCTAATCGATTAGCAACATGCCAAAACAAGTGTTCTTAAACGAGCTTTCGTTTGAAGACGTTCCAGTTGACGAACAGCAAGGACGCAAGCTCTTGGGCAAACTCTTCGGACTGTTGCGTAAAATCGATTCCAAAGCGAATGGGATAGCCATTGTCTCGCATGAAAAGCTAATGCAATTGCAGATTGGGGATTGTTCCTTTGGCGCGTGGGCGCGGTCAGATCGGGATCGAATTCGTCGCATAAAACTACTGCAAAACCGATCTCCGTTCTCCCACGATTTAGAGCGCATGATGGCTGAGGCGAGGTCTGAGTTGAAATACAAATACGATAGCCAACCTGCATGTGGGTTGGCATTAGCAGACTGGTACGAGGGCTTGGCTGTCAGTGTTGATGTCGATCCGTGGAAGAAAAAGTGCATTGCGCTACTACGCTATTTGTTGTCTGAAGCGAGTAATGGTGAGCTAGTCGAGGAACTAGTACATGTTCGCAACGCCTCATCGGATGCTCATGTCGATGCACATGCCGAGTGGTTTTCTCTTGCTGATGACGGTCCAACAACACCAGATGAGATGTTGAGATTGCGGACAAGGTGGTACCCTAACATCCGATTCGCTGGAGAGGTCAAAGAGCAGATCAGGCAATTGCTCGCGGGAAGTCCGCACTTCTATCAGATCGCAAAGAGACTAGCAGCGCTGCAACGCGCCCTTGAAGTTTGGAACAACTCGGGAGTTCTTGAGTGGGGGATTAAGGTCACACCCGAAAATGAAGGGCGGCATGATCTTTGCAAGTTTCGAGATATTGATGGAGAAGTTAGATTATTTGAATGGCACGCAAGATACACGCCCGGGGCTGGCAGGATCCACTTTCGGATAGATCAAATGCGGAAGGGTATTGTCATAGCCTATATTGGGACCAAGCTTGAGAAGTAATCCTACTTATGCCGCTCATCACCTCAACAAGGCATGGGGATGAGCAACCGCTCAAGCAGCGCCTGCTGCGAATAGCGCCGGTTGTGCGCCTCGTGCCAGACGGCTGAGCGCGCATCGTCCAAGAGTCCTGCGCACACTTCTTCGCCGTGATGTGCTGGCAGGCAGTGCATGAAGAGCGCTTCATCCTTGGCGAGATCGAGCAAGTTTGGCGTGATTTGGAAGCCATTGAAGCGGGCGAGACGCGCTTCGCGTTCTTCGTCATGCCCGATTGATGCCCACACGTCGGTGACGATAAGATCAGCGCCCTTGATCGCATCCTGTGGCGAGTTGCAGACATCGACCTGAGAGGCCCAAGCTGGCACTTCTGGCGCCATGCCTTCGGGTGTCGCCACAATAAGTTCAAAGTCGAATTGCTGTGAAGCTTCGATATAACTCAGGCACATGTTGTAGCCGTCGCCAACGAAGGCGACGCGCCTGCCTCGTATGTCACCGCGAAGCTCAAAGTACGCCTGCATGTCGGCGAGTAGCTGGCAGGGGTGCGAGCGTGCGGACATGGCGTTGATGACCGGCACGCTCGCCGCAGCCGCAAAAGCCTGCAAGCGCTCATGGTCAATGGTGCGAATTGCAATGGCATCGACCATGCCTGAGAGCGCCTTGGCGGTATCCGCTATCGGCTCGCCACGTCCGAGCTGTGAATCACTTGGAGCGAGATTGATGGCGTGCCCACCAAGCGAACTCATGCCGGATTCAAACGCCACGCGCGTCCGGCTCGAAGCCGCCTCGAAGATCATCAACAGCACTTTGCCTTTGAGCGGCTGATAGACCCGGCCTTGCTGATGCAGTCGCCGGAACTCGCCGCCGCGCGCGATGAGGGCGCGTAGTTCATCGGACGAAAAATCAAGCAGCGTCAGGAAGTGACTAGACATGATCACAGCTCTTTCAGGGTGTCAGCAAGCCTACTTACCAGCTCGTCGGCCTCCTCATCGGTCATCGTGAGCGCCGGCAGCAATCGCACGATGCGATCACCAATGCAGTTGATGAGCAGTCCCTTCTCCAATGCCGCAGGCACAACGCCCTTCGTCTCTTGGGCGAGTTCCAAGCCAATCATGAGCCCAAGCCCGCGCATCTCCTTGATTCGATTCGAGCCCATGAGCGCCGACTCGATGCCACTGCGAATGCGCTCCCCAAGCACACTCGCGCGCGCCTCAAGATCGTCCGCCTCAACTGCGTCAAGCACGGCGTGGGCCGCCGCGCACGCAAGCAGATTGCCGCCAAAGGTGGAGCCGTGCGCACCAGCACCAAGGATGCCTGCGGCCTTGCCTGCGGCGAGGCATGCGCCAATCGGCACGCCATTGCCAAGCCCCTTGGCAGTCGTCAATACATCGGGCAGCAGGCCGCGCTCGTGTTGGAACGCGAAATATCTGCCGGTACGCGCATTGCCCGTCTGCACTTCGTCGAGCATGAGCAGCCAGTTGTGCGCCTCGCAATGATCTCGCAAGGCTCGCAAGTAGCCTGCAGGCGGTTGATTGATGCCGGCTTCGCCTTGAATCGGCTCGACCAACACCGCCACAATGTCCTTGGTGTTCCTGGTGGTTGCTCGCACCGCGTCCATATCGCCGAACTCAGTGCGCACGAATCCCGGCATGAGCGGCTCGAAACCGGCTTGTATCTTGCGGTTGGCGGTGGCCGTGAGCGTCGCGAGCGTGCGTCCGTGAAAGGCGCCGCGCATCACGAGAATCACCGGATTGTCGATGCCGAGCTTGTGACCGTACATGCGCGCAATTTTGATCGCTGCCTCGTTCGCCTCGGCGCCCGAGTTGCAAAAGAAGACATTGTCCATGCCGGAGATGTCGCACAGGCGCGCAGCGAGCCGGGTTTGCAGGTCAATCTCATAGAGATTGGACGTGTGCAAGAGCGTCCCCGCTTGTTTCGCGACCGCTTCCTGCACGCCTTCGTGCGCGTGCCCAAGTCCGCACACGGCGATGCCGGTGAGAGCGTCTAGATAGGGATTGCCATCGTAGTCGTAGAGCCATACCCCATTGCCGCGCTCAAAAGACACAGGAAGGCGCGCATAGGTCGGCATCACATGGGATTGACCAGATGAGGTCAAAGGGTCTTGGGTCATTTCGGGACGAAGGCTTACGGAAACCTCCCTTGTCTAAAAGCGTATGCTAGCGCAAAGGCAAGATTGCCGCCACTTCGCGCCAATCGATCAATTTGAAGTTCTGATTTTCTCGTGGACGGCGGTTGTCGCCATCTTGCACCACGAGCAGTCCTTGCGGAAAATCGCTGCCGAGGGCGTGCGCTGTGACATCGAGACCATCGGTGTCCTGCACCCCGTCGATTTGCAATTCAGGATGGTCCTGCACGCGAAACGAACCAAGATACCGATGCGCGTCTTCAATGTGATAGACAGCGAAGCTATCGTCGCCTTGGCTTGAAACCAGCAGATACGACTGCGCGACATTCGCTTGATAAATCGCCATGCCCTCAACATCAGCGACCAAGGGCGCGTTTTCTGTGCTGTCAAGCAGCGTCATCTCGGCGGCGCGACCGGCATCGGCTGGCATCACCCAGACACCGCGCGCCTCTTCTCCTAGGTAGAGCAGGCCCGCCCGATCATCCACCACACAGCCCTCTGGCTGGCTGTTGAGCGCGAAGCTCGCCGTCAGTGCCGGCACGAGTTCGCCCGCGCGCGTCAGCTGCCACTGCTGATAGTCGCCGTTCTTGTCGTTGACAAACACATGGGCGCTGCCATCGCCCGCGCGCATCATGCAGACACCGTAGGGGTCATCCATCTCAAGCATCTGTTCGAATCGAAAAGACACTTGCCCGTCCGCAGACACCGCAAACACATCAAGGCTTGGTATCGTTCGATTGGTGGCCACGGCGAGTGTGGTTTCATCTCCGTCAAGCAGCACATTTAGCCGCAGATCAACGTTATTCAATCGCCCGCGCTCGATGAACTGACGCTCACTGCCCGCAAGATCGTAGACCGCTAGCCCTCGGCGCTTATCAGTGGCAAGAATCAAGCTCGAACTCGGGTCGGCAACATTGACCCATATGGCTGCATCGTCCGCCGCATCCCCTGAGCTTTTCACCGGCACCGTCTCCGTGGTCGCGGCGATGAGAGGATAGTCTCGCGGCTCACAGCCAAGAATGAAGACAAGCAGCAGTGCGCAGTATGCTCGGATGGCTGGCATCAATAGCTCCGATAGGTCACGCCTAATGCGAATGATCGCCCAATCTCGTCGTATTGCGCGTTGAATCGCGAGCTGCCGTAGTAGCGATAGTTGGGTTCTTCGTTGAGATTCATGGCGTTGAAGTAGATTTGCAATTGATCGGTCAGGTCATATTTGATGGTCAAGTCAACCTGCTGATGACCGTCCTCATAGAGATCATTGCGCTGCTCTTCGAAGTTGATTTCCGCGAGGCGCTCGCTGATGTAGGCCGATGACAGGCGCAGGCTCCAAGGGCCTTTCTCGTAGCCGATAACGAAATTGGCAACCATGTCGGCTTGCAGCGGCAGGGCTGTGTCACTGCCGCGGCTGGCATCGGCGCCAAGGCCAAGGTCGGCCTCGCTGTCCGTGAAGGTGGCGTTGGCCATGAGGATGAGGCCGTCAAAGGGCGACGGCAACTCAGAGAAATACCGCGTCCATCCGACTTCGAGCCCATACAAATCTGCGGAATTGCCATTGCGCGGCTCGAAGACTTCAAGGTCGGTCACGGCAATCGGCCCTGCGTAGGCGGCCGCATCGACGATGCCACTGACATCCGCTTGGAAGATGAAGTTATCGATTTTCTTATAGAAGAATCCGGCATTGAGAACGCCGAGCCGCTCGGGGTAGTACTCGACAGAGAAGTCAATATTCTGCGACTCGAAGGGGTCAAGCCCGGGGTTGCCAGCCTCGACTTTCAGTTCGATTTCATCGTCGTCCTGCTCGATTTCGATGGCATTTGCCGTTGGTGATACATCGCCGAAGGACGGGCGCGCGACTGAGTGGGTGTAGGCCGCACGGAGAATCAGGTTGTCGCTTGCCTTGTAGCGCACGTTGATGCTCGGCAAGAGATTCTCGTAGTCACTGTCAAACGAGACCGGGACAATCTGCACATCGTCCTCGCCCTTGACATCCACTTCGCGAACACTGAAGCCATCGGCCTCGAACTTCGTCTGCTCGTAGCGAACGCCGTAGACAAGGCGCAGCTTGCCGAGATCAAGCCGGCTCATCAAGTAGAGTGCGCCCACATCCTCGCGCATCTCGTAATCCCGCGCTGAACCGACGCGCGAGTTGTTTTCATCCATGATGAAGGGACAAGCAACCTCATCGTAGGTCGCAAGGTCGCAGGCAACCTTGCCGCCGATGTTGTCCCAGACAAAACGTCGCTGCAACACTGGGTCGAAGAACGGTCCGTAGGCACCGAGTTCGTAGGTCTCGCCTGAGCCGATGAACTGACCAAGATGCGGCGCATCTTCAAAGGCATCATCAAAGTCCTCGAAAACGCGCAAGTTGGCATCGTTCGCTTTTTCCCTCATACGCAGCTTGGCACCGAACTTGATCTTGCCTGAATAGTCGCCGAAGTTCGCCTCTCGCGTAAAATCGATACGAAACGCACGCTCCTCGTCCTTGGCGCTGTTGTCTTCGATGACGATTTCCTTCAGTTCATAGTTCTCAGCAACGCTGGCATCTTCGCTGTAGACGAGGTTTGGAATATCGCCGGTACCCCGGTAGCCTGCAAACGCAGCCTTGCTGTATTGGAATTCCGAATCGATGCGACCGGGCTCAATCTCGCTCGCATCCGACACGCCTACGCTGTATTCAATCGTCCAGTCACGAACGAGGTGTTCGCCGCCGAGCATGATCGAAGAAATTTCTTGTTCCTCGTAACGATCTTTGAGCTCGCGCTGCAGCCGCGTGCCCCGCGCCGTCAAGCTCTGTGCATCAAACTCCACATCGCCCCTGTCGAGCTTGTATTCGATGCGATTGCGAAACTCTTGATCGCCATACTGACTGAAGAGCGAGCGCAGAAAATAGTTCGATGTATCGGAGGCACGGAAGTCTAGATTGAGCGCCATGCCATCTCGTTCCCGCACAAGCTGGTAGTTGCGCGCTTCCATTTCTTCGTGAAAACGAACTCCGTCGTCGTCAGACCAGCCACCATCCGATTCAACATTGTCGGTGCCGAAGTTACGCTCGTTGCTCGAAAGGCTGAACGCCACGCCAAACTCGCCGCCAAAGAGGTCGAAGACATTGGTGAAGGTGCCCGCAACCTTATGACCGTCATCCTCTTCCATCTCGTTGTAATAGGCCTGTCCCTGCAGCTTGTAGCTCATGCCTTCGCGATCAAAAGCGGTCAAGCTCTTGATGTTGATGGTGCCGCCGATGGCATCGCCGTCCTGATCGGGCGTGAAGCTCTTGGTGACTTCGAGGCTCTCAACCAAATCCGATGGAATGACATCCAAGGCGACATTGCGTCGGTCGTTCTCAGGCGCAGGCACATTGAGCCCGTTAATGCTTGCGACATTGAGCCGCGGGTCGATGCCGCGCACGCCGACAAAGCGTCCCTCACCTTGATCGCGCTCGATGAACACACCACTGACGCGCTGCAGTGCTTCGCTGACGTTTTCATCTGGAAATTGACCGATGGAATCCGAGGACACCACCGACACAAGATTGTCCGCCGAGCGCATCTGATTGATGGCGTCGAGTGCGCCAGCAAACTGCCCCACCACGATAATATTCTCGATCAAGGCCACCTCTTCTCCAATTTTGACGGAGAGCCTTGTCGTCTCGTCATCGGCCACCGAGAATGCCTGCGTGATCGTCTCCGCGCCTACATAAGACACTTCGACCTCATAGTCTCCCGCATCGAGCGCGGAGAATCGAAATCTGCCGCCGTCCTCGGTCACGCTTTCCTCGCCCGTCTGCACGACGCGCACAATCGCGCCGTCGAAATAGACGCTCACAGTCTGATCGCTGACCCTGCCTTCAACCTGACCATCGGCTAGCAGCGCGGTACTCAGCAGCATGGCCGACGCACAGAAGAGGGATAGGTGTGAGATTTTCGCAAGCACGGTGCGCACTCCCCAGCGGCAAAGTGCAGATACTAAAGGATGGACATGACGCTTTGACTTCAGGGCTGTGACAGTTCTGTGAACATTTGCTGGCGGCTTTGCGTTTCTTTAGATGAGCTGCGAGAGGAAGGTGCGCGCGGGCACGACAATGGGTGGGCCGGGACGCTCGAAACAGTTGGCGGCCACGTAATCTGCATCGACCACCACTTGGAATGCAAACGGTACCGAGAGCTTGCATTGATATTGCGCAAGTGCCTTGCCGATTGATGTGTCCTTGAGTTTGACTTCGATAAGACTCCAAGGCTCTCCGCCCTTGACAATAAGAAAATCCACTTCGTGCCCTTCCTTGTCGCGCAAGTAGCGCAGATCAAACTCACCAAGGCCAAGGTCGTTCCAGCCTTCGACTGCTTTCAAAAGATGGCAGGCAACGAAGGTCTCAGCGCGCTTGCCGTCATCATCAACAAGTGCCCAATCGCGAACATACCATTTGGGTTCCTTCCTTAATGCGCGTGCGAGATTTTTGAACCAAGGTCGCAACATGAATCCAAAGTGAAGGCTTGACAGGGCTGCAACCCAGCGACTCAAGGTATCGACTGCAACCCGAACTTGACGCGCGAGATTTTCGTAGACCAGCTGCTCGCCTGAGCGCGCGCGCAAAATTTGCGCGAGAGATGCTAATTGATCGAGCTGCTGAATTTGCGTCAAATCGCGAATGTCCTCGCGCACTAGCTGCTCGAAGCGCAGATTCTGCCAACGGCGCGAAAATCGCGAATCGCGACGCAGATATGGGTCTGGAAACCCCCCGTGCTGCCAGAGTGCGGAAAAATCCTGCTCCGCAGTCTCGCGAGGTTCGATGAAAGGTTCTCCGATCACTGGCACCCGCGCGCCAGCCACCTCTGCAACCGATAGTGGGTGCATTCGGTATAAGAAGTACCGTCCCATCAAGCTATCTCCGCCGCGGCGATAGACTGATAAGCTGCTGCTGCCAGTGACGAGTATTCTCAACCGCTCGCCGTAGCTGTCGTAGAGTCCTTTGAGGTAGGACTTCCATTTTGGATACTTGTGCAATTCGTCGAACATGACAACCGATGGCGCGACAGCCAGACGATCAAAACCAAACTTAGTCACTAGCGCCCTCGGGCCTGCGAGTATGAGTTCGCGATCATCCGAGTCATCCCAATTCAAGTAAGCATCTGCAAGCATCTTGCCGCTCGTCGTTTTTCCAACTTGCCGCGGCCCGCTCACGAATGCCATCTGCGATTCTTTCGCCAGATGGTCTTTCAGTGCGTCAGAATATATTCGAGGCAGTTCCATCGTTGATGATTCTTGATGAATTTCGACTTTTATCGACATGGTCGTAGAATAGTCGTGACTATTGTACGACAATACGAAAAATAGTCAGCTTCAAGCGGATGGAGGATCCGGTGTTGGAGCGGGGGCTGACGCTACCGGACTGACTGATGTCGGCGCTGGCGATGTTCGTGCCGAAGTACCCATCGCTGCTCAGCTTCGAGCGCTGCCTGCACGGCGACGAGTGCGCGCACGACCTCACTGGCCAACACTTGATTTCAGTTTCAGCGGGTTTTCATTGACAGCCTGCGGCTAGAAGCCAAGGCGCGCCTCGATCGAGACGCCGTGCTCGTCCTCGCCGAGGAGGCTGGTGCGGCGCACCAGCTGGAAGGCCATGCCGGCGTCAATGGCCGCCCGGTTCGTCGCCAGGGGCTTGATGTGCCAGCCCATCGCCTGCAGGCCGGCGCCGCCCCCGGCCCCGTGCGCGAGGAAGGGCGTGCCCAGGAAGCGCCCGCCGGGCAGGGGCAGGCCCCAGCCGAGCTCGGCGTCGAGCCTGCGCGCCCCCGACTCCA
>JAPYNO010000127.1 GCA_028283025.1 Pseudomonadales bacterium | reverse complement strand
CAAAGATGCACGGCGCAGCCGCCCGCAGGGGTGGGTGCATGGACGCACCCACTGACTTCAGTGCCGTAAGGCATTGAAGTCGCGAGCAAATCAGAATCACAATTGAAGATTTGCGAGTCTGAACAAGTCCAAGGATGGACTTGTTCAGTGCTTACTTAAAGAGCCTGTCGCGTGAACATCGGCCGGTCGCGCATCGAGAGCGATTCGTTCAACACATAATTGTCGCGCTCAAACTCAAGCAGGCCGCGATACGAATTGACCCGCCCATCAATCAGGAACCGCGCCATATGGCCGCGCGCACGTTTCGCATTGAAGCTCACCACCCGATAGGCGCCGCGCCGCCATTCGCGGAACTTCGGATGCACCACGCGCGCGTTCAGCTTTGAGAAGTCCACAGCGCTGGCATACTCTTCAGATGCCAAGTTGACAACGATCTGCCCTTTCTTGGGCCCGATCTCGTCCTGCAACGCATCCGTGATGCGGCTGCCCCAGAACTTGTACAGATTGCCAGCGTCAAGCGTCGGCAGGGACAGCCCCATTTCCAAGCGATAGGGCTCGATGAGATCAAGCGGACGAAGCAGTCCGTAGAGGCCAGAGAGAATGCGCAGGTTGCGCTGCGCATAGGCAAGGCTGCGCCCATCAAGACTGTGCGCATCAAAGGCGCGGTAGACATCGCCCATGAATGCGAGAATCGCCTGCCTGCCGTTGCGGCGCGTTGTGCGCCCCGTCCACGTTTCAAACCGCTCCACGTTGAGTTCGGCGATATCGCTACTGATCCCCATCAGCCTCTTGAGTTCATCGACATCCTTGCCGCGCATATGGCGGACGAGCTCTTGAGACGCATTGAGAAATTGCGGCTGTGTCGTGCGCGCAGTTCGGTTCGGGCTGTGAAAATCGAGCGCCTTCGCAGGGGAGAGCAGAATCAGCATGAGTGTTCCTTTGTCCGTACTTGCGCAGTCTAATCGTTAAGAAAATTTCTCGCGCAGCGCGCGCTTCAAAATCTTGCCGCTGCCGGTTTTCGGAATGTCATCGACAAAGGCCACAGACCTCGGCACCTTGTAGCCCGCAAGCCGCTCGCGCGCATAGGACATCAAGGTGTCGGCATCGAGCGCCGCGCCCGTCCGCTTGACGACACATGCGTGGACAGACTCACCCCACTCTTCGCTTGGAACGCCAAAGACCGCCGCTTCGAGCACATCGTCGTGATGATCGAGGGCATCCTCGATCTCCGCTGGATAAATGTTCATGCCGCCGGAAATAATCATGTCCTTCTTGCGGTCGCAGATGAAATAGAACCCTTCTTCATCAAAGTAGGCGATGTCCCCCACCGTTTGCCATCCGTCGCGATGATCGTCGAGAAACTTCTCTTGCGCCTTGTGGTACGTCTCAAAGACGCTTGGCGAACTCACGAACAGTTCGCCGGGCACGTTCGGCTGATCAACCACGCTGCCGTCTTCAGCATAGAGCCGAATCTCCACGCCCGGCGCAGGCTTGCCGCATGAACCTGGCTTGGCCCTTTGATGCTCGGGCCTGAGAATCGTGTTCACGCCGAGCTCGGTCGAACCATAGACTTCAAAGAGCGACTCTTCGGGGAACTTTTCAAGATAGGCGAGCTTGAGCGCAAAGGACCAAGGCGCGGCGTTGGCAATCATGACGCGCATGCTCGACACATCGTAATTCTTGGAGACAGCGTCTGGGAGCTGGCATATTCTGCGAATGGTCGTAGGCGCCGAAAAAGTCGATGTCACTCGATACGCATCCACGAGCCTCAGCCAGTCCTCGGCATCGAAGTCGCGCTGCAGCACAGAAGTATTGCCAAGCACGGTTGCGATGCCGAGAAAACCGCCGGGGCCTGAATGATAGAGCGGCCCGGTGGTGATATAGACGTCATCTGGCTGATAGCCGATGTGCGCGAGCATCGCCATCTGCTGCTCTTGGCTACCTGCACTGTGTCGCACCGCGCCCTTCGGCTTGCCCGTGGTGCCGGACGTGTAGATCATGGAACTGCCAGAAAAAATGCCCGCCTCCAAGGGCGTGTCAGGCGCCGCCTGCATGAGCGGTTCAATGCGCCGCATGTCTTTGCCCGGCTCGCCCGCAAACACGAGCAGGTGCTGGGCACGCGGTATTTGTTCGCGAATGGACTCAAAGAGCGGCACAAACTCAGCGTCGAGCAGGACAATACTTGCGTCGCAGTCATCCACCACAAACGCCGCCTCCACAGGTGTTAGCCGGTAGTTGAGCGGCACTGATACGGCACCGACTTTGCGCGCTGCGTGTCCGCACATGACCACCTCGGGCGAGTTCTTGCCGCACCAGAGAATGCGCGCGCCCGGTTCTAGACCTAAGTCCTGAAACACGCGCGCCATGCGGTTGGCCTCGGCTTCGAGTTGCCGATACGACACGATGCGAGCGGCTTCGCCCGGCCTGTCTTCAATGAGCGCGGGCTTGTCGGTGAATTGCTCGGCGAGCATGGTCAAGAGGTCCATTTGTTTCTTCTTATGTTCAAGTTTTGAGTGAGTCCATTTCGAGGACACGGTCAGCGCGCTCGGCGAGTGCTGCGCTATGGGTGGCGACAATGAGGCTTGAGCTCGCTTCGTCGACGGCATCCCATAATAGATCGGCCACCGCACGCGAGTTGTTAAGGTCAAGATTGCCAGTTGGCTCATCGGCGAGCACGAGGCTCGGCCCGTGGATAAGGGCGCGCAATACAGCCACGCGCTGCTGCTCACCGCCGGAAATCTCATCTGGATAGGCATCCGTCTTGTCGCCGAGACCTAGCTCGGCGAGCGATTGCCGGACAGCATCACCATCTGTCGGCAGGCCGTTCAGTTCGAGCGGCAGCAGGCAGTTTTCCGCAAGGCTCAAGGTCGGGATCAGATTGAAGAACTGAAACACGATACCCATTTTCGACCGGCGAACGGCGCTGCGCACGGACTCATCGGCGCTTGCCATATCGACAGCATCGTCGCCTTCGCCAAAAAGCAGGCGGCCTGAGTCTGGACATTGAAGCCCGGCGATCAGGTTGAGAAGCGTCGTTTTGCCCGATCCACTCTCTCCAAAGAGCACAAGGCTTTCAGACGACCGAAGCTCGAACGACAGGTCGGCGAACACGTCCTGACGCCGCTCGCGGTGCGCATAGCTCACCGTCACATTCTGCGCGCGAAGCATATTTCTCGCCTTGGAGTCGCTTATCAGCGCGGCGACACAAGCGAGTCGTGCAGTTCGTCGCCGTGCGCCTCAAGCGCCTCAAGCACACCCTCATCGGCCATCACGGCATCGCCGGCGCGCACCTCCGATATGCGCTGCCGGAAAATCTCTAGGTTGAGATACGCATCGGTTTCGGCAGGCGTTCCAAGCAGTTTCTGCTTGAGATAGCCGCGCCATTCACGGCGTTCTTGCTCGTTCATATACTCTGTCAAGTCGTTGCGCGCCTTGAGTCTGCCCAGCAGTTCACGTAAGCGCCGGTCCGAGAAGTTGACTTTGCCTGGCTTCTCGGACTGCCGCAGCGCTTGCGCAACACGCAGCGCCTCGCTCTGATCGCGGTCATTGATGAAGCGCTGGTAGAGCTGCGCCTCGACATCCTTTGACACCGCAGGCGGCTTGCGCTTCGCGCCGCTGAGTTCCGCACTCGTTAAGAACTTGCCATCGGGCGACACCAGACCGTTGTAGTTGCGCTCTCCGCCCTTTTGAAAACGCTGTCGCTTTTGCCGACCTTTGGCGCCTTTGCCGCTAGCGCCTCGCTTGTCCTTGCCATCGCCCTCGCCTTCGGTGCGAAACAGCGCACTGATGCGTTTTTCGACGAGCGCCTTGTGCTTGATCAAGAATTGACGGCGTGCTTCCACTTCTGCCATATCGATGCCGAGCCTGTCAATGTCCTCTGGACGCAGCACGCTCATGGGCGCAATGAACGGGCATTTGTTGATCTGCACAGGGCGCAGAGGTAATCGATCGTCGCCATCCGGATTCCACCAGACTTCTGCGAGTCGCTCATCGGACCATTCAACGAGGCACGAGAGGTCTGCACCAAGGTCGGCGATCATGCGTGTGTTTTTCTTCGGCGCCCGGCCGATTTGCATCACCAGTCCAAGGCATTTTCGTTCTCTCGGCAAGCTGCCAGCCACTAGCACATGAATCTCATCTGGCGTCCGAAGCAGCTTTTCGACTTCGTTGCGACGCCGCAGACTGAACGCAAAGTCGTAGAGCTTCTCGTTGACTTCTCGAATGCGGCGCGCAAGCGCGATGGTGACGGCAACGTCCTTGCCTGCTTCGTGCGCACCGCTCACATCAATACCATTGGCCGCGGCCAAGGATTCGAGATTGTAGATTGGCGCGCCGTCCTTCTCCGGCCATTCCATGCCTTCAGGACGAAGCGCCGAGGCTGCGCGGCACAAATCGAGCAAATCCCAGCGCGTGTTGCCGTTTTGGTATTCGCGCAAATACACCGGCAGCAGATTCCGATAAAAGCCGTAGCGCACAAACTCATCGTCAAAGCGAACAGAATTGAAGCCCGCAACGCAAGTGCCCGGCTCCATGAACAGTTCATAGATGCGGTGCATGGCCTCAAGTTCGTTGATGCCAGCCTCATCCACCGATTGCGGCGTGAATCCAGTCAGGCAGCAAGCCGCAGGGTCCGGGAGCACATCGGGCGCTAATCGCACCTGAAAGTTGACCGGCTCGCCGACTGGTTCTAGCTCATACGTTGTTCTCTGCGCCGCGAACTGAAGTATCCTGTGCCAGCGCGGGTCTATACCTGTGGTTTCCAAATCGTACCAACAGATGTGACCATCCTGTAAATCTGTCATGCAAAGTCTTCCTAGTGCTTGCTAATCCGTCCAAATCGTCATGAATGTCAAAGCCATCGCCCTCATCGCCGGGCCACTTGCAGCGCTTGCGGTGCATCTCGTTTGCAGCTCACAAGGAGCATCAAATGACATGGCTATCGTTCTCGCCATCACAACCCTCGTTGTGTGCTGGTGGATTCTTGAGCCCATTCCGTTAGCGGCAACGTCATTCATTCCGATAATTGCTCTGCCACTCGCTGGCATCCTCGACCAAGCTGCGGTCTCCCAAGCCTATGGGAATCCCGTCATCCTGCTCTTGCTCGGCGGCTTCATTCTTTCAACCGCACTCGCCAAGTCAGGAACACACAGGCGAATAGCGCTGTCTATGGTACGACTTTTCGGCCATGGAAGCAGCCGCCGCTTAGTATTTGGCTTCATGGCAGCATCGGCGCTCCTGAGCATGTGGATTTCCAACACCGCCACCACCCTGATGATGCTGCCGATCGCGCTTGCGGTGATCGAGCGCACACGCGATGAGAAGCTCGCCATTCCGCTCCTGCTCGGCATCGCCTATGCATCGAGCATCGGCGGCATCGGCACGCCCATCGGCACACCGCCGAACCTCATCTTCCGAGGCGTCTATGAGGAGCTCTTTAATGCCGAAGTCGGGTTCCTGCAATGGATGAAAGTCGCCGTGCCTGTCGTTCTGCTACTCGTGCCCATTGCCGGGCTCTGGCTGTGTCGCAGCCTCGGCAAAGGCGAAGGCGCGGAAATCGAAGCTTCCGGCGCGTGGCGACCCGAAGAAAAGCGTCTTGCCTTCGTGTTCGGCATGACGGTGCTGTTGTGGGTGACGCGGACAGAGCCGCTCGGCGGCTGGTCGTCACTGCTCGGCCTGCCTTACACAAACGATGCCATGGTGGCCCTTTTCGCCTGCGTGATGCTTTTCATTGTCCCGAACGGGCAAGGCGGCCGTTTGCTCGATTGGGAAACTGCCGAGAAGATTCCTTGGGGCACCCTCATCCTGTTCGCTTCGGGCATTGCGCTCGCCAAGGGATTCGAGGTTTCAGGCGTCTCGGCGGCCATGGGCAACGCGCTCTCGGTGCTCGGCGATGTTGCGCCCTACTTGATCGTGCTCGCCATTTGCCTTGGCGTGACATTCCTGACCGAAGCAACGAGCAACACCGCCACCACGACCTTGCTCATGCCGATCATGGGGGCGACCGCCGTGGCCGTGTCCGCCGACCCACTCTTGTTCATGATCCCCGCCGCCATGAGCGCAAGCTGTGCGTTCATGCTGCCAGTCGCTACCGCCCCCAACGTCATCATGTTCAGCACCGGCCGCGTGCCGATCGCACGCATGGTGCGCGAAGGCGTGGTGCTGAACTTCGCTGGCGCGGCGGTGATTAGTGTGGTGTGCTACTTGCTGATCGCCTAGTCGCCGAGTCTCGCTCTGGCGGAATTTGGGATATTCATCCAAGCTGTGCATGAATATAACTCACGCCATGAGTGACGTGCTCCCTGATGAGCTTTGCTGACCGCGCCGACATGTTGCAACTTGACAAGCGACGCTCACGACATCGCAATCCTTTGCATGAGATCAGCAATGCCGATGGCTTCAATGCCATCGCCCATCGGATAGCTCTCACTGCCCGGATAGACCACAAAACTCCGCTCAGGCCGAAGGTCCTCGCGAGCTTGATGAAAGCCTTTTTCGAGTTTTGCGACAGAGCCTCGCTTGATTTCGATGCACCACAGGTTGCCACCTGGCATTTCCAGCACGAGGTCCACTTCGGCCCCGACCGCAGTTCGGTAGAAGTACGGGGTGACAAAGTGGCCTGCGCGCGCCAGCAGGTTCTCGATCACCCATCCTTCCCAACTCTGACCGGCCACCGGATGCGAAAGGACATGGTCCACGCGCTCAAGCCCAAGCAGCGCATGCACCAGCCCGCTGTCTCTCAGGTAGATCTTTGGTGATTTGACGAGCCGCTTACCGATATTGATGTGGTAAGGCGGAAGGCGACGAAAGAGCAACAGGTCTGCCAGCAGGTCGATGTAGCGGGCGACCGTCTTACCGTCAATAGCGAGGGAGCGCGCCAACTGCGCCGCATTCAGCATGCTCCCTTGGGAATGCGCCAGCATTGTCAGCAAGCGCCGCAGCGTTTCAGACGGGATGCGGGGACCAAGGTGCGGTATGTCGCGCTCAAGATAGGTTCGAATGAGGTCGGTTCTCCAGACCATGCTTTTGGAACTCGACCCAGCCAAGAAGCTCTGAGGAAAGCCCCCGCGATTCCACAATTCCTCTTGAGAGTGCTCCGCGCCGACTTCAAGCAGGTCAAATGGACAAAGTTCCAAGTGCGAGATGCGCCCTGCAAGCGATTCGCTCGACTGCTTGAGTAGGTCTATGGAAGCCGAGCCCAAAACCAGAAACCGCGAATTCCTTCGAATTTCGGGAAGGTCATCGTCAATCAAAACGCGAAGTGATTGAAAAAGCGCTGGAAGATGCTGGATCTCGTCAAGAATCACCAGTTCATGCTGGTGACGCCTCAGATACCCAAGCGGATCCGTCGCGAGTCTGGCCCGGTCCTGATGGTTTTCAAGATCGAGATAACAAGTCGGACGCTTCTTTTCTTTGCTTCGCTGCGCAACGAGCCTCGCCAGTGTTGTCTTGCCAACTTGGCGTGGCCCGAGCAGCGCCACGGCTGGAAATTCGTCCAGCCGCCCTGTTACCGTCTTATAGAGATGGCGCCGAATCATCCTTGCAATTATGGCGTCTGATTCCAGAATTGCAAGGATAGAACGTGCGAGCAACCGCATCGCGGGCGCCTCCGTCCGAGGGCTTTTGCTATGCTTGGGTGTGGGAGTCGGACCGCCAATGCCAACAACCAATTCAGTTCGCGAGCCTGCGACAGCATGTATCGCACCGGATGATGTCACGGGCATCGTTCTGTGCGGCGGCCAAGGGCGACGCTTAGGCGGCATTGACAAGCCGTTGGTTCGTGTCAATGACAGGCGCCTGCTTGACCATGCGCTTGAGCGACTCGCGCCTCAGGTCTATCGCATCGTCTTGAGTGTCAGCGCAATCGAACCTGCATACCGGGAATTTGGCTGCCAATTGATCGCCGATGAGGAGGCCGGTGAAGGCCCGCTTGCCGGACTGGTCTCAGCGTTCCGTGTGGTGAAGACGAAGTGGGCGCTTACGCTGCCCGGAGATACGCCTCGGCCAGCGCCTTCCCTCGTTCAGCGTCTCGCGCAAGACGCCCTTGCCAGAGGTGTCGCCGTTGCTCACGACGGACGGCGCCGCCAGAACTTGACGATGTTGATTGACGAAGCCGGACGAGACGCCTTAACGCAGTTCTATCGTGCCGGAGGTCGCGCGGTTCATCGTTGGTTCACCGAGATCGCGCTGCCTTCATCGGACTTGTCTGGCTTGGCATCGAGCTTCATCAATATCAACACGCCCGACGACCTTGCCGCACTTCAATGCCAGTACAGGCAAGGTTGACCCTGCTATCAAGCCCCTTCCGACAGAACGTTCACATCAGCAACTTCCACGCGGAAGCTCGGCTTGTCAGCTAACTTCACCCGTACTTCTCCGTTCTCACCCCGCACGAGCAGGTCAGCGACCTCTTCGGCCAAGACGCTCGCGGGCATCCGTTCCACCTGCGGCGCACGAAATTCATCCGGCAAGATGGGCGTATCTACCACGCCCGGACAGATGACGTTGACGCGCAGGCCGCTTCCAGCATTGGCGGCTGCCACACTGCGTCCGAGACCGATTATGCCGTGCTTGCTCATGCCGTAGAGCGGGTCTATGCCGAGCGGGACGAACCCCGCGACTGAGGCGGTGATGGTAATCGCCCCGGCGCCTTTCGCTTTCATTCGCGGCACAAGGGCTTTGAGGCCGAAGAAAACGCCGTCCATATTGACGCTCATGATGCGCCGGTATTGCTCGACACTGACTTCTTCAATGGCGAGATAGGCCTCGCCGGGCGGCACGGTCATAATGCCCGCATTCAGGTGCGCATAGTCAGGGACGCCGAGCGTCGATGCGCATTCGCGAACAGCGGATTCCACCGAGTCGAAGCGCGCAACATCGCAATGAATAAAGTAGCCGCCGATTTCCTGGGCGATTCGCTCACCTTGCGAGGTGTTGATGTCGCACATGGCGACGCGCATTCCCGCCGTCCGCAACTGTCGCGACACGGCTTCGCCAATGCCTGATGCCGCGCCGGTGACAAACGCAATCTTGTCGGCCATCTTAGCCTCCTTCAGTGCGCAATGGAGCGAAGAATGGGCAGGAGATATTCTATGAATGCTTCAGGGTTTTCGGACATGGGGAAGTGCCCGACGCCCTTCATCAGCGCCCAGGTTGATCCCGGAATTGCCTCGTGCGCCGCACGCCCCATCTCCGGCGTGGCGCTGTAGTCGTATTCGCCGGACAAAATGTGTACGCCAACTTGATTGGTGTCGATCTCCGAAGCCGTCTCGCGCATGTCGAAGTCTTCCACATAGTAGTAGAGATCGCCAAGAAAGGTCGCAGGCCAGCCGCTCGCGTACACATAGCTGGTCTCCTTTCGGTAGACCTTGGGCGAAGTCGGTGATATGAGGCCTTCCATGAGGTTTGCTTTGTAATCGTTGCTGATCTGCGGCGACCAGAGTTGCTGCAAAAGGTCAATGCCGCCAGGAATTTCCAGCGCGCCCTCGAGCGAAATGACGGCGCGAAACTCTTCCGGGTGACGCTGCGCCAAGTCGAGCGCAAGCAAGCCGCCAACCGAGCACCCCATGAACACTGGCTCCTCAAGTCCGAGCGCACGCTTGATGGCGAGCACTGTCTCGCGCAGGAACTCACCGCGCAGGAGGTATTCCTCAGACCACCATTTGCCTGACACCGGCGGCAGCGACTTGCCGTGGAACGGCAGATCATAGGCAATCAGACGAAAATGCTTGGTGATTTCAGGTTCTTCAAAGACGTGCCGCCACTGGCTTCCATGCGCGCCCGCGGTATGCTGTAGGAGAAGTGGAATGCCCCCGCCAGCCTCTTCAAAATATACGCGGTGATCTTGACCGCAGATCGAAAGATGCACATAGCGTCCGGATGGGGCATCAAAGACGCCTTCATTCTGAACATCGCCCTTTCGCACCGCGCCTTCATTCGCGGCGGGGCGAAGCAGCTCGATGGCGCGCTTTACTGCCGCGTGATATTGCGCAAAGATGATGGCGCTGCCCTCACGACTGAGTCCGCCGTCGGTCGCGAGATTGGCCATGACATCGGTTTCAAAGGGCGGCGGAACTTCTGCGAGCAGTTTCTCCCACACGCCTTGAGGCCCTCGATACTCAATCAAGTCGAGTCCGTCCTCAAGCACACATGGCTGGCCGTCCTTGACGCCAAGCGTGAGCAACTCATCGCCGATGACAAGGCGCAGGCCACCTGTCCAATGGCGCGCAGCCTGCATGAATTCAGTGTCCTCGGCGCAGCGGTTTTTCCAAGATTCTGAGGGCAGGAGTCGCATGGCTGCGGTCTCTCGTACAAGCGAAGGGGTACTCTACACGAGCCAGATGCCGCAAACGTCTCTTCGAGAGACAATCCGCCGACTAGGGCGTGTTCACAATATGCACGCTGACGCTGCCGAGTCCCGTTTTCCGCCAGACAAGGCCGAGCGAGCGCTGTGGGGCTTATCCCCCATGAGCGAGCGAGAACGAAGGCTGGCGGAACACGGGGACGGCCCGAAGGGTTATTGCCTGCGCAAGAGCCGGAGAGTCCGTGTTGGGGGATGTGACGCGGCTTTGTCGGCTCTTTCGCAGGGGACAACAGCGTCGGCGGGCATAGTGTGAACACGCCCTAATCGCCATCGCCTCCTTCCATGAACACACTAATGTCCCTGCGGTCCGACACGAAGCCCGCCATGCCTTCGAGCGCTTTTGCCACTGACTCGTACTGCAACAGGAGCATTTGATCACTGTCCGTCTTCAGTAATAGCTCAATGTGCTTGATGCGTTGATCGGCAATCGTCGTCGGTTCCGTCCTTCATTTTTTCCGGTCCTATCGTGTGCCCGTACACTTCCATTGCAAGCCGCAGGCTCTCAATGATCTCTTCTTCTATGAGCTTGCCTATTTCCTGCCCCAACGCTGCCGCGGCGTTTGTTACTTTCTTCATCGCCGCCATTTCGTAGTCTACTTTGTAAGCGTCACGATTGACTCTCGAAGCGGCACTTGGTGCCGCTGAGGGTTCCCCGCCCATTTATCCCCCCGAGTTCGAATGACCTCGATCACATAGTCTTTGAAGCCAATGTCGAGTGCTATCCTAGCTACCAATTCGTCCGTTGCGACATGCACGCCGTAGGGCGCAGAGTCTCCTAGCACAAGAATGAACGCCCCGTTCGGTTCAAGGCTCTCGTAGACCTCGACAATAACTTGAAGCATGTCTTCAAAGTATCCGGCGACCATGAGATCATATGATTTGTTGCCTGACTTCTCCCTTCTCAGTCTGCTTAAACGTTCGACGATTTCGGTCAGCTCATTTTGCACCGACTGGCTAGCGCTGCCAACTCCCGGCAATTGAACTGTTTCTTCCATCTCTGAGCGTCTGACTTGAGTAGTAGCTGCAACAATAAGCTTATCTCTGACGTGTTTCGTAATTTCTCCCCAACTGTTGAACATTCCCCAGAAATACGTTTCCAATCTGGTTCGGTCAGCGTAGTCGTAATTGTTCAAATAGGGCGGGGAGGTCAGAACCATCTTGAGTGCACCCTTGCCCGAAAAATGACTGAATCTGCGGGCATCTCCAAGCACAAGGCTGTGCGAAGATGATATGGGCTTAATTGACATTGCCTGCACAATGTCGCTCTCGATCAGAGCGCATCTCTTTGTGAAATCCAAGAAGGCGTTTCTGTCAACTTTGCGCTGCGCGAATTTGCTCGGCGCGATGTAGGGCCAGCCCGCGCCAGCGGATGTTGAATCCCTGAGCGTGGCGGTCAGCGCAACCTTCAGCAATTCCTTGTGGGCGCTTGTCGTTTGCTCGATTGCGGCCCTCAACGCGCCAAGGCGAAAGAGGTTCTCTTGACTGAAGCATTTGTAAACGAGATCAGGCCATTCATTCAAACAGCGCTGCCTTGCTTGGATCTGCTCAGCGTCTCGCAACACGCTGTTCGCATCTTCACCCAAGCCGTCCGCGCCGCGCTCGAAATGAAGTTTCGTCTGTGCAACCCAATGAACAAACGGATGTGCTTCAACCCCCACAGAACTCACGCCGCGTAGCTTGGCGGCAAGTGATGTTGTGCCAGTGCCGACAAAGGGATCTCCCACAACGTCGTCAGGGCCAATCCCATGCGCTTCGATCTTCGCCTCAACCAGCTTGTAAGAGTAGCCCGCAGGATACGTGAACCATCGGTGTATCGGTGCTCTCAGGCTATCCTTGAAAGTTCCATAGGCTTGATTCTTATCGATGGATTGAAGGCTGCTCATCGAGCCTCGGCCTCGTCAGAGAAACCCGGCGACATATGAGATATTGCTTTGCACATCGTGCCTATGGTGATGCCGCGCTAGTGAAAATTCAACCGCCTAGAAACCCCGGGATCGATGACAGCGTCGGCAGGCATAGTGTTAACAGACCCTAGCGACAAATCGATGAAGGCAATATCCCAGTCGCTCTGTTCACACCAGTCTTCACGGGCGCGTGACCCGAACAACACGGCGGCTACGCCACCGTCAATTTGGGCCAACAAAGCCTGTGCGCCGGTCGCGATTTCATGGGGAATGGGGCTTGGCATATTGAACCCACCGGCCAGCGACGGTCAGAAGATCTGTTGGCGATATTCTCGCGCCGCAGTTGCCCCGCAAGCAACATGGCTATTCTGGGCGCCAATCCCGCTTCGATTTCCCATCAGATGCCGAGCGCCTTCGCCGCTCGCTTCTCAAACTCCGGTGCGAGCGCTGGCAATTGCATGTCTACGCCTTGCGACAGCCGCTCGACGATAGTGCCAATCGCTTTGAGGCGCGCGTAGCGCTTGTTGTTGCCGGCGATCACCTCCCAAGGGTGCGCCTCGGTCGAGGTCTTCGCAAACATCTCGTTGGCGGCGACCTCGTAGGCATCCCACTTGCTGCGGTTGCGCAAGTCCTCCTCCGAAAGCTTCCAGCGTTTGAAGGGGTCAGAGAACCGCGCTTGAAACCTCGCAAGCTGCTCATCGGGCGTGATGTGCAGGAAAATCTTGACGAGGCGCACGCCGTCATTGCCGAGCATGCGCTCGAATTCGTTGATCTCTGCATAGGCTCGCCGCCATTCAGCCTCACTTGCAAAGCCTTCGATGCGCTCGACGAGCACGCGCCCGTACCAAGAACGATCAAAAATCACCATCTGGCCTGCGCGCGGCAAGCGCCGCCAAAAGCGGGATAAATAGTGATCTTCCTTCTCATCCTCGCTTGGCGCGGAGATTGGCCAGACTTTCAACATGCGCGGGTCGAGCGGCCAGCTCACGCGGCGAATGGTGCCGCCTTTGCCAGCCGCATCCTGTCCTTCAAAGACAACGACTGAACGCATGCGCTGTCGCCCATACGCAAGCGATAATTCCTTGAGTTGATATTGCAAATCGGCGAGCGTCTGCGCATAGCTCGCCTTGTCGAATGCCACATCCATATCGACCTTGTCGAGCTGTGGCGGCTCGCGCTGCATCGCTATCGTCTCGTCACATGTCACAAAAGGGAGCGCAGCGGCGTGTCCACATCGGCAAGCTGTTTCGCATCTACCGTCTTGCCCGATTCGATCAGCTTGCGCGCCGCCATGAACTCGCGCGCACTGTTGATGCTTTCGACAGCAATGATGCGCCCGGACTTCAAGTAGAAGACCGCAAAGGCGTTGGATGCTATTTCGCCACGCACCACTTCTTCGTCGGCGCCGGCTGAGAACCCGGCCATTTGTAATTTGAGCTCGTATTGATCGGACCAGAACCACGGCAACGCGGCGTATTCGCAGTCCGTGCCGCATAGGTTTTCTACCGCCACGCGCGCCTGTTCCATGGCGTTTGGCACGGATTCAAGGCGCAGCCGTCTTCCAAGCAGGGCGTTCGGGTGATTGGTGCAGTCGCCAGCGGCGTAGATGTTGGCATCGCTCGTTTGGCATCGCGAATCAACGACGATGCCATTGTCGCAATCGAGACCAGCGGCTTGCGCGAGCTCGACGTTTGGGACGATGCCAGCACCGATGATGGCAATATCCGCATCAAAGGACTGCCCGTCTGCGCATTCGACGCGCACGCCGCCGCTTCCGCAATCCTGAAAAGCGGACGCATGTGCGCGCGTCACGATATTGACGCCTCGCTCCCTGTGCAGCGACTCATAGTAGGCCGACATGCGCTTTGAGGTCACCCGCGCGAGCACGCGCGGCTCCATTTCCAACACTGTGACTTGAACGCCGAGCTTTGCGCCCACGGATGCCACTTCAAGGCCAATGTAGCCGCCGCCAACGATGACGAGGCGCGCACCTTTGGACGCCTTGGCACGAATCGCATCGACATCGCTGATGTCACGAAGGTAATGCACGGCCGCATGATCGGCACCGGGAAGCGGCAGCTTGCGCGCTCTGCCCCCGGTGGCAAGGAGCAGCTTGTCGTAATCGATGGTTTCGCCCGACTCAAGTGTGATGTGCTTTTCGGCGCACTCGATGCCGAGGACGCGGGTTCCCAGCTTGAGACTGATCGACTTATCCGCATAGAAGGCTTCAGGCCGCAGAAGCACACGCTCAATTGGCATCTCGCCAGCGAGATACTGCTTGGAAAGCGGTGGGCGCTGATATGGCGGCAGCGCCTCCTCGCCAATGAGCAGGATGTCGCCTTCGTAACCGTTTTGCCGCAGGCGCGCCGCCGCTTGTCCGCCCGCTTGTCCGCCGCCGACTATTACGATTCTGCTCAAGGGACTGCTCCGAATGCGAATGCGCGTCTATTCTAAGGGCTCAACCGGCGAAGTCCGAACGATTGCGCTCGATAAAGTCAGAAAAGGACGGGAGGCAGAATGTCAGCGTTCTGTCGCCGATCCGCTGCCACACATAGTCGCTCTCAACCATCTTCTGGTAAATGTCGCTGAATCCGCTCGATGCCCGGCCTTGTGTCTTTAGCTCGGTCTCGATCATATGTTCAAGTCCGCGTTTGCTCGGCAGCCCGTCCGTTTCCCGCAATCGCTGATTGATGCACTCGAACAGATGCAAATCCTCGCCCGTCCAAGCGCTGTAACGCTCTTGATAGGCCCGGTCGCGCTCTTTGCGAACCATTGGCTGAACGGATGCCACGACATCCCTGTCGATGTGCTTCGTCTCCAGCCTGCGGCAGCACTCCCACAAGCCCTCGCCCCAGAGTTGCAAGTAGTATGCGTAGCCATGCGTATCCTCATAGAGCAATTGCAGCGCTTCATCTGAAATAGAGACCCCTTCGCGACCGAACGGGACAACAAGCGCCTCGCAAGCGCTCTCTTCGCCGAGCAGTCCAATGTCCTTGTGCAGAAACCGCTCGGAAAAGGAGACGCCCGCTCTCGCGCCCATTGATGTGAGCTGTGGCTTGCCTGCAAGGATGAAGGTGACGCAAGCGTCCGCAGCGCGCAGCGCGAGTGATTCGTGGACGAGCTTTTCATATACATCAAGAGGCAGCTTGTGCGCCTCGTCGAGCAACAGGAAGAATGGATGCTTTCTGGAGTGGGCTGCGATTTCATCTCGCTTGTCGCTGAACTCAATGCCCTGCCGCTTCCACACGCCTTTGAGCACCCGCACATTGACTTCTGTTTCATCTGGGAGCAATCGAGAGAGGGCGCCTGCATCAAGGCTTTTCAGTATGTGTGCTTCAACATCGTCTTCCGTCTTCAGATCCGATGGCGTGAGAAGCGTGATGCGAGCCGTGTGCGGGATTCGGTCCTTGATCGTGTGCAGCAGCGCCGTCTTGCCACACCCTCTCGGGCCATAAATCGCGCCGTCTTGATGGCGGGGCTTACCTGCGAGCGCGGCATTCACCAGCCCCATCATTGCGTCAAGCTCGCCTCTGCGACCAGCAAGATGGGGCGGTTTTCCGCTGCCGGGCCTGAAGGGGTTGTCTGGGTGCATGTAAGCGTCGGTGCTCCCGAAGCTTAGCGCCTGTCAGGACAGGTTCTCGTTGATCGGCGCTGGCATGGGAAATTGCGCAACTGTACTGCCGCCCTTGTCGTCCTTGACCTTGGCGACGCCTTCCTTTTCGACCTCATCAACGCGCAGGATGCAGGGAATCGGCAGGTATGTGCGCTTCACGCCCTCAAACTCATTGCGCAGCTTGTCCTCTTGCGGATCGATGACCACGTTGCTGCGACCGCCAAAGACATAGTCTTCAATTTCGATGAAGCCATACAGGTCGCTCTGATACAGCCCGCGCGCATAGACCTCGTAGATCTGCCCGCCGCCCGAAAAGAGCACGCGATAAATGTGCGTGTTTGCCTCTTCTTCCTTCGTGTCTTTGTTTGGAAACTTGACCATAGCGCGCATTATGTCTTGTCGAACACGGTATTGTCGAATGCTGCGGTCTCAAGGCACAATGCGCGTCTTGCTTGCCAAAACCAGCGCCGACAACGCATGAAACTGACAGTTCTTCACTATCCTGATCCTCGCTTGCGCCTGACCGCACGGCCCGTCAAGGAGGTGCGCGACGCCACCAGGCAGATCGCCGACGACATGCTAGAGACCATGTACCACGAGCGTGGCATTGGGCTCGCCGCCACGCAAGTGGGCATCACGAAGCGAATCTTGGTCATGGACGTCTCCGAAGACAAGAGCGAGCCTCTGGTGCTGATCAATCCGTGCATTCTCGACAAGTCCGGCGTGATTGAAAGCAATGAAGGCTGCTTGTCGGTGCCAGGCTTCTATGAGCCCGTGCGACGCGCCTCAAGGATTGAAATTGAATACTTGGACCGCTCTGGAAAGCGTGTACACGCAGAATGGGAAGGCATGCATGCGGTCTGCGCGCAGCATGAAATTGATCACTTGGATGGAAAGTTATTTGTTGACTATCTTTCTTCACTGAAAAGGAATAGAATCCGCAAACGGATCGAGAAGCAGCGGCGCGAAATTGCCTAACGAAACAGCCAGACGCATCGGCTTTGCGGGCACCCCCGCTTTTGCCGACAGGGTACTTCATGGATTGCTTGGCCAAGGCATTCGGCCAGTGGCGGTGCTGACCGCCCCTGATGCCCGCAGCGGACGCGGACGGAAATTCGGCACGACGCCGGTGCGAACGAGCGCTCGCGCAGAGCGCATCCCCGTGCTGCAGCCGCGCAACTTAGGCGACGCACAGACATATAAGGAAATTTCTGCCTTCGAGCTTGATGTGCTAGTTGTCGTTGCTTACGGGCTAATAGTGCCGCCGAGAATCCTTGAGTTGCCAAAGTACGGCTGCATCAACTTGCATCCGTCGCTGCTGCCGCGTTGGCGTGGCGCCGCGCCAATCGAGCGGGCCATCATGTCAGGCGACACTGAAACCGGCGTTTGCGTCATGCAAATGGACTCAGGCGTGGACACCGGGCCGCTGCTTGCAATCAAACGCCTGCATCTTGATGACACCATGACCGGAGATTGCCTGCGCACTGCCCTTGCGAGTCTCGGCATCAACGCACTGTGTCACGCCATCAAGCATATCGACACCCTTGAAGCGGCGCCTCAGGAAAGCGATGGCGCACTCTACGCTGAAAAGCTCACCGACAAGGATCAAGTCATCAATTGGTCGCGCAGTTCGCGTATTGTCGCTCGGCAGATTCACGCGCTAAATTCCGCCGCGCCCGCTATCTCTTGCATACCCACAGGCGACGATGCGCTGCGTGTGCGATTCCTCAAGGCCGAATACACTCTCGGCGAGGCGGTCGCTCCGCCCGGCACAGTGCTCGAAGCGCCTGCCGGTCAAATCGAAATTGCCTGTGGCGTAGGCAAGATCTCAGTGCTTGAGGCATGCGTTCTGCGCGGCTCTGGTCGTCGTCTGTCGGCACGCGACCTGTTGAACGGGTTCGCTGGCATCTTTCGAACAGGCAATCGATTCGGCGGGTGAGCATGGCGCGCCCCGCACCGCCTGCCGCACCCCCTCCGCGCCTTCTGGCAACTCGGCTGCTCGTCAAAATCCTAAAGCGCGGCCTGCCCTTCGATCGCGCACTTTTGCACGAGCACGCGAACCCGTTTGTGCATGAGCTCCTCTACGGCGTGCTGCGTCACTATTTCTCGCTTTCTGAGCGAGTGTCGAGGCACTTGCAGAAGCCTTTGCGCAACAAGGACTTCGATCTCTTTTGCCTGCTTATGACAGGCGCCCTGCAGATACTCCATTTGCGCACGCCCGCGCATGCCGCCGTCAATGAGTCCGTGGACATCGCACGTCGTCTTGGCAAGCCTTGGACAGACAAGCTCATCAATGCCGTTCTGCGCACGGTCGCAAAGGATACGTTCGAAGGGCAAGGGATAGAGGCCGCCTTCGACCACCCAAAATGGCTCATCGAGCAGGCGCAAGCACAATACCCGCACCATTGGCACGACCTGCTTCTCGCCAATCTCACGAAGGCGCCCATGTGCCTGCGCGTCAACGCGACTAAGACGACTCGCGAAGCGGTGCTCGAAACGCTTCAGCGCAATGGCTCGCCAGCCGTGCCGGGTGCCTTGCCAAGCTGCATTATCCTTGAAGCACCGATGCCATCGGAACAGATTCCGGGCATTGCCAGCGGCGAGCTCAGCATTCAGGACCAAGGTGCGCAACTCGCGGCGCGTTTGCTTAACGCCAGCTCTGGCATGCGTGTCCTTGATGCCTGCGCCGCGCCCGGCAACAAGACAGCGCACCTGCTTGAGCATACGCCCGGCATCGCGCTCACCAGCGTCGATCAGAGTGAATCGCGCCTGCAACGCATCAAAACCGAGTGTCACCGACTCGGCCTGCCCACGCCAGAGATCATCTGCGCCCGGTTCGAACAACTGGCGTGGTGGGACGGCCGTCCATTCGATGCCGTGCTCCTCGATGTGCCTTGCTCTGGGACAGGCACCTTGCGCAGGCACCCAGATATCAAGGTTCTCGCCAAGGCCGACGATTTGCAAGCACATCACCAGAGCCAAAAGCGTCTTCTTGATGCTGCTTGGCGTACACTAAAGCCTGGTGGCAAGCTCCTTTATTCGACTTGTTCCATGCTGAAACGGGAAAACGAGGATTCAGTGCAGGCCTTGAGAACTCGAAGCGATGCAGCCGTGCTCGACATGCCGCAGATCAAGGCTTGCGGCCTTGTCTCTATCGAGACGCAAAGCGGCGTGCAGCTCGTCACCACGCCGCAAGGGCCTGACGCCATGTTCTACGCACTGTTTGGCAAACGCGCCTAACGGATGTAACGCCGATGCGGGTGCTCATTCTTGGTGCGGGGAGGGTCGGCGGGTCGCTCGCTCAAGCGCTCATTGAACAGGGCGAGGATGTGACCATCGTTGACAGCGACTCGCGTCGGCTCGAAGAACTTGGCAGGCGCCTCGATGTGACAAGCGTGCTCGGCAATGCGGCACATCCTGATGTCCTGCAAAGCGCTGGCGCGTATGACGCTGACAGCGTGTTTGCGACGACCGGCGCCGATGAGATCAATATGGTCGCCAGCCAGATTTGCTACACGCTGTTCGAGGTCACCAATATCGTTGCCCGCATTCGCACGCCCGCCTACCTTGAGCGCCGCTCGGAATTGTTTAGTTTTGAGCACTTGCCGATCAAGGCGGCGGTGAATCCCGAACTTGAGATGGCCGAGGAGCTCTGCCTCGTGGTGCAGCATCCTGGCGCTCGCCAAGCCTTGAACCTTGGGTCTGGGAGTCTGCGTTTGTGCGCGTTCGACGTGCCAGCGGACTGGCCGCACACGGACAAGCGCATCCACGACCTGCTTGAGGCCCCAGGCAGACCTTTCGCAGTACCGCTGATCGGGCGCGGCGAAATGAGCTTTGTGCCGAACAATGAAGAGCGCTTGGCCGCCGGCGACACGCTCTTCGTGCTTGGCAGAGTCGGCGATGTCGGCGCCGTGATGAAAAAACTCGACCTGCAAGGCAAGCCGTTCAAACGAGTGATGATCGCTGGCGGCGGGCATCTCGGCACACGCCTCGTGCGCGCGCTTCAAGAACGCACCTCAGCGTCTGTTCGCCTGATCGAAGTACGCGAAGACAGGTGTCAGCAACTCGCTGAGGAACTCTCCTGCGTCGTACTGTGCGGCGATATGACCGATGAAGAGTTCTTGCTCGAAGAGAACATCGAGCACATCGACGCCTTCTTCGCACTTGCCAACAGCGACGAGACCAACCTGCTCGCCACCGCCATCGCCAGCCGGCACAAAACGCGCATCACCGCTGCGCTCTTGCTGCATCCTGCCATGCGCAAGCTCGCGCTTCGCGCTGGCACCAACTTTGTTGTTTCCCCAATCGATGCCGCCGTTGATGCCTTTCGTTCGTATTTTCGTCGCGGCCGGGTGCTGCGCGAACACAGTTTGGCTGGGGATTTTGGGCAGGTGATGGAAGTCGAGGCACTTGGCACCGCCGACACTTCAGAGCTCGTCGGACGGCCTGCTTGCGATATTGAATTGCCCGGCGGCGCCAATATCTTCGCCGTCGCAAGACAAAGCAAGTCCGGCAACTACAAGGGGCGTTTGCTTGATGGCGGTCTCTGCCTAGAGCAAAACGACCGGGTGGTGGTGTTCGTGCCAAAGCAAAAGAGCGAACAGGCGCTCATTCGCACTCAAAAGCAGCTCGAGCGAATGTTCCACGCGCCCCCCGAAGCCTTTTAGCGACTAGCCGCACGAGATGCATCTTCGCACCATTCTCTCGCTCACCGGGCTGCTGTTGATGCTCTTCAGCCTTGTGCTGATCGTGCCAATCATTGTTGCGCTCATCTACTCCGAAGCATTTATTTCTCATTTCCTGCTTGCGTTTGCGGTAACGCTTGGCATCGGCCTCGTTCTCTGGCTCGCCTGCCGGCCGATTCGCGAACTGCGCAACCGCGATGGCTTCATTGTGGTGGCGCTCTTTTATTTTGGCCTCGGCGCGTTTGGAGCCGTGCCTTTTGTCAGTTCCGGCGTCGCCGATTCATGGAGCAGCGCCGTCTTCGAATCTGTCTCGGGACTGACCACGACAGGCGCGACCATGATCATGGGTCTTGATGACCTACCCAAGTCACTGCTCATGTATCGACAGATATTACAATGGCTTGGCGGAATGGGAATTGTTGTTTTGGCGGTTGCCGTGCTGCCCATGCTCGGCATCGGCGGCATGCAGCTTTCGCGTTCTGAGCTCACCGGACCGGACAAGGGATCAAAGCTCGCGCCAAGGATTGCCGAAACTGCGCGCGCCTTATGGCTCGTCTATCTTGGCCTCACGCTCGCCTGTGCCTGCGCCTACTTTCTTGCAGGCATGGACCTGTTCGATGCCATCGCGCACGCCTTCTCGACCGTCTCGATTGGCGGATTCTCAACCCACGACGCAAGCATTGGCTACTTCAACAGCCTTGCCATCAATTGGGTTGCCATTGCCTTCATGGTCATCTCCGGCTTGAGCTTTGCCCTTCACTTTCGACTCTTTCGCGAAATCAAGCTCGCCGTGTCCGGCCATTCTGAACAGTCGTTGGGGCGTGGTCGCATCAGCCGCTATCTCCCCTATCTTGGTAGCTCGGAAGCCAAGACCTACCTTGGCCTGCTGCTCGTGTTAAGCCTCGTTGTCGGCATCGGCTTGTCGGCCTATGGTGTCTCGGACCATGTCGTGCTCGATGCTGTCTTTCAAGTGGTTTCCACGGCCACCACCAGCGGTTTCGTCACCACCGACTTCAGTCTCTGGCCAAGTTTCTTGCCTATCTTGCTGTTGCTGTCCGCGTTTGTTGGCGGCTGCGCGGGCTCAACCGCAGGCGGGATCAAAATGGTTCGCGTCCTCTTGGTCTACCGGCAAGGGATGCATGAGATCAAGCGACTTATCCACCCAGCGGGCATTTTTCCGGTCAAGCTCGACAATCGACCTGTGCCAAGCGATGAAATGCAAGCCGTGTGGGGATTTTTCGCACTCTATGGACTGACATTTGTCGTCATGCTGCTGTTGATTCTGATGGTGAGCGGCCTTGACTTTCTCTCAGCCTTCTCTGCGGTCGCGGCATGCCTCAATAATCTTGGCCCGGGGCTCGGCGATGTTGCGAACAACTACCATTCTGTTTCAAGCGCGGGCAAGTGGCTCTTGTCCGTCACCATGATTCTCGGGCGCCTTGAGATCTTCACACTGCTTGTGCTCTTGACGCCCACCTTTTGGCGACGATAACGAGACTTGAGTCCATGTTGGCTTTGCGTTCGTTGGCCTTTTATCTTGGCTATGTCATAGCGACCATCATCTGGGGCGGCTTCTGGACGGTGTTCGGGCTGTTCCTGCCATTTCGCACGCGATTCCGCGTCATCATCAACTGGTGGTCGCGATTCGTTCTATTCTGGCTTCAGAGCACCTGTAATATTCGTTATATCATTGAAGGCATTGAAAATATCCCGGAGCGCCCCTGCGTGGTCCTTGCCCGCCACGAGAGCACTTGGGAGACGCTTTTCCTGCAATCCCTGTTCGTCCCACAGGCAACTGTCATCAAAGCAAGCCTGCTGCACATTCCTTTCTTTGGCTGGCCGTTTCGGTTGCTTCGTCCCATTGCTATCAATCGAGAAAAACCAAGAGATGCGCTACGCACCATCGCCGAAGTGGGGCAAAAGCGCCTTGATGACCGCATTTGGGTGGTCCTATTTCCAGAGGGGACGCGCTGCGCAGTCGGTGAAATCGGTCAATTTGGTCCGGGTGGGTCATATCTGTGCCATTCGAGTCGGTCGCCCTGCTTAGTCATCGCCCACAACGCAGGGCGCTACTGGCCGCCGCATCGGTTCCTCAAACGTCCCGGAGAAATTCGCGTCAAGATCGCAGAGCCTTTCGACACAAGCGCAAAATCCACCAAAGAAATCAATCGTTTAGCCCGTGAGCGTATGCGCGAGATGTATGCGGGTTTGGAGAGTTCGCCTAGATGTCCAGATTGACAACATCGAGCGCATTCGCCTGAATGAACTCGCGGCGCGGCTCGATCTCCTTGCCCATGAGGGTCGTCAATATGTTCTCGACTGCGCCGATGTCATCCATTGTCACCTTGAGCATACGCCTTGACTCGGGATCCATGGTCGTTTCCCAGAGCTGCTCGGCGTTCATTTCACCGAGGCCCTTGTAGCGCTGAATTTCCGCTCTCGCCCGCCCTTCCTTCAAGAGCCAATCCATCGCGTGCGAGAAGCTCTGCGCCTCGGCGGCTTTTTCTCCTCGCTTAACCTGTGCGCCACCCTCGATGAGTCCACAGGTCTGCGTGCGCAGCCGCTCAATGCGACGATATTCCTGAGATTCAAGCCAGAGGCGATCAATCATTTGCGTCTTCGCGATGCCGCTGCTCACCAAGGTCACCTCAACGCCTTCTGCTGCCGCATCTGGCCGCGCCACAAAGGTGTCGCCGTCTTGGTTCATAAACAGGCTCAGGAAATGTTCTAAGGCCTCGGCCCATGCCTCTAGTTGTGCAGCCCCCCACGAAAAGTCAGGCCGCTCGCACTCAAGCAGCGCTTGGGCGAGCGGCAATGCGCACTGCATTGCGCCCGATTCAGACAACGCCAGCAGTTCGCTATAGTCTTTGAGTAGGCTCGCCAACGCATCGCCGCCTATGGGCGGAGCGCTCAGATTCACCACCAAAGAAGCGGTTTCCAATGAAATATTGACAAAATAGTCCGCGAGCGCCTCGTCATCCTTGAGGTACATTTCTTGCTTTCCTCGCTTGACCTTGTAGAGGGGCGGCAGCGCGATATAGATGTGACCCGCATCAATGAGCTGCGGCATTTGGCGATAAAAGAACGTGAGTAACAGTGTGCGGATGTGCAGCCCGTCCACATCGGCATCGGTCATGATGATGATACGGTGATAGCGAAGGCGCTCTAAATCAAATTCCTGCTCGCCGATGCCGCAGCCGAGCGCACCGATGAGCGTTCGCACTTCATTTGAGTCAAGCATTCTCGATTCGGCCGATTTTTCGACGTTCAAAATTTTGCCGCGCAGGGGCAAAATCGCTTGATTGCGTCGATCCCTGCCCTGTTTGGCGCTGCCGCCTGCGGAATCACCCTCGACGAGGTAGATTTCCGAGAGCGCGGGGTCTTTTTCCTGACAATCCGCGAGCTTGCCAGGGAGTCCGGCGATATCCAAAGCGCTTTTTCGCCGAGTCAACTCACGCGCTTTTCGCGCTGCTTCGCGCGCTTCGGCGGCGCGCAGAATCGTCTCGGCGATCTGCTGCGCATCGCGCGGGTTTTCTTCTAGGTAGCGCTTGAACGCCTCTAACATTTCTTGCTCAACCGCGGACTTGACCTCGGATGAGACGAGCTTCTCCTTGGTCTGAGAAGAAAATTTCGGATCAGGCACCTTCACGGAAACGACCGCGGTCAAGCCCTCGCGCGTGTCTTCCCCGCTAATATCGAGCTGTGCACGCCGTTTGAGCCCGGCGGCCTCAATATGATTGTTGAGGCTGCGCGTGAGCGCCGCTCGAAAGCCCGCGACATGCGTGCCGCCATCGGCTTGAGGAATATTGTTGGTGTAGGCGTGTACTCGCTGCGCCATTGAATCTGTCCATTGCATGGCGATTTCAACGGTGATGCCGTCCGAGCGCGTCTTTTCAAAATGAAAGATCTGATTCTTGGTGTCTTGGCCCTCGTTCAAATCCGCGACAAACTGACGAATGCCGCCTTCGTATTCGAAAACCTCGCTCTTTTTGTCGCGTTCGTCGCTAAACGAAATCTTGAGGCCAGGATTCAGATACGCGAGCTCCTTCACTCTTCTCGCAATTCGCTCGTATTCAAACGAGATATTGTTGAAGATCTTGTCGGATGGCTTGAAATAGCATTGTGTTCCGTGTGATTGCGTCTCCCCAACAACGGTGAGGGGCTCGGTTGGCGCACCGTCTCGATATTCCTGCGCGTGCACCTGTCCATTTCTATAAACCTCGACGCGAAACACGTCCGAGAGTGCATTCACCACCGAAACACCAACGCCGTGTAGTCCGCCTGAAACCTTGTAGGCATCGTTCTTGCCAAATTTCCCGCCAGCATGAAGTGTGGTGAGAATGACCTGCACGGCGGACACGCCCTCCTCGTGCATGTCCACCGGCATGCCTCGACCATTGTCTCGAACTGTCGCCGCCTCGCCATGGTGCAGGATGATTTCTATATGGTCGCAATAGCCAGCGATCGACTCATCAACGGCATTGTCAACGAGCTCCTGCACCATATGATGCAGGCCTGTTCCATCCTCGGTGTCTCCGATGTACATGCCTGGCCGAGTGCGAACCGCCTCAAGTCCCTTGAGCACAGTGATCGCGTCGGAGCCGTAGGCCTGCGCTGCGGCCGCTTTATCAATATTCATGCGTTTTTACCTGTTCTGCTTGTTAATTGTCTACACCTCTTCGCTTTGTCACCTGGCCTTGTTCCACGTGGAACATCGCACATCCCTGCTTATCCGCCAAGTCGCCCATCTCTTCTAGTTCGATGGCGCTCGCCGCCAGCACCTGATAGCGGCGTGATTCGAGCAGTGACAGGAACCGTGCTCTTGTCTTTGCATCTAGCTCTCCGGCCAATTCATCGACCAGAAACAAGCTTCGTCGCCCGGTTGCCTGTTGAAGCTGTTCAGCCTGCGCCACGTTTAGTGCTTGAGAGAGTGCTCTCGCCTCACCTCTTGAGACAATTCTCGACGCTAAGCGGCTTGAGACTTGGATGCGAATGTCCGAAGCATGGGGGCCTGCCACTGTTCGTCCTAATTCTACATCTCTTTGCCTTGTGGCACGGATCACCTCGGAAAAATCGTCTCCTTCCTGCCATCCCGAATGATAGCTCACGGACACGTCAAACCCCGCCTCATCTCCGCCCATCAACGCTGGCAACACTCTTTGCAATCCTGCGTTCACAGCGATCACATAGTCCGATTGCACCGAAGCGATGCGTTTTCCCAGCTCGACCAATTGCCTATCCCAGGCGTCGAGCTGGTGCATCGCGCCGCTTTCGCCAACGTTTCTCAGGCAGGTATTTCTCTGACGCAGCACACGCTGAAACTCTCGACGCCAAGCAAGATACGCGCCGTGCTCGTGTACGAGACCCCAGTCCATATATCGACGTCGAGCCTTCGGCGCGCCGAGCACTAGGTTCGCCGACTCCGCGGTGATGATCTGCAACGGCAGATACTCGATGAGCTTTGATGTGCGCTGTATGTCCTCGCCGTTGACGCGCGCCTCGGTTTCATTCGTTCGCGTCTTGCGAAACGCGACCTTCAGGGCGCCACGAACCTCGTCTTCAACCTCTCCCCATACGCTCAAGTCACTTTTGCCGTGACGAATGACGGTGCCGATATTTGGTGAACGAAATGACTGACCGCGGCACAGCAGTGACACCGCCTCTAGGACTGAAGTCTTGCCACTGCCGTTGGCACCAACAAGGAAACTCAGTGATTTGTCGAAGTGAAGTTCTGGGCTGCGAAGATTCCGGACGCCCTCAATCGTCAATGCTTTGAGAAACACGCCTCGCTAGAGCAACACTGGCATCAGCAAGTAGAAGGCGTTTTCATCGCCTTCTCCGCGCATGATCGTGCGACTTTCCTTGTCCCGCAGTTCGATCTGTATGTTTTCGCTCTCTGTACTGTTCAAGAATTCCAAGACATAGGAGGCGTTAAACGCGATTTTGATTTCGTTGTCCCCTGCGTATTGCACAGGCATTTTCTCGTTGATCTTGTGCTGCTGCGGGCTTGATGCCTCAAGATACAACCAGTCCGGGGTGAATCTTAAATTGACTGTCTTGCCGGGGTCATCTTCGGCGACGATGTACGCTCGGCGCATGGTCGATTGCAGTGCCCGACGATCAACGACGGCCTTGATGTCGTTATCCTTCGGAATAACCTTGGTGTAGTCGGGATAGCGCCCGTCCACGAGCCTGCATGTCAGCCTGTAATCCCCCATTTCGGCCACAAGTCTCTGCTTGCTCATTTTGAGATGGATGATCTCCTGTGCGCTCGAAAGCAATTTCATCAGTTCCTGGACCGCTTTCCTCGGCACGATGCACGCACGCGAACTGTCTTCGACATTTTCTGCGCCTTCTACTGCGCCTTGTGTCGGCTCGCCCTCGCGGCTCTTTCTCGCAAACGCGAGCCGATGCGCGTCCGTGCTCACGCAACGGACTTCGCTATCGCCAAGTTCGAACAGCATCCCGTTCAAGTAATAGCGAACATCGCCTGAGGCCATGGCGAAAGATGTCTTTTGCACCAAATCAACGAGGTCGTTTCGTTCAAGCTCAAAGTCGAGCGTTTCTTCAATTTCTTCAACGGTGAAGAGCCGTATATTGCCCTCTCCGACAGCGTTGAGCATCAAGTCGCTGCTCTTTGACTTGAGGGCTGTGGCACCCTCAACCAAGGTCACTTCAACAATCTCTTCGGCTCCCAAACTCGCATAAAAGGATGCCATTTGTCTTGCTGGCACATAGGCTTGACCGTCCTTCTCTATGGTCACATCCTCTTCGACTCTCGCTGATAGTTCGAGCTCGCCGTCCGTTGCGGTGAGCTTGAGGACACCACCTTCGGCTTCGATCTTCATCTGCGCCATCAGCGAGTCCGCCCCAAGACGGCTCGGGGCGAGCGCGGCAAGCTGCTGTAGCTTTGATGCAAGTGTCTGACTGGTTGATGAAAATTTCATATTGCTAGCGCTCGTTCCCATGCTCATATATTACCGAGTTCGCGCAACAGATTACGACAATCCTCTGCAACTTGCGGGTTGATATGACGCATCTCCGACACTCGATTGCGGGCGTGCATCACCGTCGTGTGGTCCCGTCTGAAGGCGTTCCCTATTTCCATGAGTGATTTATCTGTCACCTCGGTACACAGATACATGGCCATTTGCCGCGGCATGACGATTCTCCGCTCGCGCGTTTGCGCGAGCAGGTCCGTGCGCCTAATCCGGTAATAATCCGCCACACAATTCTGGATGCTCTCAAGCGAGAGCTTAACTGCGGCTATCCGGAAAGCATCGCGCAAAGTTTCTCCGACAAGCCCCTTGTCGAGTCTTCGCCCCATGGCCTTGGCTCGCTGATACACCTGTTTCAGCGCCCCTTCAAGCTCACGAACGTTGGTGCGGATGCGTTCAGCCATATAGATGGCGACATCGTCTTCCAAGCGAATGCCTTGTTCTTCGGCTTTGGTGAGCAAAATGGCAATTCTTGTCTCAAGTTCCGGCAACTCAACGCACACAGCCTGACCGCCGAGGAAACGGGTGACCAAGCGTTCTTCAAGCCCTTCTATCTCGCGCGGATACATATCCGAAGTAAACACCATCTGCCGGTTCGCGGACAATAACTCATTGAAAATAGAGAACATTTCTTCCTGAGTACGAGCAGCTTCCGCTAAGAAATGAATGTCGTCCACGAGAAGTACATCGATACTTTTGTACCACGCCTTGAGCTTCTCTATGTCTCGAAACCGACCACTTGATCCACCGCTTGGTCGCAACGAACCGACGATTTCTTGCCTAAAGTCACGCGCCGTCACATATTCGACAAAGAGCCTCGACTGGCTCTCTTGTATTCGATTGACGATCGCGTGCAGCAGATGCGTCTTGCCCAAGCCGGAGGCACCATAGATGAGCAGTGGATTGTGCTCGAACGCTGGCTTGTCGGCCACCTGCATGGCATAGATTTTGGCAAGTTGGTTGGCTCTGCCTTCAATGAAGGAGTCGAACGTCCAGCGGCTCTCAACTCGATAGAGCGGCTCCCGTTTCGCATGACCGCTGCGCACAGGCTTAGCGCTTCCATTCCAGCGCTCCGTCTCATCGTACGGTGTCAGCTTGACATCGAGTGTGACGCCCGTACCGCCGACTTCTTGGCAGATTGCTTCCACCTGCTCGCGCAGGTCCATGCTCACTTTTTGCAGCACCCATTCGTTTGGGCCGTACAGGCAAAGTTTGCCGTTTCGCTCGTCGGCACGCAGTGGCTGCACCATGGTTTGGTAGTCTTCTGGGTCGAGTGTTTCGCGCAGACGTTTTTTACACGCCTCCCACAGCGGCACTTGAACCGCTTCGGCGAATGATTCGACCAACTCGACCTGTTTCACGTCACCCACCCGCCTTTATGTTGCCGCCAACGTTGGCTGCAATTCTAGTGTCTCGCGCGAGACGTGTGGCACTCTTGGTGAGAATTTTTTTTCTCAGCGCGAAAAACCCAAACTCGCGATAAATCACCTGTGGATAAGTCGGTGGATATCTTGTGTGTGAGTGCATTCTTCGTGACCGCCTTGCTACTCAGGCATCCGCCGCAGCTTTCAACGCTCGCTTGGAAAGACGGGATTTTCCGCTTTCTTCTCTCATTTTTATGCTTTTTTTTCATAATCTTATCGAATTTCTTAGATGCACA
Organism: Pseudomonadales bacterium; assembly: GCA_028283025.1. GTDB lineage: Bacteria > Pseudomonadota > Gammaproteobacteria > Pseudomonadales > Azotimanducaceae > Azotimanducus. The sequence continues at coordinate 41,271 of JAPYNO010000127.1, read as the reverse complement.
ACCCGCAAGCCACCTCCTGCTTGCCTAAGCGCGACTTCATGGCAATCCTGTGACACTTCCGTGACGATTGTGCATAAGCTGGTGTATAACCCGGTGCACAACGCTCCTATATTCTGTGCATAACTTGAAGCCAAGCGCTTGTCCACAGGCTATCCACTCGCTTGCCAAGGTAGTTATTCACCGCCGAATATGAAGCGGATCAAGGCGTTCTAGCACTTCTCCACAGAAATTCGACCCGTAATAACAATAAGGGTGTTCTCTGTTCAAAGCCTGACGGGTTCAATCGAATCCGCGGAAAGATTCCAAAGAAAATCCCCATTCAATTATTATCGCTTGTCACTTTGGTCTAAAATTAGCCTGCTCAACAAACGAGTCGAGATCAATGAAGCGAACATATCAACCGAGCGTCATTCGCAGAAAGCGCCGTCATGGGTTCCGTGCGCGAATGAAAACAAGAAGCGGGCGTGACGTGTTGAATGCACGCCGTCGCAAAGGTCGTCAACTTCTTGCGAGGTGAACGGTCTTCACCACAGACTACCGAGAAACGCCCGCCTCGCCAACAAACGGGACTTTGCTGCCGTATTGAAACGGCCGTGTCAGCGTGTTTGTCGGCCTGGCGTGGAAGTTTTCGTTGCGGTGAACACCGTGTCTGAGTCCCGCCTTGGGATTATCGTCGGTCGCTCGTATGATCGGCGCAGCACGTGTCGGCATCGATTCAAACGTCATGTTCGGGAAGCTTTTCGCCATCGGCGGCGTGAGTTTGCTGGCTTTGACGTACTAGTGAAGGCGAAGAGGACGACGGCATGTAATGTCGACACTTCGAAGTCACTCATCAACGATGTGTTTGACGAGGTATTGTCACAGCTCGACGTGCCGCAGCGCGAAACAGGCCCCGTCGAGCGAAGCCCGCTTGCGAAGAGTGTGCTGGCAATCCTTAAGGTCTACCAACTGACCTTGAGTCCGCTGCTCGGTCCGCGCTGTCGGTTTCATCCGACGTGTTCCTCCTATGCGATGCAGGCGGTAAGAGAGCACGGTGTCCGTCGCGGCTTGGGGCTGACTGCACGGCGGCTCGCCAAGTGCCATCCGTGGCATCCCGGCGGCATTGATCTCGTGCCTGACTCGAGTCGCTAAGCTTCGTCATGCCCCAGGATTGGCAAAGATATCTTCTGCTTTTGAGCTTGGCTGTGGTGGCCTATCTCCTCGTGCTGCAATGGAACGAGGACTACGGCGGCGTTAGTGAAGGACAGATGGCAGACTCTGCGCCGGAGCTCGCGAGCCAGGCTGAAGGCGATTCGCCGCTCGGACTCGAACCCAAAGAAGACCGCAGTGATGTGCCTGATGCGAGCCTGATTGCCGGTGCGCAATCGGGGGCGCCGCGAGAAGTCCGGCAGGAAAGCGGAAAGGCGGTGCATGTGCGTACCAAAGTGCTCGATGTGTGGATCGACCTCGTCGGAGGCGATGTCGTTCGAGCGAGGCTGCCCGCCCATCCCTTGAGCCTAGAGACGCCGGATATTGCCTTTCCGCTTCTTGACCGCGGCAATGGGCGTGAATACGTGGCGCAGTCCGGGCTCGTGGGGCCTGATGGCACCGACGATGCGAGTGGCAGGCCGCTCTATCGCAGTGCGCAGCACGAATACGCTTCCAAAGAAGAAGATGCCTTGGAGGTGACGCTTGAGATGCTGCCGAAAACTGGCAAGGAACACTTGCGTGTGGAAAAGGTGTATCGGTTTGCGCACAACGATTATCTCGCCGAAATGCAGTACCGCGTGACGAATACGAGCGAGGAAGACGCGCGAGTGAACCTCTTTGCGCAGTTCAAGCACGATGGCGGCGAAGCACTTGCAGGCGAATCGAGCGGACTCGGGCCAAGGCCTTACGTCGGCGCGGCGCTGCAAACGAGAGAAGACCGCTACTTCAAGCTCGACTTTGAAGACATTGACGACGGGCCTTTTCAAGAGCGCTTGCAAGGTGGCTGGGTGGCGATGCTGCAGCACTATTTTCTTGGCGCGTGGATACCGCCTGCGACTGACCAGAACAGCTATGTCGGGCGCAAGACAGGCGATGGCAGCTATGCCGTCGGATTGATAGGCCCTGAGCATGTGCTTGCGCCTGGCGAGACGCGAACCATTGGCGCAGGACTTTATCTTGGCCCGAAGAATCAGCGCAGGCTGCAGGAAATCGCGCCGGACTTGAATCTCACCGTTGATTACGGGTTTCTCTGGTGGCTGGCGGTGCCGCTTTTTCGGCTGCTCGATTGGCTGCATAGCTTTGTCGGCAACTGGGGTGTGGCCATCATCCTTTTGACCTTCCTTGTCAAGCTGGTGCTCTATCCCTTGTCAAATGCCGGCTACAAGTCCATGGCGAAGATGCGCCAGGTAGCGCCCAAGATGAAGCAGCTGCAGGAGCGCTATTCGGACGACCGGCAGAAGCTCTCGATGGAGATGATGGCGCTCTACAAGCGAGAGGGCGCCAACCCGATGGGCGGCTGCCTGCCGATGCTGCTGCCGATGCCAGTGTTCATCGCACTCTATTGGGTGCTCTACGAGAGCGTTGAATTGCGGCAAGCGCCCTTTGCACTGTGGATACAGGACCTCTCCGAGATCGACCCGTTTTTCGTGCTGCCGATTTTGATGGGCGCATCCATGTTCCTCATGCAATACCTGAATCCACCGCCGCCCGACCCGATGCAAGCGCGCATCATGAAAGCCATGCCCATCGCTTTTACCGTATTGTTTTTGTTTTTCCCTTCCGGGCTCGTCCTCTACTGGCTGGTGAACAATATCCTCTCGCTTGCCCAGCAGTGGTACATCACTCGTAAAATCGAGGCTCAAGGCGCGGCGACAGGCAAAAATTCTGGCAAGGGTTAGCGACACCATCACAGCGATCGCAACGCCACACGGGCAAGGCGGCATTGGTGTCGTGCGCGTCTCAGGCAGCGATGCCGTTCGCATCGGCGAAGCGATCAGCCGCAGGAAACTTTCTCCCCGCCAACTGACGCGCGCGACCTTTTGCGACAATCAAGGCGAGCCAATAGACGACGGCCTAGCTGTTGCGTTCCGTGCGTCAGCGAGCTACACAGGCGAGGATGTTGTTGAATTGCAGGGGCACGGTAGCCCGGTGGTGCTGTCGATGCTGCTTGAGCGCTGTCTTGAACTCGGTGCCCGCATGGCAAGGCCGGGGGAATTCAGCGAACGCGCCTATCTGAACGGCAAGCTCGATCTGGTGCAGGCCGAAGCGGTCGCCGATCTTATTGCGAGTGGGTCGAAAAGCATGGCGCGGGCGGCCTTGCGATCACTCAAAGGCGAGTTTTCAAGGCGCATCACAAAGCTCGATGAGGAGATCAAGGCGATACGGGTGCAAATCGAGGCGAGCATCGATTTTGCGGATGAGGCCGAGGCTTTTCTAGATGCCGAAGGTGTTGAAGTCCGGCTAAGGGCGCTTGAAGCAAAGATAGAAGCGGTCATCAGCGAAGCGACGTGCGGTGCGGCGCTCAGCAAAGGCTTGAGACTCGTGCTCGCAGGCGCTCCGAATGTCGGCAAATCGAGTCTGTTGAACAGATTGGTGGGTCTTGAGCGTGCGATCGTGAGCGCAGAGCCTGGTACGACGCGGGATATTCTCAATGAACAGACACTCATTGCCGGGCAGCAGGTCGAACTTGTCGATACGGCGGGATTGCGGTCAACCTTATCCGAGGTGGAGGCTGAAGGCGTGAAGCGGGCGCGAGCGGCGATCGCAGAGGCGGATGTGCGAATCGACCTGTGGGATGCCAGCAGGCCGGAGACGCGAGGCGTTTGGCCGCCTGCCGAGGCGGGCCAAATTGTCATTGAGGTGATGAACAAGCAGGACTTGGTGGCGACAAAAGACACAAGCTGCTTGGGCATATCGGCAAAAGAGGGCGCGGGATTGGGCGAACTCTCTAGGGAAATCGAACGACAAGTGATCGTAGCGCACGGCGAGCCGACGTTTCTTGCGCGAACCCGTCATCTTGAAGCGCTCAAGCATTGCCGGGAAGCACTTGCGATGGCGTTGCGCGAGCACCAGAGCAGCAACGCTTTGGAACTTGTCGCCGAGGCGCTGCGCGAAGCGCATACGGCACTTGCGGAAATCGTCGGATTGACGACCACCGAGGATCTCTTGAGCGAGATCTTTCGCAATTTCTGTCTTGGCAAGTGAACGCCTATAATTCTGTTTCGTTCATTTGAAGTCGTATTGTTGTGGTCGGACTGACCGCCGAAATCATTGTCATTGGTGCAGGCCACGCTGGCGTGGAGGCGGCGTGCGCGGCTGCGCGCATGGGCGCTGATACGCTGCTCATCACGCAAAGCATTGAAACGATAGGACAAATGTCGTGCAACCCGGCAATTGGCGGCATTGGCAAAAGTCACCTTGTGCGCGAGGTCGATGCGCTCGGCGGCATCATGGCAATGGCTGCGGATGCGGCAGGCATTCAGTTTCGTGTGCTCAATGCTAGCAAGGGTGCCGCAGTGCGGGCGACGCGCGCGCAGGCGGACAGGGGGCTGTACCGTACCGCCGTTCGTGCGGCTGTTGAGCGGCAGGCCAACTTGCGCCTCGTTCAGCAGGAGGTCGTGAATCTTATTTTTGAAGATGGGCGCGTCGTTGCGGTGGAAACAGCCTTGGGCATCACCTATGGCGCCAAGACTGTGGTACTGACCACAGGGACATTCCTCGGCGGCATCATTCATGTCGGGCGGGCGAGTCATGCAGGCGGTCGGGCGGGAGAGCGACCCGCAACGCAGCTTGCCGCAAGGCTGCGCGAACTTGGGTTTCAAGTAGGGCGTTTGAAGACCGGAACACCGCCTCGTCTTGACGGTCGCAGCATGGAACTTGATCGCATGACGGTGCAGCCAAGCGATGCGCCTTTGCCTGTCATGTCGTTTCTCGGCACCAGCGATGCGCATCCAACGCAGAAGCCTTGCCATATCACCGCAACAAACCAACATACCCACGACATCATCCGCGCTGCATTCGGCGACTCGCCGCTCTATGGCGGGCGCATCGAAGGTGTCGGGCCGCGCTATTGCCCATCGATCGAGGACAAGGTGGTGCGTTTCGCCGCGCGCGCATCGCACCAGATCTTCATGGAGCCTGAAGGCTTGGAGACGCACGAATATTATCCAAACGGCATCTCGACGAGCCTGCCCTTTGATGTCCAGCTTGCCTTGGTGCGCAGCATCAGGGGCTGCGAGGCCGCGCACATCACGCGGCCAGGCTACGCGATCGAATACGATTTTCTTGACCCACGCGGACTCACGCCATGGCTTGAGACACGGCGCATCAAAGGGCTGTTCTTGGCTGGCCAAATCAACGGCACGACCGGCTATGAAGAAGCCGCGGCGCAGGGCTTGCTCGCCGGTATCAATGCGGCCGGGCAGGTTGCGGGTCGAGAACCGTGGGCGCCGTCTCGTCGAGATGCCTATATCGGTGTGCTTGTTGACGATCTTGTCACGCAAGGCGTGACCGAACCCTATCGCATGTTCACGAGTCGGGCCGAATATCGAGTGCTCTTACGCGAGGACAATGCCGATGCGCGCCTCACACCCAAAGGCCGCGAGCTCGGCCTTGTGAGTGATGAACGTTGGCACGTCTACAACGCGCGCCAGCAGCGCGTGAGCGGCCTAACCGGCACCTTGCGCAAGACACGAATCACTCCGAACTCGGCGCCAGCGAAGCGCATAGAAGCAATGAGCGGCAGCAAAATCACCAATGACATCAGCGCGTTTGACCTCTTGCGGCGGCCGGAGGTCGGGGCGGATCAGCTGTGTGCAGGCTTGCAAGCGATGAGTGCGGCGAACGACAAGCCCGATGCCCTGCCGCAAGACTGGGAGCAGGTGAAGATTGAAGCGAGCTACGCTGGCTACATCCCGCGTATGGAGCGGGAGATCGAACAGCTCAAGGCGCGCGAGGCAACGCCGATACCAAAGGCGTTCAACTACCACACGATCAGCGGCCTTTCCGCAGAGCTCGCCGAGAAGCTGAGCGCGCACGCACCTGCCAATCTTGCGGAAGCGGCGCGCATTGATGGCATGACGCCAGCGGCGCTGTCAATACTCTTGGTGTACTTGAAGCGGGATGTCGCGGCTTAGGATCAAGTCCCAAGCAGACACGCTCGGTCTCGCATTAGACGCCGGACAGATTGAGCGCTTGCGAGACTTTGCCGCCATGTTGGAAGCCGCCAACAAGCGATTCAACCTACTCTCGCGGCGCGAGGGCGACGCAAGGGACATTCTGCGCCAACACCTCAAGGATAGCCTGCGAGCGCTTCGGTTGATCGAGGGCACAATGCTTGCGGATGTTGGCTCAGGAGCAGGGCTGCCAGGCGTTCCGCTCGCTATTGCCGACACGTCAAGGCGGATGACCCTCATCGAACGAGCCTCTCGACGCTGCGATTTCCTGCGCCTCGTTAAGACGCGCCTTGGGCTGACGAATCTGGAAGTGCTCGAAGCGGATGCCCGCGAAATCGAGCAGGCATCAGGCTTCGACACGGCGCTCGCTCGCGCATTTATGAAACCACAGCAGGCCTTGCGAATTCTTGCTCGCTTGGTCAAGCCGAACGGTCGGGTGGTTCTGTTCGTAGGTCGGCAGCACGCGCGGCTGCCGGAAATGATTGACGGCCGTTCAGTCTGCGCTTTGCCAGGACGAGCGGGATGAATACAGCGCGGGCAGTGTGCATCATCAATCAAAAAGGCGGAGTGGGGAAGACGACCACTGCCGTCAATCTGGCGGCTGCACTTTCGCAGCTTGGCAAGCGCGCCCTGCTTGTGGACCTCGATCCGCAGGCGAATGCGACGCTCGGTTTCGGCGTGCAGCCGAGCGACTTGCGCGCAAGCCTCTATGAAGCGCTCGTTGAAGATGTGCCAATCTGCGAAATTCGGCTGACCGGCTTGGCGGCGGGCGTTGACCTCTTGCCGGCGCATAGCGATATGACGGGGATGGACATCGCGCTGCAAGCCTTGGATTCGCCGCAAACCAGACTCAAGTCTGCGCTTGCGTCTGTGCGCGGCGACTATGAAGTCGTGTTGATTGACTGTCCGCCGACGCTCAATCAGCTCTCCATCAACGGCCTCGGTGCGGCGGCTGGGGTCATCATTCCGATGCAGTGCGAATACTATGCGCTCGAAGGCTTGTCGGCCTTGCTCGACACCATCGACATGGTGCGTGATGCCGTCAACCCAGCGCTTGAGATAGACGGCATACTGCGTACCATGTACGACCCGCGCAGCAATTTAACGCGCGATGTCTCAAGGCAGCTTGTGCGCTACTTTGACCGTCTGTTGTTGAGGACGGTGATTCCGCGCAACGTGCGTCTCGCCGAAGCGCCGAGCCATGGCGAGCCAGCGACAGTTTATGATGCGTCCTCGAAAGGCGCGATCGCCTATCAGGCGCTTGCGGTGGAGTATCGGAGGCGTTGCTTATGAATGCGACCAAGCGCGGATTGGGGCGAGGCCTGGATGCCCTGCTCGCAGGTCGGGAATCGCCGGAGCCTTTGGAAGGCCGACTCAAACAGGTGCCGATCGATCTCATTCGGCGAAACAGCGGACAGCCGCGGCGGCATTTTGGTGAGTCTGAGCTCGCCGCGCTCGCCGATTCGATCCGAAAACAAGGCATTCTTGAGCCCGTGCTGCTGCGCTCCGTTGGCGAAAGCGCTTATGAAGCCTATGAGATTGTCGCTGGCGAGCGGCGCTGGCGGGCCGCGCAGCAAGCGGGGCTGACGCAGATTCCGGCCTTGATTCGCGATGTGGACGATGCCCAGGCAAGGGCCGTCGCGCTCGTCGAGAACATGCAGCGCGTTGATCTGCGACCACTCGAGCAGGCCGAAGGGCTGTATCAATTGATGAGCGAACATCATCTCACGCAACAGGCGGTGTCCGAGGCTGTTGGCTTGTCGCGCGCCAAGGTCGCGAACCTGATGCGGCTGCGCACGCTTGAGCCGGAGGTCAAGGCCCTGCTCGAAGCCGGAGATTTAAGCGAAGGTCACGGCAAGGTGCTGCTTGGGCTCTCCGAAGGGTCGCAGATCAGTGCCGCCAAAGAGGTGGCGATGCGAGCACTTTCGGTTCGTCAGACTGAGGCGCTAGTCGATCGCCTGCGAAGCGCTGATGTCGGAGACGCTGCAAAGCGCGAGGACAAGGATCCGGACACACTGATTCTCGAACGCGAGCTCGGCGAGCACCTTGCTGCCAAGGTGAGCATACGCACAGGCAAGCGCGGCAAGGGGCGGCTGGTCATTCAGTATTCTTCGCTCAATGTGCTTGACGGGATTTTGCGCCGGATTAGAACCGGCTCGCAATCGTCAAGCGCGCATTGAGCGGCGCCCCGACGCTCGCCTGATGCGTGCTGTGCGAGTGCGGAAAGTAGAGTTCGTCCGTCAAGTTCTCGATATTGAGTTGCAACTCAATCTTGTCTGAGAGCTGATAGTAGGCGCACGCATCAAACCGCGTGTAGCTTGGCAGGACAGCGCTATTGCCGTTGTTGATGAAGCTTTTCTCCTGATGCGTCAGGCCGAGGCCAAGCGCAAACTTTTCTGAGATTTGTAGGCGGTTGTACAAGGAGAACGAATGCTCAGGCAACTCGCGCGGACGCAAGCCTGTTGCGCCCGCTCGATTGACCTGCTCGCCGTCGAGATAGCTGTATCCGGCCGAGACAAACCAATTGCGAGAAGCTTGTCCCTTGATCTGCGCCTCGAAGCCCGAGATTTCAGAGTCGATCACATCAAGCGTTGAAGGGTCGTTGTCGGCGACTTGGGGTGAGCGTTGCTCGATCTCAAAAACTGCGGCGGTGAGGCTCAAAGCGCGATCAAAATCCCACTTCACGCCCGCTTCCAGATTGGTGAAGGTGTTTGGCTCAAGGCGGTCATTCTGGCCGTTGATGTTGGCAAACTGTTCGCCGCTTCTTGGCAGGAAGGACTCGCTATAGCTCGCATACAGTGAAACATTCTCCCTCGGCTTGAAGACGATGCCAAGGCGCGGCGTGACTTCCTCATCCCGCCTGTGCCTTGTTTCGGCTGCCGGGACATTAAAGACGTTGATATCAAAGCGATCATAGCGGGCGCCGATGATCACATGCACATTGCTTGAGACCTCAATCTCGTCTTGGATGTAGGCCGAAAATACATCGATGCCGACTCGCGTGTCGTCATTGAGGTCGGCGGTGAAGCTGTTTGTTGTCGCAATGCCGGATGCATTGACGCCAAGACCTGCATGAAGTTGCAGGGGCTCGGCAATTGAGAAGACCTCGTTGTCGTCGGATGTTGTGCTCCAGAACGAATTGAATCGATCTTGATCAGAATTGGTGTCGATGACTTCAGCGCCAGCGATGAGGGTGTGAGACAACGGCCCCGTGGTCATTTCGGCAATCAGGTTGCCTGACAAGATGACGTTCTGACGATCGGTGGTGTCTACATAACCGTCGAGCGTCACCTGCTCCGGCGTGTTGCTCTGATCATAGCCGGAGGCGTAGAAATTCTGATACAGCTTGTCGTAGTCGCCATAGAACGCGCTCAAGTTGCCTTTGAGATTCGCGCTGAAGTCATGCTGCAAGGCGGCGCGGAACAAATGCGCAGTGATCTCGGTGGTGTTGAGTTCCGGGTCGCCAAACACAATGTCCTTGAACGCCTTCACCGGCTGTCCGTCTGCGCCAGTCGGAACGCCGCGATCAATGAACCGCTGGTGGTCAACGTACTCATAGGCAAGATCAAGCGTTGTGGCCGCGCCGAACTCGAATTTGGCGGTCGGATTGACGCCGACACGATCCCCCTCATAGGCATCGCGGTGGTTGTTGAGGCGTTCATAGAAGGCATTGATGCGATAGGCCGAGTGATCTCCCGTCGAGAAGTTGCTGTCGATCTGAGCATCAATTTCGCCGAATGTGCCGACACCGGCGGAAAAGCCTGTGAACGTTTCGCCGATCACGCCCTTTTTCGTGACGCGATTGAGGATGCCACCCGTGCCGCCGCGCCCAAAAAGAAGCGCATTCGGCCCGCGTAGGATTTCGACTTGCTCCAAATTGTAGAGCGGGCGGTAATACTGGACATCGTCGCGCGCGCCATCGATAAAGAAGTCGGCTGTTGAGCGCACGCCGCGAAAGACGACGGCATCGCGATGTCCTTCGCCTTGGGAATTGCTGACCCCGGGCGTGTAGTCAATAATGTCGCCGATGCTCGTGAAGCCTTGCAGCGCAATCTGCTCGGCCGTCACGATTGAAAGGCTCTGCGGCACATTGAGGATGGGGGTTGGTGTCTTGAGGGCATTGACGCGATCAGCATATAAATACTTTGCAACGACGACGATCTCTTCAAGCGTGGATTCCTGCTGCTCGGCCTGTGCGAAAGGCGCCAATGCGCACAGCACAGCCAAGCAAACGACAAAACGACATCTGCCCATGGGCGGACTCCTTATAAATGAGAATGATTCATACTTGCATTTATGATTGCGTTTGTCAACAGCCCTTCGCGCCGCTGACGCGCAAGCAGGATGTTGTGCGCTTCGCGGCGAGTTCGCTAGGAATCAGAAATCGATGCCGCGAACGGCCTTGATGCCGGCATCAAACGGATGCTTGATGGCGCGCATCTCGCTGACGAGGTCGGCATAGTCGCAGATGCCCGGCTTGGCATCGCGCCCGGTGAGAATGACGCTGGTGCGTTTGGCACGGGCCTGCAAGCCTTCAATGACATCATCTTCCGCCAAAAAGTCACAGCGCAACGCGATGTTGATCTCATCGAGAACCATCAGGTCATAGTCGTCGCTCTCTAGCATGGCGCGCGCTTTTGCGAACGCGGATTGGGCGGTGGCGGTGTCCCGGTCGAGGTCTTGGGTATCCCAGGTGAAGCCTTCGCCCATGGTGTGCCAATCCAATTGATCTGGGAATTTTGCAAAGAACTGGCGTTCCCCAGTTTTCCAAGCGCCCTTGATAAATTGCACCACGCCGACTTTCTGTCCCCAGCCAAGTGCTCGTGCGATGACGCCAAAGGCAGAACTCGACTTGCCCTTGCCCTCGCCGGTATAGACGAGCACCAGACCTCGCTGCGCCGCTGATGCGGCCTGCACCCGCTTGCGATGGACAGCCTGCTGGGCTTGCATTTTTTCCTTGTGACGTTGCGCTTCGGTCATGGTGACTGTTCGTTGTCGGGGAGTGCCATAATGCCACCAAAATCGACCGAAACAGCGAAATGCTGCGCTTCAACACCTGTCCCGGCGCAGGCCGCTTTGATGATGCCTAGGTGCGTCACGACCGCGATGCATTCCTGTCGCTGCGACCAGTCGGCGAGGGCGCCGATGGCGCGGTCTTTGAGCATCGCCACGCTTTCACCGCCGTGCGGGCGGGCGTGCATGAAGTCTTGCGACCAAGCTTCAAGCTCCGCTCTCGGCAGTTGCGACCAGGGGCGCCCCTCCCAAGTGCCGAAGTCCATCTCGACGAGGCGTGCATCAATATCCAGCGGCAGGCCGCGCTTGCGGGCGATGAACTGTGCCAGGTTGCGGCAGCGTTGCAAGGGGCTGGAAACCACCCGGCCCACGGCAGGTAAGTTGCGATGCACTACGGCTGCCTCCTCTTGAAAGGTGTTCGGCAGCCCAACATCCAGACGTCCATAGCAAAAGTCTGTGGGCATGTCGGGTCGCGTGTGGCGCACCAGAATCAGTCCCATATACCGACTCCCACGCAAATGCCCAGATAGAGGCCGATTTCGCTCGTCTGTTGCACGGCGCCAAGGGTATCGCCGGTGTAGCCGCGCAGCCGACGCTCGTAGGCGAGCCGCATCAAGGCGTGACCGAGCACCGCGCCGAAGACAGCACACAGGACCGTCATCGTTGTGAGCGGCCAAAACAGCATTGCAAGCAGCGCCAGCCCGGTGACGACGGTCACAAGCCAACCCGCTGGCGTCAAGCGCTGGGCGAGCGGCGTGGCAATGCCGCGTTCACGCACATAGGCACTGGTCTGCATGGTGACGATGCACGACAGGCGAGACAGTCCGCCTCCGGCAATCAGCGCCACGCAGAGCGGCAAGGGTTCAAGGCTCGCGAGGGCGGCAACGCGCATGGCTAGCATCAGTATCAGCGCTGCGGCACCAAAGGTGCCGAGGCGGCTGTCGCGCATGACGGCCAAGCTCGCCGCACGGTGCGCGTTCTCGGCGCCATCGCGATCAGCCAATTGTCCAGTCTTGATGAGCTGGGTGCCCAAGCCGTCGAAGGTGTCAGCAAGACCGTCCTCGTGCAACGCGCCAGTCAATAGTAGGCACGCGGCAACAGCAAGCAGAACCGCCAACGTTCCTGGGAGCGCAAGATTGGCGAACCAGAATGTGGCGGCACCAAAGCCGCCGATCAAGCTGCCGACCAGTGGATAGTAGCGCACGGAGGCAGCGAGCTCGGTGGCGTCAGCGGACTGAATAGCCGCAACCGGCAGCCGGGTGAGGAACTGTACAGCCAGGGCGAAGGCGCCTAGCTCTCTAGAGACCGCAAGCTTCACTTGAGAGTGGGCGATGCGTGGCTGCTGACGCCAGCCGATTCAAAGCTGGCCATGTCGCTCAGCATGGCTGCCGCCGCTCGCACCAGCGGCCAAGCGAGCAGGGCGCCGGTGCCTTCGCCAAGGCGCATGTCCAAATCAAGCAAGGGCTCTGCGTCAAGCGCCTTCAGGACAATGGTATGGCCTGTTTCCGCCGAGCGGTGCGCGAACACGAGATTCGGCCTCGCTTCCGGCATCAGACGCAGCGCCGCCAGCGCGGAAACCGTAGCGATAAAGCCATCAACGAGCACCAACTTGCCGGATGCGGCGGCGCCCATGATGGCACCCGTCAGCATCACGGTCTCAAAGCCTCCGTATTCGCGCATCGCCGCCGCCGGCTCGAGAGGATCTGGTGTTCGCCTCGCCGCCGCTGTCAACACACGCTGCTTTCTGGCGAATCCACTGTCGTCAAGACCTGTTCCCCGCCCGGCTAGCTGGGCAACGGGCAGATTAAGCAGCTTGGCTGCCACGAGACTCGCTGACGATGTGTTGGCAATGCCCATCTCACCATAGCAGGCGACCTCGTGATCGTCCTGACCGCCGATCGTCGTGCCCGCATCGAGCGCGCGCTGAAACTGCTGCGCCGACATCGCCGGACGCTCAACCGAGTTCTGAGTGCCGTTGCCGATGCGCCGGGAAAGAAGCTCGGTGTGTTCAATGGTCGGCTCCCGAACGCCCGCGTCAACAATTGCGAATTCGACTCCGAGTGCTTGCGCGAGAACATTGGCGGCGGCGCCTCCGGCCAGAAAATTACCAAGCATCTGCCGCGTCACTTCCTGCGGAAAGACGGACACGCCAGCCTCGGTAATGCCGTGGTCGGCAGCGAAAACCGTTAATTTGCAGCGCTTCGCGGAGGGCGTCAGCGTCTGTTGAACCGACGCAATTTGCGCCGCAAGCGCTTCGAGTCTGCCGAGTGAGCCGACCGGCTTGGTCTTGCCGTTGATAGCCTCCCAAATTGCTCGGTGCAAGTCGTTTGTTTGATTCACTGGCATAGCACACTGTTGACCGCGCTAACTGGCGTATTGTGCGCAATTTGAACGGCGGGTGGGACATGAACACGACCTTGGTCGTTGGCGGTGCCCGATCAGGCAAAAGCCACAGGGCCTTGCAACTTGCCCGCAACATTGACGGAGAACGGGTCTTCATCGCCACTGCCGCCGCGTTGGATGCCGAGATGGCCGAGCGCATAGAGCGCCACCGAAGCGAGCGGGGCGCGGATTTCAGGACCGTCGAGGCGGCCGTTGATTTGGCTGAAGTGATGGTCACAGAGACGGCTTCCAACCGAGTCATCGTCGTCGATTGCCTCACACTTTGGCTGGCAAATTGCTTGCATCAGGGCTGCGATATTCGCGCGCACACCGAGGCGCTCACCGCCGCTGTTACCAATGCCCCCTGCCCGGTCATCCTCGTTTCCAACGAAGTCGGCATGGGCTTGGTTCCAGAAACCCGCGTGGGCCGCGATTTTCGTGATGCCCAAGGCTTGCTGAATCGAGAAGTCGCCGCTGTGTGCGGGCGAGTGGAGTTCATGGTCGCCGGATTGCCCTTGACGTTGAAGCCAAGCTAAGCGGGAGGGCGCACACCAGAAACATGGCACGGCACCTTCGTCAATCTGCGGCATCTCCCTTAAGGCAATTGCGTTGCTATTCCACCCGCGCGGTTGAGTCCGTGCTTGGCTGCGCCGAAGTCAAGGCAAACACCGTGTCGGTCATCCAGCGCTTGAACCCATCGTTGTCCATGAACTGTTTGAACAGTTGATTATCGTCTTTCATCATTGATGACATGACGCGCTCTAGCGCCTTGTCGTGCTCGATGCGGGCGTTCTCGCGATCAGAGTGTTTACGGGCGTTGCGGTAAGCGTTGTCGGCAGCGACGCGCTCCGGGATGGCTTCGCTAATGAGCTGCGCCACCCGGTCGGCGTCCTCCCATTCGATACCCCCAAAGAGATCATTGAACTGTCCGATGATGTTGGACAGACGGTCTATTTCGGGTTCAGGTCGGTGACCACCCGCAGCAGTGGGCACAGGCTCGATTTCAGAGTCTTCATCAGGCAGCATGATCTTCTGCAATGCCTGCTTCTCAATCCGGTAACTGTCCATATCGATGGCATCGAGAATGCCCTTTGATAGATCTTCCTCCTATGGTGCGGGCAGCTTTGGAATGAGGAAGTTGAGGAAGATCGAACGAAGCTCCCAAGCGGCAAGAGCCCATGCCAGTACGCAGGACAGAAACCCATAAGTCCTGACGAATCCCTTGGCTTTGCCCTTGAAGTTGATCTGCCCATCTTCGTCAAGGTCGCGCTTGTATCTCTCGACGCATGTGTCGAGAATCGGGTCAAGATGTTCGCGCTCGGCACCATCGAGGTACAGGCGCACAAATTCTTCGACTTGATCAGACGAATAGACACCAGCATTGTCCAAGTCCGCTTGCAGGTCATGCAGGTTGTCGGGGTCGGTCTCATCGGCTAACACTGTCGCACGATAAAACGGCTCGAACGCATTGCGAATGCCCTCTGCATCGTTCAGGAAGTCAAGCACAAACACATCGTGCTTCTTCGGATGCGAGCGGTTGAGACGAGACAGGGTCTGCACTGCCTGAATGCCCGCGAGCGTCTTGTCCACGTACATGGTGTGCAACAGAGGCTCGTCATAGCCGGTCTGGAACTTGTCGGCGCAGACGAGAAAGCGGTAGGGGTCTTCTTGAAACTTCTCCGCGATCAAGCCCGACGCAAATTTGTTTAACGAGGCCTCTGTGACGTCCACGCCCCCATATTCGTGTTCACCCGAAAACGCCACGATCGCTTGGTGCGGGCTCTTGCGCTTCACCAGATAGTCGCGAATGGCATGAAAATACTGGATTGCGCGTTCAATCCCATTAGTCACCACCATTGCGCGCGCCGCTCCGCCGATCTTGCGTCGAGCTAGCACCTGGTCGTGAAAATGATCCACCATGATCTCGGCCTTCAGGCGGATGGCGTAGTCGTGTCCCTCAACGAAACGCCGCAGCTTCTTGCGAGCTTTCTTGGCGTCGAATTCCGGGTCGTCCTCGATGGTCTTGGCGAGCTTGTAGTAGCTCTGCACTGGCGTGTAGTGCGACAGCACATCGAGAATGAAGCCCTCTTGAATCGCCTGCTTCATTGTGTAGCTGTGAAAAGCGTGATGCTTCACCGTGCCGTCTGACAGTGGATCAGGTGTGCCGAAAATCTCCAGCGTCTTGTGCTTCGGCGTGGCGGTGAAGGCGAAGTAGCTCGCATTGGGAAGCAGCTTATGGGACTCCATCAGGCGATTGATCTGGTCTTCAAAGGTCTCGTCTGGGTCGGCCCCGCGCTTGCCAAGTGCCTGTCCCATGGCGGCACTGGTGCGCCCACCTTGGCTGGCGTGAGCTTCGTCGATGATGATGGCGAATGTCCGGCCACGCTGCTTGTTGCCTATCTCATCAAGGATGAACGGGAACTTCTGTAAGGTCGAAATGATGATCTTCTTGCCGTCCTCAATGAAGCGACGCAAGTCGCCGGAACGTTCCGCATGGCCGACAGTGCTGCCGATCTGCGCGTACTGGCGGATGGTGTCGTTGATCTGCCGATCAAGGATGCGGCGGTTGGTCACGACAATGATGGAATCGAATAGCGCGACACCTCGGTGTTTGACAGCGATCAACTGGTGGGCGAGCCACGCAATGGAATTGCTCTTGCCACTGCCTGCTGAATGGTGAATGAGGTAACGCTGACCGGCCCCGTGCTCGGTAGTGTCTGCGAGCAGCCGACGCACAGCATCAAGCTGGTGATAGCGGGGCCAGATTTGATGACGAGTCTTTTCCGGAGAAACAACCACTTGGGCGTAGTTCTCGATGATGTCGGTCAAGCTCTGCCGAGTCAGCACCTTGCGCCACAGGTAGTCCGCTTTCAGCCCGTCTGGATTAGGCGGATTGCCAGCGCCGTCGTTCCAGCCTCGGTTGAACGGCAGAAACCACGACGCCTTGCCCCGCAAGTGCGTGCAGAAGTGCACTTCGGATTCGTCCACCGCGAAGTGAGCGACGCAGCGACCTAACTCGAACAATTTCTCGTGCGAGTTGCGATCCTTCTTGTATTGCTCGATCGCATCGCTCACCGTCTGCTTGGTGAGATTGTTCTTGAGTTCGAAGGTGAAGACCGGCAGCCCGTTGATGAACAGCACGATGTCCAGCGCCCGCTGCGTCTCGTCGCGGCTGTAGCGAAGCTGACGAGTGACGATGAAGCGGTTTTGCTCGAATCGAGCCTTTGCCGATTCGTTGTCAGGCAAAGGGGTGCCATACAGCAGCGCGAGATCCAAGGCGCCGTGCTGAATGCCTTTGCGCAGCACGTCAATGGTGTCGCGCTTGGTGATTTCGCCCTGCAAGCGAGCGAGAAACTTGCGCTGGGTTGGGCCGTCTTCGTTGAGAGCAAGGGATTCCGCGGACTTGGGTTGAGTTGCCTGCAAGAAGGCGGATAACTGCACGCGATCAATGCAATATTCTCGGTCGTAGTCGCGCCAACTTCCGCCAATCCATCCGACTCCGCCGTAAGTGGCCGCTGCTTCGCCGACGGATGTTCCTGTGGGAGGCTCGCAAGGATGCCCAGCAAGGGCATTGCAGATAAGGCGTTCGAGGCCGTATTCAGACGTGTCGGTTGCCACTTCAACGCGCCAGCGCTAGTCTCAGCGCCTGAGCCTCATGCTCAAGCACCATGCGAACCTGCTTGTCACTGACGCCGGGGAACCACTCGACGAAGTCATCCACCGTAGCGCCGCCAGCGAGGTTTTCATACAAGGCGTACAACGGCACTCTGGTGCCAGTGAAAACCCACGCACCGCTGACTTTCCCCGGCTTTCGCTCGATCGCTGGGCAGGTATCCCAGTGTGTCATCTCTGCTGTCTCCTGCCGCATGTTGGCTCGCGCTGATTATCGCCTCAATTCGATTGGAAGTGTTTTGCTGGCGTTGCCATCCTTACAATGATCTCGGTCTTGGTCACGCCAGTTTTTTCCGTGACTTAAGCCGATGCCGCTATAAGCGGCTGACGACTTGCCTACGATAGTCCTTTGGGTCGCTCACATGGGGATGCCCCGCGAGCGCATTGCAGATCGGGCTTTCGAGTCTGCGTTCGGAGGTGCCGGTAGTCACGGAGGATTTATGGGCGAGTTCAAAAGCTGGCAGATCCATTCTTGGAGTCGGAAGGCTCATTCGGCAACGCGGAGTGATAGGGATTGGAAGCTCGTCGGTGTATACTCTGATTCGAGAAGATCAATAGTCTACGAGAATTTCTAGTCAGTGCGGATCTCCAACTGCACGAAAAGATGCTGATTGAGAGTTGGTGTCTATTTTCTCAGATGAAGACATGGAACATTGCTCAAGCACAAGACTTTGAGATGAATTTCACAAAACTAACAGACTTGCCGAGTCCAGAAGTAGATCGCGGAAGCGTTATTGACCTCTTTTGCGGAGTCGGTGGATTGAGCCATGGTTTCGTTCTAGAGCGTTTTGCCGTCAAGGCCGGTGTGGATGTTGATCCTTCTTGTAGACATGCATATGAGAAAAATAATCGAGCAAGGTTCTATCAGCGGGATGTAGCAAGTCTGAAGAGTGAGTGGGTGAATTCTCTATTTGCCGCCAACCAACCGCGGATTCTTGTGGGATGCGCACCTTGCCAGCCGTTCTCGTCCTACACCCGCAGATCCGGTTCGGGCTTGGACACCAAATGGCGCTTGCTTGAGCAATTTGGTCGAATCGTGCAGGAAGTGCAGCCTGAATTCGTATCGATGGAGAATGTCTCTCGTCTTGTGACATTTCAGGCAGGCCGACCGTTTCGCAATTTTCTCTCGTGTCTCTCCGGCTACAAAGTTTGGTGGGGTATTGTGGAATGCGCTGGCTATGGCGTACCTCAAACGCGCAAACGCTTGGTTGTTTTGGCATCACGACTTGGAGAGATTGAGCTCGAAAAGCCGCAATATACTGACGAGCAGCATCGCACGGTTCGAAAAGCGATAGGGCATCTGCCAGCCATTAAGGCAGGCGCTAGCTGTCCCAATGACGTGATGCATCTGGCGAGTCGATTGTCCGAGCGCAATCAGCAGCGCATCAAGGCATCCTCTCCGGGTGGAACTTGGCGAGACTGGGCAGACCCGACCTTGGTGGCAAAGTGCCACACTCGGCACTCTGGCCGTTACTACAACAATGTCTACGGGCGCATGTCTTGGGACTTGCCAGCGCCGACGATCACCACGCAGTGCTACGGGTTCGGCAACGGCCGGTTCGGACATCCGAAGCAAGATCGTGCGATTTCGCTTCGTGAAGCGGCGTTGTTGCAAACTTTCCCCAGCTATTACGAATTCCAAGAGCCGTCTAGCCAAGTTGTCATTTCCAACATGGCACGCTGGATTGGTAACGCTGTCCCAGTGGAACTGGCTCGTGCCGTCGCTAGAAGTATAGCTAAGTCAAATAACGCAACGAAATCGACGGTGGGCGAGGCTGCTTGATGGAGCCCAACCAGAAAACCGATGAGGAGCCTTTCGAGATCGACATCGATCTCAACGTGCTCAATCATCTGGGACTGAACCTATACAGCAATGTCCCTGCTGTGCTTGCCGAATTGGTCGCCAACGCTTGGGATGCCGATGCCACTCGTGTGGATATCAGCATCAGCAGGGAGGCGGATAGCGCGGGTAGCTCCAGCATCACCATCACGGACAACGGTTGCGGTATGGACGATGCTGACCTGCGCGGTAAGTATCTGAAAGTCGGTTACCAGAGACGACAATTGGAGTCCGGCGACCAGACTCCAACGGGACGGCCTGTCATGGGCCGCAAAGGCATCGGAAAGTTGTCGATCTTCTCCATTGCAGGCAGGGCGCGCGTATTTACACGTCGGAAGACAACGGATGTGATTGGGATTGAGATGGACGTGGCAGACATTCAATCTGCAATCAAGGCAGGTGGAAAGTACCAACCATCTCGGCTGAAAGATAAGGACAAGTTAACGAACAGCTCTGGCACCGTGATCGAACTTACCCAGCTCAAAAAGCGGGTACATGCCGCGCTTGATCAGTATGTCCGACAGAGAGTTGCGCGCCGTTTTTCAATCACGTCCGATGAGTTTCAAGTCTATGTAGATGGCTCACCAATTACCATTGAGGACAGGAACTACTTCAGCAAGTTGGAGAACGCCTTTGTGTACGGCGATTTTGATACGAGTCGATTCAGCCATGACCAAAAGTACATCGCCACACGAAAATCTGTTATTGACGAAAAGACAGGGTACCGCATAGGCGGATGGCTCGGTCTCGTGCCCGAATCAGGCAGCTTACAGGACGGCTCGGACAGTCTGAACAAGGTTCCGGTTCTGACGCGCGGCAAGGTAGCGCTTGAGGATATCCTTGATGGCTTGGGTATCAACGGCCTATACATCAAATATGTCACCGGGGAGATCAACGCTGATTTCTTGGACATTACGGCTATGGACGACATCGCGACTTCTAGTCGTCAAGATTTCATTCGAGACGATGAACGATTCAAAGCCTTGCGGAAATTCCTCAAGAAGGAATTGAGCGCACTAGGGGATTCTCGTGCTCGGATGAAGTCGGACGAAGGCGAGCGTCGGGCGACCGAGATTCCGGCGGTCAAGGATTGGTACGGCTCTTTGAAAGGAGATGCCAAGGCCGAAGCCAAGAAACTCTTCGGGAGAATCAACCAGATTGCGACAGACGAAGTTCACCGGAAGACGCTCTACAAGCACGGAGTGCTGGCTTTTGAGCACCTGCGACACAAGGAGAAGCTGTCCCAACTTGGTGAGTTAAGTGTTGACAACTTAGAAGCGACCGTAAAGTTATTCTCTGAACTCGATGACATTGAGGCGTCTTGGTACTACCAAATCACCGAAGGGCGCTTGGACATGATTCGTAAATTGAAGACCTATACGGACGAGAATGCCCTAGAAAAGCTAATTCGGGATCACATCTATACGCATCTGTGGCTTCTTGACCCATCTTGGGACCGAGCGACTGAAACCCCAAGCATGGAGCGAACTGTCAGGGCTGAATTTGATCGGTTATCCACCAAGTTAAGTCCAGAAGAGAGGGATGGTCGATTCGACATCCGATACAAGAAAACTTCTGGCAAGCATGTGATCATAGAATTGAAACGTGCGTCCGTGAAGACCTCGACATGGCGGCTTGGTGAGCAAGTTCAGAAGTACAAAGACGCGCTACAGAAACAGCTTGATGAGCATGGGGAGGAAGGCCCTATTGAGGTCGTCTGTCTCCTCGGTCATTTGCCAACAGACTGGCACTCTTTGAACCGTGCTCAGCAAGAGTCAGTCTTGAATGCGTCTGGAATTCGAGTAATTACCTATCAACAATTGATTAATGATGCAGAAAAGAGCTATGAAGAGTATCTGCGTAAAGATGAAGACAGGGGACGCATCAAAGCGTTGCTTGATGCCATTGACGAATCGATGTAGCGATCTGTCCTCCCTTTGCTCAGTCCTATTACGAGAAAGTGACCCAGCCTGCGTCCGACCATCCCTTCTCGGCTAGCGTACTTGCCGCCAGATCGATTTGACGCCGGGAGAATCGCTTCTTGCGATCATTCCATCCGTAGGTCAATTCAACAAGGTTTCCTAGCGTCACAGGCTTTTCATGCGCAAGAATCCAGTGCACAGTAGAAAGCAATTCCAACCCAAAGGCCGATTCAAACCCTTCGACCAAGCTTGTCACCCTATCGAATCGCGCTTTGGTCTCGCTACATCCGTTGAGAACTCTAATGGCATCATCAACAGCGCCGGGCACCAGTTCTAGTAGTTTGTCTGGATTCTCACCACCGTCACCGAATCCAGATATGAAGTGTCCCTCGACTGCATTGAGAACATGGCGAAGATTTTCGGCATAAGGCCCATAAGGCCCTTTGGCATAGTTGAGGCTCAGAGGCTCGCCCGAAGCCTGCATGAAATACATCAGCTTGTGAACTTCCAAGAGCGTCACGAACGGGTCGAGCAACCCACGAATATACCTGTCCATCAGACCGATTAGAGCGGCACGACCGGGCGTCATACTCGGGACTTCGCGACCTCGTGCGATCCGCTCTCCCATTTCTGCTTCTCTTGGCTCGAAGACGATTGCTTCGAGATGATTGAACCCGGACAACGCGCGTTCGATCTGCGGGCGCACGCTATTCCATTCGAGTCCGCCGAGACCGCTCCCAAGGGGTGGTACGGCGATCGAACGTATCTCGCGCTCGCGAATCACCTCTGCAAGACTCGTCAAGCCCGCGTCAATGTCTTCTATCCGGCTGTTTCCTCGCCAGTGGCGCTTGGTCGGGAAGTTGATAATGTAGCGAGGATTCGTAATTGCACCTGTCTCGTAGACAAACATGCGGCCCGGTTCGACCTCGCCGCGTTTGCAGGCTTCGGCATAGGCGCGGAAGTTTTCAGGATATGCCTTTTTGAATTGAAGTGCGATTCCTCGCCCCATGATACCGACACAGTTGACTGTGTTTACGAGTGCCTCGGCATCTTCGGTGAGGATGTCGCCTGTGGTGAAGCGAATCATGGGGGGCCAACTCTCTGCATCAATAATACCACCGAGGGATCAGTTCTGTTGCAGGCTGATGCCCGCTTGCCCTGATTGCGTCGCGCGCTTTTCGCTGCGTGCGAAGGGACAGCACGCCGACTCGCTGAATCAGCGTCCACGAGAAATAGCGTTCAACAAGAAATTCAGCCTGCTTCCCTTCCTTGCGGTGTTGCCAATCTCTCGCGTGTACCGCGCCCCAGTCGATTTCTTTCAGTTGTTCCAAATCGCACCGATCTTCAAAATACGACGAGCCAGCGTTAGACAGAGTGAAAGCCCATCGATGTCCGAGCGGCTCCGCCCACTTGACGGTCTCATGCAAGTCGGCCTCCAGATGCACGATGGGTTCTTGGCCGCCACGATAGTCGAGATCAGGATGGTTAGCTCTGTGAATCAGATAAAGCATCACGGAGCGTGCACAAAAGTAGAACGGAACACAGTCGCCAACATTGAGTCCGGGGTGGCAGCTCAAGGACTCTGTCAACCGCCGCTGCTTGATTGTATTCATCCCGATCTTCGTTCCAGGGCGTGAATCGCGTTGCAATACCGAATCGGGTAAGAGAGCTTCGTCCCTGATGATCGACGACAGACGATCAACGTGGACGATATGGTAGATCTTCGGCTCAGCGGGAGGTGGCATGCTCACCCCGCAATCGCAACTTGCTGTACATCGAGCTTGCCGGTGACGACATCGGCGATTAGGCGGGCGCGGTATTCACGCAGCAGTTCGATCTCCTTATTCTTCCTGTCAATTGCTTTATGTATTTTCGCCGTAGCCTCATCCAAATAGCTTGCGATAGCAGCTTGTTCCTCAAGCACGGGCAGTGGACTGAAAGCTTGGTAGGCATCTTCTCGATGGAGGCCGGGAACGGCAGAATCCTTGGTTATCGCGTCCAGTCTTAGCGACCGAAGCAGGTAATACAGCCAGCGTATGTTTGCGTTGCTAGAACGAGCATCAACAAAGAATGTCGTGTCGATGGCGAAAGCCGGTTCAGAGCAATAGTTCACCTTGCCAAACGAGCCTTTCCGTCCGACCACGATACACGGGGCAACGGTGTTTGCTTTGTCGTGCTTTCCCACGATTCCATTTGATCCGTAGACAGGGGTCTCACCGGCGATACGCGAGTCATCGGCCAAGGAGTCGCCGTAAACTAGCCGGCAAATCTGCTTGAGACGACATTCTTCCCAATGCGCTGGCACCTCCCTTAGCTGCCCGATACCAGACGGTTTGTATTCTGGGTAGGGCTTACCAGTGCGGATATCGATTCGGCCTGTGACGGCATCGTGGACGACGACCTGTTGCTGCTCTTCGAGTAGAGCGATCAGCTTCTCCTTGGTTTGGATGCAGCGGTCGATTCGGTCAGTGGCGTGGTCGAGGAAGCGGGCGATGGCGGTTTGTTCGGGGAGAGGGGACACCGGCACAAGCAATGCACCGAATTTTTCTGCCGTGAAGTGGGCGATGGTCGCTTTGTCATTTAGGGCGTCAAACCAACCCGAGCAAGAAACGGCACTCAGAACGAATCGAAGGTAGCCGTTCACTCCCACCGGGCCACCTTGTCTATAGCATGGTCTGACTCGATGGAGCGCGTTCTGAATGATGCATGGCTCAACGTCTTGAATGCCCGTTGCCAATGCGCACCGTCCTCCCTCACCGCCTTCGCAGATCAACAAATCGCCCGACCTGACGCCATATCGGCAAATTTCATCGGCACTGGCATACATCGAGTCAACATCTTTCGTATCGAGGCCGAACCACTGCACGTTCCTCGCCTTCAGATATCGCACCCACACATCTTGAGGAACCCGAGGTAGTGGCTGAAGCATCTTGCCGAGCTGAATCGCGTAGTACCGCTTTACCTGCGAGACATCCCAATGTGCAGGCACATCCCCTAACCACTCAACACCCGAATCCTTCATCCGGTCATAGGGCTTTAGATCAGCATCCATCTATTCATCCGAACAACGCTTCATGGACTTCGTTCTTTGACTTGTCTAGGGAGCGGGTCACATCGCCCACGATGGCATTCAGTGTGCCGATATGCACTGCGCGTCGCTCGATATCCGTATCGTCGTACGAGCAGGGTTGCGAGCTCTTCGCCGGAAAGATCGCGTGGCAGCTTCAAACCGCCATAGTCTCGTCGCGAACGAGATGCAGCCGAATCAACCGTGGAGCGTGCTCGTCGCCGAAGTGGCAGAGAACCGCTTCCCGGGCCATGACTTTCAAGTCTTCCCAATCATCGCCTTGGGTGAATATGCTGTGACCGAGCGCGTGCGCGTCGTAGCCGCCTTCGATCGCTTCGTGTACCTCGAAAATGATTTCACTGGATTTCATCTTTGCTCTCCGTCCATCGAACAAGGCGCAAGCGTTTGTCGGTCATGGTTTTTGTTCACTCCATTTGTGGTCGCTTCCGGCATCTTAATCGTTCTTTCAATGAAGCCTGATTGCCTATCTACTTGATTATACGTCTTGATGCGCCGTCCGCTAACCATATGCTTGAAGTTCTAGCTAGCCAAAATATCGACTTTCGCCAAAGTCGCCAGCGCGATGTGCTCGCCGTTCAATTCGTCATCGTCAACGGCCGCGGGACTCCGGATTTAGCCCATTCACTCTTCTGGCCCTCCCAAAATGCCATCGCCGAACAGCCCCTCGGACGCTCGCTCTAGCGCGATGATCTCGGCACGAATTTCGGCGAGCGTCCGCATGGGTTTCGGTTTGTAGAAGTAGCGGTTGAAGCTGATTTCGTAACCGATCTTGACTTTGTCAGGCTTGTACCATGCGTCCGGCGCATAGGGCAGCACTTCGCGGCGCAGGAATGCCTCGATGCCGCCTTCTTCTTGTAATGGAATCTGCTCAGTGTCCTGCAGTTCGGAATCCGGCTCGTATTCGACCACAGACGGCTCGCCGCCGAGCTTCGACTCGAAGAGGCCGCGAATCGGATCAGCTTTCTGGTGGTCTTTATGTGCCTTACGAATAACCGGCGGCGCATCTTCACTGCGCTCGCCTGTCTGTTTCAGGTGCTTGATTTCCGCAGCCTTGTAGACGCGCTCCGGGTCGGCGTTCTTGATCCGAAGCGGGCGCTCGACCACAACCTTCCAATACCCGAACGCGGCGTTATCGAAGATCTTGCTGTGCTCTGTCTCTTCGAACTTGAGGAAGGTCTCGCATATGCGCTCGATGTCCGCCTCCCCCATCTCGCAGTTCTTCTTGCCGAGGTTCTTGCGCAGAGGATGATGCCAGCCGGTTGCATCGATTAGCTGCACCTTGCCCTTGCGGTGCTTAGGCTTGCGGTTGGTGAGAACCCACACATAGGTGGCGATGCCAGTGTTGTAGAACAGGTTCAGCGGCAGCGCGATGATCGCTTGGAGAGCTTGTTGGCAAGGAACAGCATCTGGCCGTCGCTCACGCGGGTGACGAGCGAATACTCCGAGTTGCCGTCGTGCGTGGTCAGGAAGCGCGGGTCGCGCATCCCCTGCTTGCCGCCCATTCGCTCCAAGTCAGTCTTCCAGCTCTTGCCGTAGGGTGGATTGGAGAGCATGAAGTCGAACTCGCGAGACGGGAAGGCATCATTGGCGAGCGTTGAATGCTCAGGGCCGCCCACGATGTTGTCGGCGGCTTCGCCTTCGCCTTTGAGCAACAGGTCTGCCTTGCAGATGGCATAGGTCTCGGCGTTGATCTCCTGCCCGTAGAGGTGGGTGGACACTTGCTTGCCGCGTTCGGCGGCGAGTTCCTGAAGTATCTCTTCGGCGACAGTCAACATGCCCCCTGTGCCGCATGCGCCGTCGTAGAGAAGATAGGTTCCAGACTCTATTTTGTCGGCGACTGGCAGAAACACGAGCCTCGCCATCAGCCGAACGGCATCTCGTGGCGTCCAGTGCTCGCCAGCCTCTTCGTTGAAGCGGCGTACCAGTTCTTCAAAAATCGTCCCCATGCCATGGTTGTCCAATCCCGGGCGGCGAATGGAGCCATCTATATCTTTGACCGCATCGGGGCTCAGGTTGATCTCGGAAGAAGTCAGCTTCTCTATCAAAGCCCCGAGCGCGTCGGCCTTTGTCAGTCGCGGAATCTGATTGCGAAACTCGAAGTTGTCGAGGATGTCTTGCACGTTAGGTGAGAAGCCATCGAGCCACGCCTCAAAATCGGCCTTGAGTTGCTGCGGATTGGAACGTGCGCGGAAGGTCGCGAGGGTATACGGCGAGACGTTGTAGAAGGCTTGTCCCGCCTCTTGACGAAGGGCCGCATCTTGTTCAATGACTTCTGCCTTATCGAGCGTGGCTTTGACTTCGAGGACTGCCCGCTTGTTGTGTTCGAGCACTGCATCCAAGCGACGAAGCACCGTCATCGGGAGGATTACGTCGCGATATTTGCCACGGACGTAGAGGTCGCGCAGAACATCGTCTGCGATGCCCCAGATGTAGTTCACGATCCAATTGAGGTCGCTGTGGTTCAAGTTGGAGATATTCCTTCGCCGGAGGGTGCTATTTTGGGCAAACTAGGAGGCGTACACAACAGGGGATATGGGGCGCGACCGAGTCCATTCCTACAACAATCCTTAAGGCAAACGTCAACCACTGCGGGTGTTCGCTTGATTTTGCGCTTCCTGCCACGCGATGAAACAATAACTGAAAGGCCATTTCACCGTTGCTTTGTTAGCGAACTCATTCAATAATGCCGAGGTATGCGAATCGAGCACTCTTGTTCGGTCGTTTCACGAGGCAACAAATATGTCTAATGCATCAACAATACAGACCATATCCATTGATCGCCTACTGCTTGATGAAAATAACCCAAGGTTTGGGGGCGGTTTTGAGCAGTCAGGTTCGCAGGAGTCTGTGCTTCGGAGGATTATTGACGATCATGGGATCAACGACCTACTGACCTCCATGTCGACGAACGGCTATTTCAGCGCGGAGCCGATAGTCGCCGTAGTCGCTCCTGAAGGCAAGTTCACCGTTGTGGAAGGCAATCGACGCTTGGCGGCAGCTCTTGTGCTAACGGAAAGTGACCGTGCGTCCGGCTACAAGAGGCTCGCACAAAGGTGGGTCACTTCCTCAACGAAGGAAAAAGTCGATTCTCTGAAGCAGATTCCCGTATCCGTACTCGAGGAAAGGAATAAGGAGTTAATTGCATACCTTGGTGCCAAGCATATTCGAGGAGGCAAGCCTTGGGATTCATATGCAAAGGCACATTGGCTGTTTGAACTCATGTCCGTGTCTCGCTCAGAACTCACTGTTCGGGAGGCTGCACGACTTGTGGGCGACCAAAGTCCAAATACCGTGAAGAGGGTTCTCGAAGGCTACTTGCTAATGCAACAACTTAGAAAAGAGCGGAATTACAGACCGGAATCCAGTTTGGTTCGCGGGAGAGGTAGCAATCCATATTATCCATTTTCTTGGGTGTATACCGCCTTGGGATTTGAGAATATCCGAACATGGACTGGCATCAAAGACTTGGGACCATCAGACAAAATTAGCTCAGACACCAGAGTTCTTATGGATGAGAGGTCGCTTGAGAATGGTGAGAAATTAGTTTGTTTTCTATTTGGTTCTTCTGACAAAGGCTGGAGACAGTCGGTGAGGGAATCTCGGCAGATTGCAATCCTCAACCGAGTTGTGAAGGATGATTTTTCAGTTAAGGAGCTCGAAAACGGAGAGAGTGTGGATGAGGTTTGGGAAAATCTCAGACCAGTAGAAGATCGTCTTGAAGACCTCTTCTATCGAACTACGAAGAACTTGGAATCCATTAATACACTTGTGGCGAGAGAAACTCTGCGACATGACGAGCTGGAGCAATTCAGAAAATTAGGCAAGCGATCCCAGAAAATCCTAAGTACAGTCATTGATACCTTAGAATCTAGATAGGATTCTGTAGTGTCAATGAACATTGCAAAGTACGCTGATCAAGTTGAAGTCAGTGCCTTAAACAATAGCTATGCCATTGTGGGCGATGGGTTGGACGATGAAATTATTAGCGGGAATATCGAAGATCTGGCTAACTATGAGCGCAGCCTAGGTGACGATGAGGATTGGTCTACGGTGGCGGCCTTCAGTGACATACATGAAGGCAAGATACGGTTGGAGTTAGAGAAGAGATCCGAATTGCTGGGGAGTATGTACCCTTTTGAGTTAGTTCAATCTTCACTGACATACAGTCAAGCAACAGAAGGTGTCATGACGTATGAATCACTATTATTGCTGTCATTAACTACCCGAAGGCAAGGGAAAAGTTGGCTTGAGTTGACAAATTCATTCGAACGCCTTTCGGCGATGGCAGTCAAGAACTTCTTTCAGTGCGATAAGTGCTGGTGGACTGGGGCGAATAGCGACCAAGGATTCGAAGAAATCGTAAGAGCCATTCACGGAAGTACCGGCGAACTTGAATGGAACCCCGACCCCACCATACACAGGGAAGGGAAGCGGATCAAAGATGCCAGCGTGGATTTCATAAATTATCGTCGTCTAGACAGCCGACCCGGCGGGCTGTTCTTTTTCGGTCAGAGCGCTTGTGGAAAAGACTGGTACTCGAAGACGGAGCGTGACTTGCGGCTCAAGAAGATTGAACGCATCTTTCGATTGCCATACGCCACTCCCGTGTGTCTTTTTGTGATTCCGTACTTGGATACAGGCGACCTGACCATGATGGCGCGCGCAGCATCGAATTTCTCTGGCCTAATATTCGATAGAGCAAGATTAACCAAGGTGCTGGCAGATATGAAAGACGATGCGAAGGTCGAGCATGAGATACGGACAGTGCATCATTTGGCAAGCACCCAATGCAATTGATTAAGCTACCAGATGTCAGGGATGGATTCGACTATTGCCTTGAATAGCTGCGGTGGAACCGCATTGCCGACAACTTCATAACAACGATTTAGACTCTTATGCGATGTTTCGGGAAATGTTAAGTTCCCAAGGCCCTGCAATGATGCGGCCTCACGGTAGCTAAAGCGCCGCGCTCTTCGCTCATCAGCAAACCTCCAATCATCATCGGCATGCTTAACCAGTTCGGGACTATTGGGATGAAGTGGCATATGTCGAGGATTGGCAACAATAGTCTTTGACTGTTCATCCCAATTCCGCCTGCGATTGCGTGACAGGTAATACCAATGAAATCCATGGTCATAAAACTCTCCCTCCGGCCATTCTGGAAGGTGTCCAATAGCTTTACGAATGGTCAATTTGGGTTGACCGGTGCCATCTCCATGGGAAGGGTTCGGAAATCTGAAATCCACACCGAAGCCTTGGCTGATTCCAACCATGAAAATCCGTTTCCTATCTTGCGCAACGCCAAAATCCGAAGCATTCAACACCCCGACGCGCACTTCGTATCCTTCGCGCGTGAACGCATCAACTTGATCTTTCAGCAAATGTCGAAAGTTCTTCCGCATCATTCCAGATACATTTTCAACAACAAACGCTTTAGGTTGAATTTTCTTCAGCGCACGTGCAAATTCCAAGTAAAGTCTATTGATTTTGCGTGACGGATCCCGCACGCCACCTTGACTGAACCCTTGGCATGGATAGCACCCAATAAGCAACGAAGCGCTTGGAAAATCATGGATTTTCTCGATGTTGCCGTGAATATAGTTCGTTTCCGGCAGGTTGGCCTGATATACATCTCGAGCGTAAGCGAGCCGATCATTTGCCATGACTACGTCAAATCCCGCTTCAATTACGCCAGCGTCCGAGCCGCCACTTCCAGAAAACAATGAAACAACGTCTACCATTTCGCTAACGTGTTCTAGTCAATCGAAAAAGTTGTCACAATTCAAACAAATGAAAAACCGCGCAGCATGGAAATCCATTCGCTAGCTTTTATGTAAAAAGTGAATTATAGCAACGACGATTGTCGTCAACATCTTTGCGGGAGAAAAGATGCACGGCAGAACCGTCCACAGGGGCAGGCACAACGGAACCGAGGGGTGCTGTGCAAGGAGCGGCGCGAGTGGTCCGAGGAGGGCATGTGCCCGTGGCCAGCGAAGACCTGCCCATCGAGCAGATGGACGCGGACCACATCATCCCTCAGTCAAAGCGCGGAACTTCCGCCTAACCCCGCAACGCATTCATCAACCGCGTTTCGGCTTCGGTGTCTTTCGGTAGTCCGATTCTCAGATGGTGGTTTGTCCATGAGAATCGTCGGGCATAGACCCCGTGTTCGGCCAGTTGGCGCCAAGTCTCATCGGCATCGGTTACTTCGACATAGCGAAACAGGTCGGTGCCGCCCGTCACCCGACATTCGGTCTGTGCAAGCAGGTGGTCGAGCCGCTCGCGAGCCTTGGCTAGGCGCGGCCTTGTCGCTGCTTGCCAGGCACGATCTTCGTAAGCGGCTGCGCCAATGGTCAGGGCTGGTGTCGATACACGCCAGATGCCCATGTGTGCGGCGAGCTTATGCAGAAGCTTCGGCGGGCCGAGCAGGGCGCCGAGCCGTAAGCCGGCGAGTCCGTAGAACTTGCCTGCGGAGCGCAGCACGAGGAGATTTCCGGTCGCCACTCGTGGTGCCGAACTGAGCTCTGGCGCCAAATCCACGAAGGCCTCGTCAACGACCAGCCAGCCGTTGCGCTTGTTCAAATGACGGCGGGCGATTTCGATTGCTTCCGGTTCGAAGCGTTTGCCATCGGGGTTGTTGGGGTTGCAGATTACGACCATGTCGCATGAGCGCGCCTGGGCAAGCGGCGTGGGTGTCTCGATGATGTGGCTGCCGGCTCTTTGCCAAACGCGCGCGTGATCCGCATACGTCGGCGAGAGCACGGCCACCCGTTTCGGGCGCAGTAGCGTTGGGAGTAGATGGATCAGCAGTTCGCTGCCGGGGCCGATGAGAATGTTCTGTTCGGGCGCATCAAAGACCTTTGCCATCGCGGAGATGCACCGTTTTCGATCTGTTTCGGTGGGCAGTCGATAGGGGGCATCGTCCCAGCCGCTTGCTGACCAAGGCCAAGGGTTGATGCCGGTGGAAAGATCAACCCAAGGCTCTGGTGCGCTCGGAAACAGCTTGCGCATCGCATCGAGTGCGCCGCCGTGCGCATCCTCATGGCGCAGGCTCACAGAAGCCTCGGCAACATCGCTATCGATGCCAGCAGCAGCGTGGCGAGACAAGCAGTGCGGAGATACAGTGCCAATCCACGGCGCAGATCCTGCGGCTGCGATGCCCTTGCCCCGGCATTGAGCCATGGGTCGCTAGAGACAGTGTCGCCATAGCGGCGCGGCCCGGAAAGTCGCACGCCGAGTGCGCCTGCCATGGTGCTCTCCGGCCAGCCGGCATTCGGAGAGCGGTGTTTGCGTGCATCCCGCAGCATGGTGTGGAAAGCGGCCTTTTTTCCGCTTGCGATGGCGATCAGGAAAGCCGTCAGTCGCGCTGGCAGAAAGTTCGCCACATCGTCGAGACGGGCGGCGAAACCGCCAAAGGCGGCATAGCGTTCGTCACGGTGGCCAATCATGGAATCCAGGGTGTTAATGGCTTTGTACGCCGCCATGCCGGGGAGCCCGAACAGGACGCCCCAGAACAAGGGGGCGACAACAGCGTCCGAGGCGTTTTCCGCAAGGCTCTCCAAAGCGGCTCCGGCCGTCCCGCCAGAAGACAAGGCATCCGTTTTGCGCCCCACGATGCGGGCGACTGCGGCGCGAGCAGCAGCTATATCGTTTTGGTCGAGCGCTGTAGCGACAGCGGCGACATGGCCGTACAGACTGCGCGAAGCGATCAAGCTAGAAGCGATGGCGGCCTCAACCACGAGACCAAGTATCGGTGCTGTCAAGGCAGCCGATATGGCGTATCCGGCAGCGGTTGCCGAAGCCACTATGACCAACGTGGTGACCACGCCGTAGCCGTAGCGCTGCGCATGAGTCAATTCGGTGCGGTTGAATGCGCTTTCGAACCATTCGACAAGAGCGCCCATCCAGACCACTGGGTGGCGGATGCGGCGATACAACCAAGCCGGGTAACCGCACAAGGATTCGATTGCCCAGGCTGCCATCATCAGCATCGCGCCGCTCATCGGCTTGCTATGGCTGCCGCGGCTTTGATGCGCACGCCAGCAGCGCCTCTATATCGATTGCTTGCTCTACATCGTCGGCGATTGCGTCGATGGCGGCTTCCACGGCAGCTCGATAGTCGAGCGTCGAAACTTTGACAGCGCCCGCGCGGCGCAGCCAAGCCTTGCGAAACGCATCGCTAGCAAACACGCTGTGGACATAGGTGCCTTCAACCTTGCCGTCGGCTGAAACTGCGCCGTCATGCCGCCCTTGCAGTTCGAACAACGGACGCTCAGTGTCCGGGCCGGTTGTTTGCCCGACGTGAATCTCATAGCCCTCGATCATCGAGCCGGTGCGCAGGCAATGACCACGCACCGGGGAAACGGCCTTGGCGCCCATCATTTCGGTATGCACGTCGAGCAGCCCAAGTCCGTCCGCCTGCCCAGCCGCTCCATCCGCGCCCTCGGCGTCCCTGATCGTGCGTCCCAGCATTTGAAAGCCGCCGCACAGTCCTAGCACCCTGCCGCCTGTGCGCACATGCGCGAGAATGTCGTGGTGCCAGCCTTGAGCGCGCAAAAAGGCGAGGTCGCCCAAGGTCGATTTGGTGCCGAACAGGATGACGACATCGGCATCCCGAGGCAGTGCGCGACCAGGCGGTATCCAACGGAAATCGATGCCAGAATCCATGCGCAACGGATCGGCATCGTCAAAGTTGGCGATGCGGGAAAGCATGGGCGCGACAACGACCAAGCCGTCCTCGCCGACAAGAGTTTCGCGCTCAAGGACAACAGCGTCCTCGGCTGGCAACAGATGGGCGCTAGAAAGCCACGGAACGACGCCAAAGCCGCGCCAGCCGGTGCGTGCTTCAATGGCGGCAAAACCATCATCGAAGAGCGTGGCATCACCGCGGAACTTATTGATGATGAATCCTTTGATCAAAGCCGCGTCTTCTTGCGCGAGAACCGTGCGCGTCCCGACGAGGCTGGCAGTCACGCCGCCCTTATCGATGTCGCCCACCAAGCAAACAGGCACATCGAGACGCCGGGCAAAACCCATGTTGGCAATATCGCCCGCCCGCAGGTTGATCTCCGCAGGGCTGCCCGCGCCTTCCACGAGGATCAGTTGATAGTTGTTGGCAAGCCGCTCAAAGCTCTCAATCACAGCGCCCATTCGACTCATCCGTCTCGCCATATAGTCGGCGGCGGTTTGGCTGTTGGCGACCTTGCCCTGCACTACTACCTGAGCGCTTTTGTCCGATTCGGGCTTCAGCAGTATGGGATTGAAATCTACATGCGGTTCGAGGCCAGCCGCTTGCGCTTGCAGGGCTTGGGCGCGACCAATTTCACCATTGGCGCACACAGCCGCGTTGTTCGACATGTTTTGCGGCTTGAACGGCGCCACCGCAATGCCGCGCCTACGGGCGATGCGGCACAGTGCTGCGACAATGAGCGACTTGCCGACATCCGAGCCGGTACCTTGAATCATCAATGCCCTCGCCCGCATCACCTGCTCTTCCTATAGCGGCCCGTCGATCACCACACGGGTGTCTTCGATGTGTCCGCGCACGCCATAAATCTCTGCCAGCCGATCCGCATCCAAGGTTGCTTCAGGTGGGCCATCGGCGACAATGCGTCCGTCCTTCATCCAGATCAGGCGGGTCGCATAGCGCCGGGCGAGCACAATGTCGTGCAGCACAACCAAGGCGCCGCCTCCTTGGTCAACATAGTTGCGAATCAACTCCATGACTCGAAACTGATGATAGGGGTCGAGTTCCGCCACCGGCTCGTCGGCGATCAACAAGGATGCTTCGGCGGCGAAGGCGCGAGCGCAATGCACGCGCGCCAGCTCGCCGCCCGACAAGGTGGCTGTTGATCGTTCGGCGAGGTCTTGCAGGTCGCAGGCGATGAGCGCCCGCTCTACAGCTTGCGCATCGACGCCGCGTAGTCGTCCTAGCGCAACGCCATGCGCAAAGCGCCCGAGCGCTACAACATCGCGAACCGGATTGGGCCAGGCGAGCGGTCGGTTTTGCGGCAGATACGCCAAGTGCTTGGCGCGTTGCCCGGATGGCATCCGAGCTGTATCCTCATCTTTGATGCGCGACTGGCCACTCGTGCGCGGCGCAATGCCGATCGCGCCCCGCAGCAGGCTGGTTTTACCAGCGCCGTTGCGCCCGAGCAGGGCAACCAGTTCGCCGCTGCGCAGGCGAAACGAAGCGTCTTCAACAAGCGTCACACCGCCCGCCCTAAGGGTAAGGCCGGACACTACTAATTCGTGCCCCTTGTTCAATACGCGGGATGGGGTGTGTTGCGAGTTAGTCATGAACAGTGCGCCTTCGCATGGCGATCCAGATGAAAGCAGGCGCGCCGATCAATGCTGCCAGCACGCCGAGCTTGAGTTCGCTGCTCGTCGGAACAATGCGCACGCCGATGTCTGCTAATACCAGCATCAAGCCAGCTAGCAACGCAGCGGGGAGTAGTGAGCGCGCCGGATCATGATCGACCATGGATCGAACGATGTGTGGAGCGACAATGCCAACGAAGCCGATGACACCAGCGAGCGACACAGCGGCGCCAGTGGCGAGGCCGGTGCCGAGCACGACTAGCAAGCGCTGCCTTTTGAGATCGAGGCCGATGCCGCTCGCTGCTTCCTCCCCGAGCGTCAACGCCGAGAGGCCATGTCTGCTGATGAACAGAATCAACAACCCAGCCATGAGGAAAGGTGCGGCCAACGCGAGGTCGTGGAAGCTGCGATTGGCCACCGACCCTAGCATCCAGTTGATCATATCCGCAAGGGAAAAGGGATTCGGGGCGAGATTCAACAGCAAATTCATGATCGCGCCAGCAAAGCTTGAAAACCCTACGCCGATGAGGATAAGCGTGACGGCGGAGGCGGTGCGCAGTGCGGTCAGCGCGATCAGCGTGGTTGCCGCAAGCGCGCCGGAGATGGCGGCGACTGGCATGGCCCAAGCACTGATCGCCGCCAAACCGTAGTAGAGGGTCGCGGTGGCAGCAAGCGATGCCGATGCCGAAACACCAAGTACCCCGGGTTCAGCGAGCGGGTTGCGCAGCAGCCCTTGTAGTGCGGCACCGCTCGCGCCAAGGGCAGCGCCGACGGCAAATGCGGCGAGCGCGCGCGGCAGCCGGATCTGTACAACAACGAGCTGATCGCCCGGCGCGCCGAGCCCGAGCAGCGCCAATACAACCCGCTCGACGCTCATCTGTGTCGGGCCCAATAGGCAGGCGGCAAACACTGCCGCAAGGGAGGCGAGTGCCAGCGCGATCAACCCTGTGCGCATAGCTCACCGACGCTTTCTGAGCCGCATGGTCGCGCGCCCTTGCTCAATGCCTCCACTGCGTCCATCAGAAACCATCCTCCGCAGGCAGTCCAAGCGCCTTGAATTGGGATGACTTCGCGTGTCCGGAGTTGGCTTTGCGCCACCGGATGCCGGGTTGCGCTCCAAGCATGAGGATGGTTGGTCGCGCTCTCGAAAAAAGCTGCCGCAATGAGGTCGGGTTGTTCGTAGGCGAGCCGTTCCAAAGGGATCGGCCACCAGCCCGACCGGGCTTCAAAGTTCTGCAATCCGGCGGCATCAAGCATCGTGTGGATGAGCGAACCCGGTCCGGAAGTGACGCCCGCAGGGGTCATGTACAGAGCGGTGGGAGCGGCAGGCTGCTCGGATATCCGGGCGATTCGCTTTGTCGTCTCTTGCACAACCTTCTGTCCCTCGGCGATGGAACCTACGGCTTCGGCTGTTGCCTGGATTGTGCGCAGAATGCTTGGGAAGTCGTCCGCCCAACCGAGTTGATGCACCGCGATGCCGGCGCGCTCGAACATGGCCGTCGCTTGCGGCCCGCCGCCATAGGAGCGTACTACGAGGTCGGGCTTTCGCACGATGACATCCTCGACCACGGGCCGCACGCTTGGCAGGCCGTCAGCCGCTGTGCGCATGTAGGAAAATTCGCGCCGGGCGTCTGGTGAAACCGCCAAAATTCGCGCCCGCTCGACGAGTCGTAGGACATACTGGTCGGCGCAATAGTCGAGGCTCACGATGCGTTGCGGAATCCCGCTCGGTTCCGGCAAAACGCCCGCTGGCTGTTCGCCGCAACCAGCGAGCAGGACGGCAAGCGCGAGCCACCCTCCTCGCGACGGCAGTCGGTGAGACAGGCGGGCTAGAAGTGCCACCGCAGTCCCAACGAGCCGGACAGCCCCGGCGTCCCATAGCCGAGGATTTGCTGGTAGTGGACATCGAACAGGTTTTCGATGCGCCCGAACAACTCGAACTCATCGGCAACCATGTATCGGCCGCTGATGTCGATGCGCGTCCAATCGTCTAGTTTGATGCCGCCACGATCAGGTTCTCGGCCGTTGAACCGCGCAAGGACAGCACCGGAGAACGGGCCGGATGGCGTGAACCCAAGGGCGAGGTCGCCGGAATGTTCGGGCAGTCGAAGCAGCGGCGTGCCATCGCCTTCCTCCGCCTGGATGTGCGCGTAGTCCGCCGATAACGAGACCGTATCGTTAAGTTGCCAAGCGGCCGAGACTTCGAAGCCCTTCGATTCGGCCTTGTTGATGTTTTCGTAGCCCCCGACCGCGAACGAAAAGTTAATCAGGTTGTCCGTGTCCTGGCGGAAATAGGTCAGGCCAATATGCCCGGCTCCGTTGGCCAGATGCCACTCGACACCGACATCGACGCCTTCAGAACGTTCCGGCTGCAGGGCGGCGTTGGGCATCGAAGCGCCGCAGCACACATAGGTCGTTTGAAAAAGCGATGGCGCCTTGAATCCTTCCCCCCAGCTAGTGCGTAGCGTCAGGCTTGGCAAGGCCTGAAACGCAGCCGCGAAGCGGGCAGTGGTGGGGGAGCCGAACCGATTGTGATCGTCGGAGCGAATGCCACCCGTGAGCGTCAGCACCTGCACAGGATGCCACTCATAGAGCGCGAACAGGCCACGAATGGCGCTATCGTTGTCCTTCGCCTTGGCCCCTTCACGCTCAGCGCCCACCGCGAGTGTGCTTTGCGCATTGATGGTCAAGGTGCCCTGATAATGAAAAATCGTGCGTTCGCCGGTGGCATCAAAGCTAGGGCTGCCGTTCGTCAGGTTCTCGCGATCAATCTCGGAACGACCTACGAGCAGCAGATTGTCGAGCCGTGCATCAAAGAGCGGTGCTCGTAGCGCCATGTGCCCAGACAGTTCCTCGGTCTTGCTGACCTCATCGCCATCGCCGACACTGCCTTCGGCCCCGGAACGGAAGCCATCGAATTCGGCGGTCGAATCGTTCCACAGCAGACTGCCTTCAAGACGCAGACCGCGCCCAAGATTGATCCCGCCGCGAGCGGAGAGTGTCAGCGATTCCATGCCGTCCTCTTCGCTATTGCCGTTGCGCTCATCGGCCTTAGACAGGCCCTTCGCGTCCAACCGGGTGGCCGCAAGTCGGAAATCACCCGCATCGCCGCCGCGAGAGACGGAAGCCCCGCCGCGAAAACTGTCGAAGGAACCAGCTTGCGCGAACAGATTGCCGCCCATCCCCTGCTCAGGCCGCTTGGTGGCGATGGAAACCACGCCGCCAATGGCATCGGTTCCCCACAGCGTTGACTGAGGGCCGCTCAGAATCTCGATACGCTCGATATTCTCAGTGTCAACACGGGCGAAGTTGTAGCCGCCGCCGGGCGACGAGGCGTCGTTGACCGCCACCCCATCGATCAGCACCAGTGTTTGGTCGCTCGAAGCGCCGCGAATACGCACACCAGCAGCCCCTCCGAAACTACCGTTTTGATTGACAGTGACGCCCGGTGCGCGCGCGATGGCATCGAGTGCATGAGAGAAGCCCATGGCTTGTAGCTCGTCCGCGTCGATGATGCGCACGGTCGATCCCGTCTCGGCTGGGGTTTGCTCGATGCGCGTTGCAGTGACGACGATGGTCTCGATTTGTGTGTGCGGCGCTTCGTCTAGCACTTCCGCGATTGCGCCAGCGGTCAGCATCGTCGCAGTCGTCGCGGCGAATGCCAGCGCAGCTAGCTTGTCTAGCACGGGCGCCTCCGCGCTCGCGCCTCGTCTTATGGACTGGGTCATTTTGTTGTCTCCTTGGCTTCCCTCAGTTGGCAACGAAATCGGTCAGGCCGTGCCGCGCAGGCTGCGGGCACAGGCCAGCTAGGTCGTTACTCAGGAAGAACAAGCGGTGCAACGCTTTCCCCGTTCATAGACAAAGCCCGGTCCTTGAACGAACGACGCGATGGCAGGTCTCCTGGCTCGCCGATCAACGCTTGTTGGCCGCCTTCCCGGAGATCACTCCAGTGGCGCATTGGCCGCAAGCTTCTGGCTTACAGTTGCGGGTACAGCCCCGGCTTCGCACCGGGTTCCCTTTTGACTACTTGTTTGAGTAGCACCATCTGCGGGCAATTCTAGGAATTGCCCGGAATGGTGTCAAATTGGTTGGTGAGCGAGGCAAGTATGCGGGAAAAGAAAACTGAGCGATTGTGCTTCCTGATGAGTTGCTTGAGCAGGCCAAGCATGTGGCTAGGAAGGAAAGTGCTTCACTCCAGCGACTGATCGAAGAAAGCTTGTATCGAATCCTCCATGTCCGTCGAAAAAGGGAACGTTGTCAATTGAATATTTCATGCTATGGAAGGAGCAGGCTTATCTTGGAATTTGAGCGTGCCGGTTGGTGGAAAATCAGGGCGATTATCGCGGTTGCTTAGCTCGACCATCCTGAAATTCGGGCTAACTGGCTTGATTCTATAGGTCGAGCTCGTTTTGCTCGGCGGCAGGAGTAATGATGTCAATTTCGTGCACATGCATGAGCCTAGGCGTGTCCTTGCCCGGAGCGGTTTCATATGCCCCTGATACCTTAACGCTCGCATTCAGGATGCCTTCTAGTGCCGCAGCCCTCTGTTCGGAAGGTGTTCGAAATATGCATCTGATCGATCCCCATTCTGAAACCTTGCGTAAGGTGAATCTGCGTGTGTCGAGGTCGACCGCTCGTACTAAGCCCGAAAACGCCCCCTTCTTGGCTGTCTTCTCCGGCCGGCGTAATTCTTGGCGCAGGACCTTGCCCGATTCCCTAGTCAAGGGAGCTTGATTTTGGCTGGCATTGTTTTTCTGCTGAAAAACCACTTGTTGAACCAGCCCTCGTGATGAGGGAGAGAGGTTCGCAGCAGCCGCAAGGATGATGTCACGCGTTGCAGGATCCTGATATTCATCCTTAAACCTAGGCGAAAGCTCACCGTTTTGCAGGAGCTCGCCGATCTTTGCGACCCCATCTAGGGCGGATTCGACATCATCGACCATGAGCTGGAGTTCATCAGCAAACAAATCGTGTTGAGCGATCTCGCCCGTGCCGATGCGCACTCCGAGAGCGAGGTTGCCCGGCACCATGCCCGACAGTTGGGGAGTAAGTTCTTTCGGCCACTTCACTTTCTCTGTGGAGGCTGATCGCAGGTGAAAAAATGATTCTGCGATATTTGTAATGGCTCCGTGCAAGTGCCCGCAGAGACTGGACACAAGCGAAAACGTTGGGTTCAGGTCCAATTCGCTAGAGTAGTGTGCGACTAAATGCGAGGTATCCAAAAGGCTCGCGACAGCAAGGTCCTCCCGGTACAGTTTATGAATCTCTTTCTTATAGCTGTTGGCTAGGCTCGCGTAAAACGTCGAATCGGGATCGTGCTCCCGGTGAAGGTCCGCTAGGCCGTTTAGAAAGATGTCAACGGTTTCTTCTAGGTTTTGAGTCCAAGTCGTCATAGTTGGATCTTCACCGTTCCTTTATGGTTGGAGGGCATAGCTTGGAGATTCATAACCAATGGCCGAAATCTCTGAAACCTAGCTTTCCATGCTACTCCAAAGAAAGCATCGAGGCCATAGTCGCGCTTGATCTGATCCCGGTTGTCGATAATCTTCTGAGCTTGGTTTCGCTCATAAAGGCTAGGGTTCTCACGACCAAAGTTGAATGCGACATCTATGTCGTTCGGCTGTTCCTTATTGGTCACGTAGCTTCCGCCTATGATCGCGCTGAAACAGCATCCCCTACAGTACTCCTCGATAAAATCCATGAGTTGAGAGAGTAATTTCCCTCGAGCCTCGTTGTAAGCAAACATCCTTTCAAATTCACGCCACGTCATTTCGTGCTCCCCAGGCAAGAGGCAGCCATTTTCGTCGTATTGCAGAATTGTCACGAAACGCCTGCCAACAAGGAGAGGGAGCTTTCTGGATCAGGGAAGAGCGGGCTTGAAGTAGCTTTCAACCGCATCAAGCAGCTCAAAGGAGTGCCCATCGGCACTGCTTTCAGGTTCCCGAACTGTTACCAGAGCCAGCCCTC
Source organism: Pseudomonadales bacterium (assembly GCA_028283025.1). Taxonomy (GTDB): domain Bacteria; phylum Pseudomonadota; class Gammaproteobacteria; order Pseudomonadales; family Azotimanducaceae; genus Azotimanducus. The sequence continues at coordinate 924 of JAPYNO010000127.1, read as the reverse complement.
ATTCTCTGCCTTAGAATTGGGGCAAAGCTAGCATAACACGGAGCACCGCCTGCTCTCCCCTCGATGTAGCGGTTCAGGACATTTCGGAATATTGCCTGCCGACTCGAACTGCGTCAGCCTGAATCGGGCTGCGTTATGGCATAGGCATTGCGCTTGGGTTTGGCGCGGGCGGGTGCTTCTCAAGCAGTTCCCGCGATGCCATCAATCGGGGTGTCGGGGACGTTGCCGTCGGGCAGCAGAAGACGAAACCTCAACCCCCTGAGCGCGTTCGGGCGTTAGTTCGTTCAGCAGCCGAGCTTTGTTCGCTCTGCGGAGCTTATTTGCCAGTTGTAGCCGTCGCCATTGGCCGGATGCGTTCCTAGCACCGCACAAACATGCCTGTACTTGCGCAGGCGTGCCACCGAATGCGAAGCATCCGCCAGCATACCTATCTATATCGGCATGGTATTGAACTGACCTGCTCATAGCGGCGGGGTCAACCGCGGTCCTGAAGCAACGGCGTGAGAAAACAGTGCTTCGGCCTTGGCGTGAATGGGTATAGGACACAATATAATTCGTATTCTGTTTCAAGCCGGTGAAGGTTCGAGGTGTTGTAGACACCCGCGTAGCGGCATTCTGGACAATATCATGTTGTTGAGCTTTACCCTGTGAAAGTGGTTGATTAGGTTCATGCACTATTAGAACAGCAGTAAAGGGGTACCCCTTATTTGGGCCGGGGATTCCAAGAGTTATCCCCTCACCAGTTACCCCACTCTCCGAGGTAATTGTGACCGAATTCTTTGTGATGTTGGTTGGGGCTCGCAGAATGAACGTTTTTAGTTGTGTCTGGTCTGTGCAGGCAGATGAGCCTTGAATGCCCTCAAGCTGCGCATGTGCTGTGCCGACAAGGGAGGCGGCGAGGATGGCTAGGGTGACGCTAAGGAG